>NZ_CAXAOY010000029.1:0-47292 GCF_963970975.1 Pseudomonas sp. RA_15y_Pfl1_P11
CTTGGCGCGCACGATGGCGGCGGAGTCATTGGCGGTGACGGCGCGGGCTTCGATGGCGGCGGCAGCGCCGGCACCGTCGAGGCGGTCCATGTTGGCTTCGGTGGCGTGGCCGGCGTTGGCGCCTTTGGTGGCTACTTCGCCTTCTTCTTCTTTGTCGAATTCGTCCCAGCTCAGCATGACGTGTCGTCTCCTGCGTGAGGGCTCAAAGGTGCCCGTGTGAAACCGGATGGTTGGGTGTTCACACGGCCCAGAGGCCGCGGTGGATCTTAAGGAATCGTTTGTTGCAGCAGCTAGCGCAGGCATTAAACGGAATAGGGTTACGGGTACTCTGCGTGAGGCTTGAGGTGCGGAGCGGTGCGTGCTTGCTCCTGCGGAGGCCTCAGGTCTGGCTCTTCGTCCCTGTGTAAAGGGATATTGCAGGCCCGATTTACCCGCGCATTGTAGGGGAAAAAAATGGGTTTGTGTTGGGACGGATAGTCTCGGAGGGAGAGCAAAATGAACGTCGTTACGGCCAGGGTCTTGGTTTGCAAGGGGTTGCGACTTCAGGATTTTTTTCGTGAATGCGGGAGGCTTCCGATCGTCGGCAAAGCGCCCTATGCCTTGCATATGTCTGTTTGGGTCCTTACATTGCAAATGTCATGCATAGGTAGGCGTTCTAATCATGCGCACAGTCTCAATTTTTAAAAACGGAAAGAACCAAGCTATTCGGTTTCCAAACGATATGGCTTATGAGGGCGTCGGTGAGCTCGAAATTACTCGCAATGGCGACACGATTACGCTGCGCCCCGTCCGGCCTAGCTGGGGGTCTCTGAGTGATTTGCCTAAGGCGGACGAGGATTTTCTCCAAGAGCGTCAGGACGTCGTTGGCGATGAAGGCAGGTTCAATCTGTGACGACATACATGCTGGATACCTGCATTTGCTCGTTCATCATGCGTGAGCGGCCCGAGTGTGTATTGGAGCGGTTGGCGGCGGAGGTGGCGAGGAGTAATCGAATTGTTATCTCGGCAATTACCTATGCCGAAATGCGGTACGGGCAGATTGGTAAGAAGGCCTCTCCCCAGCACAAGACATTGGTTGATGAGTTTGTAAAGCGGCTTGATGAAGTACTGCCTTGGGGGCCGGCAGCCGTGGGTGCGACGGTCGAGGTGAAGCGAAGCCTTACTGAGACAGGGCTGATCATTGGTCAAAATGACACAGCTATCGCAGGGCATGCGATTGCGGCGGGGTGTACGTTGGTGACTAACAACGTTCGGGAATTCAGTCGGGTTGCAGGATTGTCGTATGAGGACTGGGTTCATTAGGGGAGGGGAATAGATTTAGAGCTGTGGAGTCGTCTGTACGGTCTTCGCGAGCAAGCCCGCACACCGTTGGATCTAGGTGTGCCAAGGGCGGGTCCTTGGCCGCAAGAACGATTTCTTGCGGCGGCCAAGATCCGGGGTTAAACCTGTCTTAATAAGTTATTACCCGTTAGAGCAACCATTGCCCATCACGTGGTAATTAAGAATATGACGCTGACCGTGCGAGTCTTCATATTCCATCTTCACCGGTACAACTTCGCAAACTTCCGGGACATTGCTCATCGACAATACTTTGGCGACGTCCAGGTGGGTGCTGTAAGTGTAGTCCTCAACAATCGGCGGGTTCTGGCCAGCCAGCTCAGTCGGGGCCTCGTCGGCCAGGGCGGCGGTGACGCACAAGCTGCTCAAGGCCATAACTAATAAAGCTTTCATTTCTTTACTTACCTTCTTCAGGGCGAAAGGGGGCACGGGGCCCTTGTGAGGCCACGTGTGTCACTTAGGATTGGTGAGTTCGGATTAACGTTGCCTTCGTGGGGGCTGTTGCGTTGTCAATCGCGGTGCCTTTGTTGGCGGAAGTGATTCTAGGCGTGTGGGTTATATTCATATACCCGCACTTTTGATAAACACTTTTGGCGGTTTTTGTAACAATCCCGTGGTAAAGCTTTTTTCACACAGCCGCCAAGCGCCGCAGCCCGCGGGCTAGAGGCGCGAACGGGGATGTCAGGGTAATTTGTAGGGGCTTGTTACTACCATCGTCGAATGGTTCTATAGGCCAGCCCCGGCTACAACAGGGCCATACAAAAACAACTATGTCACCGAGGTAAGAAAGATGAGTGCGGCTTCCCTGTACCCCGTTCGCCCCGAAGTAGCGGCCAACACGCTGACTGACGAGGCAACCTACAAGGCCATGTACCAGCAGTCGGTGGTCAACCCCGATGGTTTCTGGCGCGAGCAAGCCAAGCGTCTTGACTGGATCAAGCCTTTCACCACGGTGAAGCAGACCTCTTTCGACGATCACCATGTCGACATCAAGTGGTTCGCCGATGGCACGCTGAACGTTTCCTACAACTGCCTGGACCGTCACCTCGCTGAGCGTGGCGACCAAGCGGCGATCATCTGGGAGGGCGATGACCCAGCCGAGAGCCGCACCATTACCTACCGCGAGCTGCATGAACAAGTCTGCAAGTTCGCCAACGCCCTGCGCGGCCAGGATGTGCACCGCGGCGATGTAGTGACGATCTATATGCCGATGATCCCCGAAGCCGTGGTCGCCATGCTGGCGTGTACCCGCATCGGTGCGATTCACTCGGTGGTGTTTGGCGGTTTTTCGCCGGAGGCCCTGGCCGGTCGTATTATCGACTGTAAGTCGAAGGTGGTGATTACCGCCGATGAAGGCATTCGCGCCGGTAAGAAAATTCCGCTGAAGGCCAACGTTGACGACGCCCTGACCAACCCGGAAACCAGCAGCATCCAGAAAGTCATCGTGTGCAAACGCACCAATGGCCAGATCAAGTGGAACCAGCATCGCGACATCTGGTACGAAGACCTGATGAAAGTGGCCGGCACTGTGTGCGCACCCAAAGAGATGGGCGCTGAAGAAGCCCTGTTCATCCTTTATACCTCCGGTTCAACCGGCAAGCCCAAAGGCGTGCAGCACACCACCGGTGGCTACCTGCTGTACGCGGCCCTGACCCATGAGCGCGTTTTCGACTACCGCCCAGGCGAGATCTACTGGTGCACCGCCGACGTCGGCTGGGTCACTGGCCACACCTACATTGTCTACGGCCCGCTGGCCAATGGCGCAACCACGCTGCTGTTCGAAGGCGTGCCGAACTATCCGGACATCACCCGGGTGGCGAAGATCGTCGACAAGCACAAGGTCAACATCCTCTACACCGCACCGACCGCGATCCGCGCGATGATGGCTTCGGGCACCGCTGCCTGTGAAGGCGCCGATGGCAGCAGCCTGCGTTTATTGGGGTCGGTGGGCGAGCCGATCAACCCGGAAGCCTGGGATTGGTACTACAAGAACGTCGGCCAATCCCGTTGCCCGATTGTCGACACTTGGTGGCAGACCGAAACCGGCGGCAACATGATGAGCCCACTGCCGGGCGCTCACGCGCTCAAGCCGGGTTCGGCCGCGCGGCCATTCTTCGGTGTGGTGCCGGCGTTGGTGGATAACCTGGGCAACCTGATTGAAGGGGCTGCCGAAGGCAATCTGGTGATCCTCGATTCGTGGCCAGGCCAGGCGCGGACGCTGTACGGCGACCATGACCGTTTCGTTGATACCTACTTCAAGACTTTCCGTGGCATGTACTTCACCGGCGACGGTGCGCGCCGTGACGAGGACGGTTACTACTGGATCACCGGCCGCGTGGACGACGTGTTGAACGTGTCCGGCCACCGCATGGGCACCGCCGAGATTGAAAGTGCCATGGTTGCCCACCCGAAAGTCGCCGAAGCGGCGGTGGTGGGTGTGCCGCACGACATCAAGGGCCAGGGCATCTATGTCTATGTCACGCTCAAAAATGGCGAAGAGCCGAACGAAGCGCTGCGCCTGGAGCTGAAAAACTGGGTGCGCAAAGAGATCGGGCCGATTGCTTCGCCGGATGTGATCCAGTGGGCACCCGGGTTGCCGAAGACGCGGTCGGGCAAAATCATGCGTCGCATCTTGCGCAAGATCGCCACGGCTGAGTATGACGGGTTGGGGGATATTTCTACCCTGGCAGACCCGGGTGTAGTGGCGCATTTGATTGAAACGCACAAGACCATGAACGTCGCGTAAGGCGGTTTGATGGGACAGAGCCCTATTCGGTGTGAGCCGGGTGGGGCTTTTTTGTGGGATCCCGAAAACAATGAAGATCAAAGGTGGGAGCAGGCAAGCCAGCGCCCACCTTTTGACGGCATTTCAAAGCAGGCCTTATGGTGTCTGACAGATCTTCATTCCATCCAAGCCAATAAATATCGGTTTCTCACGTAGGAGGTTTCTGAATGTTACCGTCGAACGCAAATGTGTAACCTCACGCCCAAACATGAGGCAAAGTGCTACGTCCCCGCCCGCAAAAGCCGCATTCCAGACACCCCAACAAATTAGATTAAACGCCACACTTGCCGTGCTAGAAGGGTTTGCGAATAATAGGCCCGCAACTTGCAGTGTCTACAGGTTTAATGTCTTTTGTCTCTGCATAAAATACAGAGGCTGTCAATGAGTTGGAACGGCTTTCTCGGTGCTTCTGTAAATTGTTGTCGCATTGAGGAAATATCGGCTTCCAGCCTGTCGTTAGAATGCCGATCACTCGCTCGTCGTCGCAGGCTTAACTGGCGTAGGACGTAGCACCGCAATTCGGTTTCCTTTAAGTCGCATCGTGGGCCATGGCTCATACTGCTGTTTTTGCCCTATACCGATGGAGTCCCAAGATGAAGAAACTCGTGCTGTTGGGCGCCCTGGCGCTGTCCGTGCTGTCCATGCAGGCTTTCGCTGAAGGCAAGCCGCTGAAAATTGGTATCGAAGCGGCTTACCCTCCGTTTGCCTCTAAAGCTCCCGATGGCAGCATCGTCGGCTTTGACTACGACATCGGCAACGCGCTGTGCGAAGAGATGAAGGTCAAGTGCACCTGGGTCGAGCAAGAATTCGACGGCCTGATCCCCGCGCTGAAAGTGCGCAAGATCGACGCGATCCTGTCGTCCATGTCCATCACTGAAGACCGCAAGAAGTCCGTGGACTTCACCAACCGCTACTACCTGACCCCCGCGCGCCTGGTGTTGAAGGAAGGCACTGCGGTCAGCGACAGTCTGGATGAACTGAAAGGCAAGAAAATCGGCGTGCAGCGCGGTTCGATCCATGACCGTTTTGCCAAGGAAGTCCTGGCCCCTAAAGGCGCCACGGTTGTGCCTTACAGCTCGCAGAACGAAATCTACCTGGACGTGGAAGCCGGTCGCCTCGACGGCACCGTGGCTGACGCTACCCTGCTGCAGGAAGGTTTCCTCGATACCCCAGCCGGCAAAGGCTACGCGTTCACCGGCCCGGCCTTCACCGACGTCAAATACTTCGGCGACGGCGTAGGCATTGCGGTACGTAAAGGCGACAAGGAAAACCTGGACCGCATCAACGCAGCGATTGCCGCGATCCGTGCCAATGGCAAGTACAAAGAAATCGAGAAAAAGTACTTCGACTTCGATATTTACGGCGCTGAAGCCAAGTAAACCGTCGTAGCTGTCTGTCCTAAATGGCGCAAGCAACAGAGTTCCTGAGGTTTGCGCCATTTTTTCATCCCCTTTTCGAGGACCTGAATCATGTTGAAAGGCTACGGGGCCGTCATCCTCGATGGCGCATGGTTGACGCTTCAGCTCGCCTTGTCGTCCATGGCCTTGGCCATTGTTCTGGGTCTGATCGGGGTCGCATTACGCCTGTCGCCGGTGCGCTGGTTGGCTTGGCTGGGTGACTTGTACTCCACGGTGATCCGCGGGATCCCCGACCTGGTGCTGATCCTGCTGATTTTCTACGGCGGTCAGGACTTGCTTAACCGCGTCGCGCCGATGCTTGGCTATGACGACTATATCGACTTGAACCCCTTGGCCGCCGGCATCGGCACCCTGGGTTTCATCTTTGGCGCCTACCTCTCGGAAACGTTTCGTGGCGCCTTCATGGCCATTCCCAAGGGCCAGGCCGAAGCCGGCCTTGCGTATGGCATGAGCAGTTTTCAGGTGTTCTTCCGGGTGATGGTGCCGCAGATGATTCGGCTGGCTATCCCTGGGTTTACCAACAACTGGCTGGTCCTCACCAAGGCCACCGCGCTGATTTCGGTGGTGGGCCTGCAAGACATGATGTTCAAGGCCAAGCAGGCGGCAGATGCCACCCGCGAGCCTTTTACCTTCTTCCTCGCAGTGGCGGCGATGTACCTGGTGATCACCAGCGTGTCGTTGCTGGCCTTGCGTTATCTTGAGAAACGCTACTCGGTAGGCGTAAGGGCGGCTGATCTATGATCTTCGACTACAACGTCATCTGGGAAGCCATGCCGCTGTACTTCGGCGGCCTGCTGATCACTCTGAAACTGCTCGCCATCTCGCTGTTCTTCGGCCTGCTCGCCGCCTTGCCCTTGGGCTTGATGCGTGTGTCCAAGCAGCCGATCGTCAATGGCGCGGCCTGGCTCTACACCTACGTGATCCGCGGCACGCCGATGCTGGTGCAGCTGTTCTTGATCTACTACGGCCTGGCCCAGTTCGAGGCGGTGCGCGAGAGTTTCGTGTGGCCGCTGCTGTCCAGCGCCACGTTCTGTGCGTGCCTGGCGTTTGCGATCAACACCAGCGCCTACACCGCCGAGATCATTGCCGGTAGCCTCAAGGCCACGCCCAACGGCGAGATCGAAGCGGCCAAGGCCATGGGTATGTCGCGCTACAAGCTGTATCGCCGCATCCTGCTGCCGTCGGCGCTGCGCCGCGCGCTGCCGCAGTACAGCAACGAAGTAATCATGATGTTGCAGACCACCAGCCTGGCCTCCATCGTCACCCTGATCGACATCACCGGTGCCGCGCGCACGGTGAACGCGCAGTTCTACCTGCCGTTCGAAGCCTATATCACCGCAGGCGTGTTCTACCTGTGCCTCACCTTTATCCTGGTGCGGCTGTTCAAGTTGGCCGAGCGCCGCTGGCTCAGCTACCTGGCTCCGCGGAAGCACTGATATGGAACGTATCGATCACCTGTTGCCCTGGGGCCACCTGGGGTGCGAGCGCCAACTGAGCGTGTTCCGCTTTGGCAAGGGCGAGCGCAAGGCGTATATCCAAGCGAGCCTGCACGCCGATGAATTGCCCGGCATGCGCGCTGCGTGGGAGCTGAAAAAGCGCCTGGCCGAGTTGGAACAGCAAGGTGCGCTCAATGGCGTGATCGAGCTGGTGCCGGTAGCCAACCCGATGGGCTTGGGCCAGTTGCTGCAAGGCAGTCACCAGGGCCGTTTCGAAGTGGGCAGCGGCAAGAACTTCAACCGCGATTTCGTCGAGTTGAGCGAGCCGGTTGCTGCGTTGCTGGACGGCAAGTTGGGCGATGATCCTCACGCCAATGTGCATATGATCCGCCAGGCGATGACCGATGCGCTCAGCGCGTTGCCCGAGCCGAGCAGCCAGCTGCAAGGCATGCAACGCATCCTGCTGAGCCACGCCTGCACCGCCGATGTAGTGCTCGACCTGCATTGCGACGCTGAAGCCGCACTGCACATGTATGCGCTGCCGCAGCACTGGCCGCAGTGGCGCTCGCTGTCGGCGCATTTGGGTGTGAAGGTCGGCCTGCTGGCGGAAGATTCCGGCGGCAGCTCGTTTGATGAAGCCTGCTCGCTGCCGTGGCTGCGCTTGTCCCAGGCGTTCCCCGAAGCACAGATCCCGTTGGCCTGCCTGGCGACGACCCTGGAACTGGGCGGCCAGGCCGACACTGGTCGTGACGAGGCGATCTTCCACGCGGAAGGCATTCTCGCGTTTCTCGCCGAGCAAGGCCTGATCAAGGGTGAATGGCCGGCTGCGCAACACGCACCGTGCGAAGGCATGCCCTTTGAAGGCACCGAGCTGCTGTTCGCCCCCCACGCCGGGGTGATCAGCTACCTGCGTAAAGCCGGTGAGTGGATCGAGAAAGGCGAGCCGATTTTTGAAGTGATTGACCCCCTGGACGACCGCGTGAGCACCGTTTGCGCGGGCACCTCGGGGGTGTTGTTTGCCGTTGAACGGCTCCGTTATGCCCAAGCGGGTTTCTGGCTGGCCAAGGTGGCGGGGCGCGAAGCGCTGCGTCACGGGCGCTTGCTCAACGACTGACCACCTGTTTTTGTGAGAACCGACCGCATGTACAAACTTGAAGTCCAAGACCTGCATAAACGCTATGGCAGTCATGAAGTGCTCAAAGGCGTGTCCCTGGCCGCCGCGGCCGGTGATGTAATCAGCATCATTGGTTCCAGTGGTTCGGGAAAAAGTACCTTTTTGCGCTGCATCAACCTGCTCGAGCAGCCTCACGCCGGCAAGATTCTGCTCAACAACGAAGAGCTGAAACTGGTGGCCAACAAAGACGGCGCCATGAAGGCCGCCGACCCTAAGCAGTTGCAACGCATGCGTTCGCGCCTGTCCATGGTGTTCCAGCATTTCAACCTGTGGTCGCACATGACCGCGCTGGAAAACGTCATGGAAGCGCCGGTGCACGTGCTGGGCATGTCGAAAAAAGAAGCCCGTGAAAAGGCCGAGCACTACCTGGCCAAAGTTGGGGTGGGCCATCGTAAGGATGCGTTCCCCGGCCATATGTCCGGCGGTGAGCAGCAGCGCGTGGCAATCGCCCGTGCCCTGGCGATGGAGCCGGAGGTGATGCTGTTCGATGAACCCACCTCTGCGCTCGACCCTGAACTGGTCGGCGAAGTGCTCAAGGTGATGCAGGACCTGGCCCAGGAAGGCCGCACCATGGTGGTGGTGACCCACGAAATGGGCTTTGCCCGTGAAGTGTCGAACCAACTGGTGTTCTTGCACAAAGGTATCGTTGAAGAACGTGGCAACCCGCGTGAGGTGCTGGTGAACCCGCAGTCGGAGCGTCTGCAGCAGTTCTTGTCAGGCAGCTTGAAATAATCAAGGCTGCTTTTGTGCACTGAAGTAGTGCATGCTCGGCAGTCTTCGGGTTGGCCCGCTCCCACATTTGGATCTTCATCAGCTTTAGAGATTTGCGTTGGTTTACGGGCTAGCATTAGCCCTTGTCTTCATTACCGTTCTTCGTTTCGGATAGCCCTCCATGACCGCCCATAAAATTGGTTTCCTGATTTGGCCCAGCACAAAAGCCCTGACGCTTGCGCTGGCTGAGGAGGCCTTGCGCGTTGCTCAGCGGGTGCATCCGGACGTGGTCTACGAGCTGTCGTTTTTGCTCGCGGAACCGGCGGCCGAAGGCGCGTGGCAACTGCCGGGCGAGCCGTGGGCCGGTAAGCTTGAGGGCTTCCAGAAACTGTTCCTGCTGGCGGACGAACCGCCGACCATCATCGCCTCGCAACTGAGCACCGCGCTCAAGCAGCTGGTGCGCGCCGGTTGCGTGATTGGCGGCTTGTCAGCGGGTGTGTACCCGCTGGCCCAGCTCGGCCTGCTCGACGGTTACCGCGCCGCCGTGCACTGGCGCTGGCAGGACGATTTCGCCGAGCGTTTCCCCAAGGTCATCGCCACCAGCCATCTGTTCGACTGGGACCGCGACCGCCTCACCGCCTGCGGTGGCATGTCTGTGCTCGATCTGCTGCTGGCAGTACTCGCCCGTGATCACGGCGCCGAACTGGCCGGTGCAGTCTCCGAAGAACTGGTGGTGGAGCGCATTCGCGAAGGCGGCGAGCGCCAGCGCATTCCACTGCAAAACCGCCTGGGTTCCAGCCATCCGAAGCTGACCCAGGCGGTTTTGTTGATGGAGGCCAATATCGAGGAACCGCTGACCACCGATGAAATCGCCCAGCACGTCTGTGTATCGCGACGACAACTCGAACGCATCTTCAAGCAATACCTCAACCGCGTCCCCAGCCAGTACTACCTGGAATTGCGCCTGAACAAGGCGCGTCAGATGCTCATGCAAACCAGCAAGTCGATCATTCAGATCGGCCTGTCGTGCGGCTTCTCCTCGGGGCCGCACTTCTCCAGCGCCTACCGCAACTTCTTTGGCGCCACACCGCGTGAAGACCGCAACCAGCGGCGCAGCAGCAGCCCGTTCGAGCTGTCTTCAGTGCCGTCCGAGCGCGGTTAGCCGTTACTCCTCATCCATGGCGTCGTCTTCCGTGACCAATGGGGCACCGTGTTCATCCACGGTCACGTCTTGGATTTGGAAATCGATCCCTGTCTGTTGGTAGTACGCGCGCAAGCGCCTCATGCTCTTTGGCGACCAGGAGTTGCCACTCAAATCCGAGTCCGCGTCGAACACCTGCAGCATTTCCATCAGTTGCGCTGGGATCTTCGTAATGGAGTTACTGCTCAGGTCGAGGTTTTGCAGCAGGGGTAGTTGAAACACACCGGCGGGCACTTCGCTTATTTCCGTGTGCGGTAAGTGCAGTGAGCTCAACTGTTGCAGGTGGGTGACGTCCGGCGCGTTATTGAGTGGGTTGTTGGCTAAGCGCAGATACTCAAGGCTGTGCAGGTCACCCATTGCCCGGGCCGCGGTCGTCGTCAGGCTGATCTCGCAGTGCGACAGGTCCAGCGTGTTCAGGTGGGGCATGCTGAAAATCGCAGATGGCAACTTACCGAGCGTGCAATGGCTGACGATCAAGGTCTGGAGGGCGCCGAAGCGGGTAAGCGTGCCATTCACATCCGTGACGGTGAATGCGCCTTTGATTTCGAGCGATGTCACATGTTCGAAACCTGCCCTCAAGACTGGCATTGCGCCGATGATCGACACGTCGAGTACTACGGCGTGAGAAAAACGATCCTCCAGGCTTTCTGTGTCTTCCGGGGTCTCGCGGCGCCACGCCTTTTCAAGCTGACGCTTCAGGCGCAGGCGATTGAGCTCTTCTTCGACGCGCAGACTGTCACCCAGTACGCCGCCAACCAGTGGATGCTGCTCAGGAATATCCTCAGTCCAATGCTGGAGGTCCGCGACCAGTTGATGGTAGTCCGCCTCAAGTGCCATCAGTGCGTTATCGATGCCGTCCAGGTCGCCGGGCAGTCCAAAAATCAATCTGTTCAGGTCTTTTTCCTGTTTTTTGGGGTAGAGCGTTTTAGCGCGGCCTCGTTGTATGGCGGGTGTCTGGATATTAAAAAACACGTCAGTACGCTGGCAGTGGGTTTTGACCTGCTCAAGGGCTTGGCGCGTCAGTGGGTTGGCAGACAGGTCGATTGCTTGGCTGACGTGGCTGGGTAGCGCGAAAAGCTCGGGGGGCAGTTCAGTGATGCTGTTCCCGCCCAGATCAATGAGGGCGCGTGGTGTTTCCGTCAACAGGCTGAGGGGCACGGCTGAAAGCCCGGTGTCCCTTAAACGCAGGGTAGTCAGGTGGGTCAGTTGACTGAAGTCCGCTGTCTCGCCCAATGGGTTGTTGCTCAGGTTCAAGTAGTTGAGTTGGGTCATGCGTTCCAGGTTCGCGCGGCTGGTTTGCGTCAGGTGGACTGAGCAGTTTTCCAGATCCAAGAGTTCGAGTTTGAGGTGCGCAAAAATCGCGGATGGGATATCGCCAAGTCTCGCTCGATAAAGACTGATCGACCGCAGTTCGGGAAAGCGGTCGAGGAAGCTTTCGACGTTGATGAATACGTCGTTGCCCCGGATCATCAGCGAGGTAATGTGCGTGAACGAAGCGTCCAAAGTGGGGAGTTCGCCAGCCAGGTTGCGGGGAATGATCAGCGAGTGCCGTTGTTGGCTGCCGGTGGTCAATTCGCGTCGCCAACTGCTTTCCAGCAACCGGCGCAGCGCGATTCTGCGTTCAACCTCTTGTGGGGCAGTGCCGGGTGTCTGTTCCCACTGGCTGAGTTGCCCTTGCAGTGTTTCCAGCTCAGCAGCCCTGCGCGCCAGTTCGATACGGCCGGCTTCGAGTGTGCCCGGCAGGTTGTAGATCAATCGGTTGAGCTCTGTTTCTGTCAGGCTTGGGTACAGTCTATGTGCCTCGTGCACCTGCGCGGTCGGTGCGTCGGCTCCGAAATCAATGCCGTGGCGTTGGTAGTAGTTCTTGACCTGTTCCAGCGTGGGCAGCGACAACGGGTTGTCGCTCAGGAAGAACGTATTGGCTTTCTGCGGGGTGATCTCAAAAAAGCCAGGTGGCAGCGTCTGGATTCGGTTGTCGTTGAGCAGCGCCACTTGTAGCTCGGCGCGACTCAGGGCTCCGGCGGGTAACTGCGCGATACCGGTGTTCGAGAAGTCGAAGTGAATCAGATCGGGCATGTTTTCGATACTGGGTGCCAGGCCCAGAGGGTTGTTAGCCAGTTCCAGCGTCTGCAAGCGGCGCAGCGATGCGATCCGGGCCTGGCTGGCCGGGTCCAGGCGTATCTGGCAATTGCTCAAGCTTAGGGAATTCAAGCGTGGCAGGGTAAAAATGGAGTCTGGAACGGTACCGAGGTTAAAGCCCCTGACCGAAAGGTGACGCAGTTGCCGGAAGCCTTGCACAAACGCGCTGGCGCCAGGGGTGTGGGGGTGTCCGCTCAGTGTTAGCAGCGACACGTGGTTGAAGTTGGCCGTCAGTTCCGGCAGCGCGCCGAGGATCGGGTACTCCAGTCGCAGGCTGTGGCCATCAACGGAGGGGTCGTCGAAGTAGTCGTCGACTTCGGTTTCGCGTCGCCAGCAGCGTCGCAACGCTTGGGCGATCATGCGCCGGTTCTGGCGCTCGTTGCTGCGTTCGGGCGCGGTTAAAGGCTGCCCAGTGTCGGGGTGGACGTCGATGACGTGTCGCCGCCAGGTACGCAGGTCACTGTCCAGTTGGCGGTACTCCTCTGCCAGTGCCGCAAGGCCGTTAGCAGCGCCTTCCGGTTGGCTGCGCAGATAGTTGAGCACGTCGTTGATTTGTCGCGCGTCGAATGCCGGGTACAGTGCCCGTGCGCGTTGCTCCAAGGTCAACGGTAACGCTGCTGGCCCTGCCTGAACGCGGTAGCCCGCATCCATTCCCAGTGCGTGCAGTGTTTCCCGACTCGGTGGGCGGATCACCTCAGGATTCAGGGCTTTTCGCAGTTCGTCGCGGGGCAGTGGGTGTTGCCGCAGGCGTTGTTGCAGCGCCGGGCCTTGATTGACGTGGAACCCTAGGGCGTTTCGTTGTGCGTCGGGCAGGGCGTTGAGCGTCGCGGTATATAGGTCGGTTTCGCCAAACAGCGGGCCTTTTTCGTCGTGAGGGACATAGCGTCCGTCGGCGGTGCGCACCAGCGTGCGTAAGAGCGGCGCATCATCCGAGCCGATGTGCAGCCATTTCTCCCCGTCGGCGGTCAGGTGTCGGGCTTCAATGCGCATATTTGGCGACCAGCCCGGTTGGACTCTCAACGTGTTCAGGGCCAGTCTTTCGCTGTCCAGGTTGGGGGATGCGATTAGGTGTTGACCCTCGTAAGCCCGGTTCAGGCGCAGTTCGGCCAGTGCGGCGCTTGCCAAGTCTGCGAGGCGCGGTGGTGTGCGTTGATGGTCGAGCTCAGACCGTTCATTCGCGCTGGCGTGGTCCAGCAAGTGTGCAGCGACCTTGGCCGGCAAGCCTGGCGCCGCCTGAGCCAACTGCTGCGTCGACGTACCTTGGCCCAGTTGCTGCTGGGCGTAACGCGACTCGAACAGCTCGGTGCGATTGCGTTCGGCGAGTCGCCCAAGCTTTTTGCGCAGTTGCTTGACGCGGTTATCCAGGCTCAGTTGCGGGTCAGCGGCGCTTTCGTCGAACTGGGCGCGGATTTCTTCCGGGCTGAGGGCTTGCAGTACGGTCTTGAGCAGTTCGCCATTGGCCAGTTGGGTTTCATGGATCTGCACGACCGGCATGCGCATGTCGCCAAACTCCCAGGCAGCCCTGCCTTCGGCGTTGAGCATGCGCAGGGAACGGGTTTTGGGCCAGTTGCCGTGGGTGGTCAGCAACTGGAGCGTGTCCTGGGGGTCGATCTGGGCATGGTCGTCAGGGTTGTCGCTGTTGAGCTGGTCTATCAGGGTTTGCAGGTCGCGATCGATGCGCAGCCGCTCAAGGGTATCGTCCAGCAGTGGCGGTATCGGCTCACCCCGTACGTGCATCTGGCGCAGGGCGTTTTCCTTGACGTTGCTGAGGTTCAAGGCCAAGCGTCGGTCGGCCTCACCCAGACCGCGCGCGCCATGTCCCAGGCGCCCCAGCAGGGTGGGTTCGTCCCATTGCAAGGGCGTGTCCAGTTCGCTGTGCCATGCGCCTGCGCCGTTGTGTTGCAGACGTGGGGCGTAGGCGTCGGGGCGGGTAGGGTGTTTGATCACATAGCCTTCGTCCCCAGCAGTTTTTTGCACGCTGTACAGCTTGTCTTCCAGTGCCAGCATGGGCTCGCCGCGCATCTGGTGCAGACCCAGGCGGTCATGGCCCAGTTTCGGCGGCAGTTTGATGTCTTGTTGATAAGGGGCAAGGTCGGGTTTCCAATAGCGCTTGGCACCATTGGCCAGGGTGACGGGCTTGAAGCGATCGATAAAGGTCAGCACTTCCTGAGGCAAAACTTTGCGCAGCTCGGCGACGCCAATGTGGCCGCCCAGGCCGAAAATACCCAGCTGTACCAAGGATTGCAGCACACTCATCAAGTGGCCAAAGGCTTCTTGGTCAAGCCCTTCGGCCCAGTCGATGACACCTTCGAAGAGGTCATCGAGCAGTTGATAGGCCATGTACGCCAGCATCAGCTCGCCCAGCCCGGGAATGAACGGTGCAACGATAAGCAGCGCGGCGTTGAGGATCGACGACGCCACATTGACGAACGAGTCCCAGCGCGCCCACCGCGCTGCGCGATCGGCCTCGGCGGTCGACACGGCCTGGGAGCGGGCGTCGTTGAGGATCTGGTTGAGTTTTTGTTGATAGAGGTGCTGCCAGGCATCGTCCTGAATCGGGGTGGCAACGAACTGTAGTTTGGGGTCGTCGGTCGGCTCCTTGCGCCACGGCGCCTGGCCGCTGCCATGCTCGGGCGGGTGCCAGGTAATGCGCGCCATGCGCTGGCTCAGGCCTGCGAAAAACACCCCGCGGTGCTCATGGGAGACGAAACGGCTGAAAAACGTCTGGTAATTGGCATCACGCAGTTGACGGGTGAGCTCCTGCTTGAACGCCAGCGCCGATGGGTATTCCTTGAGCGGATGCAGTGGATCATCCGGCACATAGGCGACCAGGCGCTGCACGGTGCGCGTGGTTTCCAGGTTGGGGGCAAGCAGCAGGATGCCGGCCAGCGGCGCACCCATCAGCGTCAAGCCGTGGCAACGCAGTGGCAGGTTGCCGAGCGTCAGGTCGCTGCGCCCTTGTAACAACCCCTCGACCTGTTGCGCAAAGTCGTCCTTGATATCTGCACCGATTTTCGCCAAATGCAGTGCGGCACGCAGGGCGGCTTTTTGGCTGGTTTCGACTTTGTTCTGGATGACAGCAGCGCTCAGCGGTTCGGTCAGACCCAGTTGCAGGCGCAGGTAACGACTGTAACGCGCGCCGATATCCAGTTCGCGGCACAGGCCGGTAAACGCGCGGATGCTGATTTTTTCCAACGTGGCCGGCAGGGTATCGAACTGTCCACTGGGCGTGGGGCGGGTGATAAAGGTTGATGCCGCCTCGTAGGCGCCCTCGACGGTTTCACCCTGCTCGAAGTTGTGCAGCGCGGCGTCCAGCAATGACACGGTCCAGGTGCGCGCGGCACCGGACGGTAGCTTAAACAACGTGATGGTCTGGGGAATGTACAGGCGCAGGTAGACGGCTTCGCTGTTGAGGTGCAGGCCGTAGCGCGTCAGCAGCGCTTCTTCGAGGATGCCACGTGCGTAGGTCCTGGGGTCCTGCACATTGTTAAGCGCGTCATCCACGGTATTTTGCGCGCTCCAGTGAGCGGCGTTCAGGCGTTTGAGTTCGCCCAGCAGCGCGGGGCTGGTGTGCAGTGGTTTTGGTTGGGCTTGGGACATGGCTTGGTGCTTGGCGCTGGAGGCCTTGCCCAGCCAGTCGGGAATGGCGGTTTGCAGCAGGTGATAGTGGCTGTCGGGCTGAACGGTATCAGTAGGGGGTGTTGGCGTGCTCATGGGCGCAACTCTGAATGGCAACAAAGCACATCAGTAGATCAGTGCGTTTCCCCCGGCCTGCTCTAGATAGTTAGTTTAAACTGCGCCATTGCGATGCTATTTGTCGCATTGGCGTAAACCCGCCAAAATCGCGGGTTGGCGCTATAAGAAGTTGTCGCTTGGCGGCAAGGCCCTACTGAAAACTGTCCTTACAATCCCTGCATCGCCCGCCAGTTCCAGGCAGGCGTTCCTCTTCAGGAGACTCCGATGTCCGTTGAGCAAGCCCCGGTGCAACGTGCCGATTTCGACCAGGTCATGGTTCCCAACTATGCACCTGCTGCCTTCATTCCCGTACGTGGCGAAGGTTCGCGCGTGTGGGACCAGGCCGGTCGCGAGCTGATCGACTTTGCCGGCGGCATCGCGGTCAACGTATTGGGCCACGCCCACCCGGCGTTGGTCGGGGCTCTGACCGAACAGGCCAACAAGCTGTGGCACGTCTCCAACGTCTTCACCAATGAGCCGGCCCTGCGCCTGGCGCATAAACTGATCGACGCCACCTTTGCCGAGCGGGTGTTCTTCTGCAACTCCGGCGCCGAAGCCAACGAGGCCGCGTTCAAGCTGGCCCGTCGCGTCGCGTTCGACCGTTTCGGCACCGAGAAGTACGAGATCATCGCGGCGCTGAACAGCTTCCACGGCCGTACCTTGTTCACCGTTAACGTCGGTGGCCAGTCCAAGTACTCCGATGGCTTCGGGCCTAAAATCACCGGCATCACCCACGTGCCTTACAACGACCTGGCTGCGCTGAAAGCCGCCGTGTCTGACAAGACCTGCGCCGTAGTGCTGGAGCCGATCCAGGGCGAAGGCGGCGTACTGCCGGCCGAACTGGCTTACCTGCAAGGTGCCCGTGAACTGTGCGACGCGAACAACGCATTGCTGGTGTTCGACGAAGTGCAAACCGGCATGGGCCGCAGCGGCCACCTGTTCGCCTATCAGCGTTACGGCGTGACGCCGGACATCCTCACCAGCGCCAAGAGCCTGGGCGGCGGTTTCCCGATCGCAGCGATGCTCACCACCGAAGCGCTGGCCAAGCACCTGGTCGTCGGCACCCACGGCACCACCTACGGCGGCAACCCGCTGGCGTGCGCAGTGGCCGAGGCAGTGATCGACGTGATCAACACCCCTGAAGTGCTGGCCGGTGTGAACGCCAAGCACGACCTGTTCAAGGCGCGCCTGGAGCAGATCGGCAAGCAATACGGCATCTTCACCCAAGTGCGCGGCATGGGCCTGCTGATTGGTTGCGTGCTGAGCGATGCGTTCAAAGGCAAGGCCAAGGACGTGTTCAACGCAGCCGAGAAAGAAAACCTGATGATCCTGCAAGCTGGCCCGGATGTGGTGCGTTTTGCACCGAGTTTGGTGGTGGAAGAAGCGGATATCAACGAAGGCCTGGACCGTTTTGAGCGTGCTGTAAAAGCACTGACGCAAGTTTGATCTACCGCTCGGCGCCTGGCGATCGGGCGTCGAGCAAAAATTCTATATGCCGGACCGAGTCAAATGTGGGAGCTGGCTTGCCTGCGATAGCATCACCTCGGTGCAACTGACAGACCGAGTTGCCTGCATCGCAGGCAAGCCAGCTCCCACATGGATCTGCTTGCACATCGAGATGTATGTGAACTCAGATCTCGTGTCCGGCATTTTTCCCTCTATGAAGTTTTCGAGTTAAGGAGTGACACCATGCTGGTGATGCGCCCCGCGCAAATGGCTGATCTGGGCGAGGTACAGCGTCTGGCTGCGGACAGCCCGATTGGTGTCACCTCCTTGCCGGACGATGTGGAACGCCTGAGTGACAAGATCGCTGCCAGCGAAGCGTCCTTCGCGGCCGAGGTCAGTTTCAACGGAGAAGAAAGCTATTTCTTCGTATTGGAGGACACCGAGACCGGCAAGCTCGCGGGCTGCTCGGCCATCGTCGCCTCGGCCGGTTACTCGGAGCCGTTCTACAGTTTCCGTAACGAGACCTTCGTGCACGCCTCCCGCGAGTTGAAGATCCACAACAAGATCCACGTGCTTTCCCAGTGCCATGACCTCACCGGCAACAGCCTGCTCACCAGTTTCTACGTGGTGCCGGAGCTGGTCGGTTCGCTGTGGTCGGAGCTCAACTCCCGTGGCCGTTTGCTGTTTGTCGCCAGCCACCCTGAGCGTTTTGCTGACTCGGTGGTGACCGAAATCGTCGGCTACAGCGACGAGAACGGGGATTCGCCGTTCTGGGACGCCATCGGCCGCAATTTCTTCGACCTCAACTACGCTGCCGCCGAGCGCCTGTGCGGGCTGAAAAGCCGTACGTTCCTCGCTGAGCTGATGCCGCATTACCCCATCTACGTGCCGCTGCTGCCGGACGAAGCCCAGGAAGCGATGGGCCAGGTGCACCCACGGGCGCAGATCACCTTCGACATCCTGATGCGCGAAGGCTTCGAGACCGACCATTACATCGACATTTTCGACGGTGGCCCGACGCTGCACGCACGGGTTTCGGGCATTCGCTCGATTGCCCAGAGCCGCGTGGTACCGGTAAAGATCGGCGAGAGGGTAAAGGGTGTGGGCCGCCAGTACCTGGTGAGCAACGTGCAGTTGCAGGATTACCGTGCGGTGATGCTGGAGCTGGACTATGCGCCCGGCAAACCGGTGACCCTGGACCTGGCAGCCGCCGAGGCCTTGGGCGTCGGCGAAGGCGCGAGCGTGCGCTTGGTAGCGGTTTAAAAGCAGAGTTTCGCGGGTGGCCTGAAGCAGGCGGCCCGTCTGAGGAGATAGCATGATCGTTCGTCCCGTACGCAGCAGCGATTTACCGGCCCTGATTGATCTGGCGCGCAGCACCGGCACCGGTCTCACCACCTTGCCGGCCAACGAAGAGCGCCTGACCCACCGGGTTGGCTGGGCGGAAAAAACCTTTCGCGGCGACGCCGGGCGCGGCGATGCCGACTACCTGTTCGTGCTGGAAAACGACGAGGGCCGCGTGGTGGGCATTTCCGCCATTGCCGGCGCCGTTGGCCTGCGTGAGCCCTGGTACAACTTCCGGGTCGGCCTGACTGTCAGCGCCTCCCAGGAGCTGAATATCTACCGCGAGATTCCGACGCTGTTCCTGGCCAATGACCTTACCGGTAATTCCGAGCTGTGCTCGTTGTTCCTGCACGCCGATTACCGCACCGGCCTCAACGGCCGCATGCTGGCCAAGGCGCGCTTGCTGTTTATCGCTGAATTTCCGCAACTGTTCGGCAACAAGATCATTGCCGAGATGCGCGGTGTGTCCAACGACGCCGGGCGTTCGCCGTTCTGGGAAAGCCTGGGCCGCCATTTCTTCAAAATGGAGTTCAGCCAGGCCGATTACCTCACCGGCGTGGGCAACAAAGCGTTTATCGCCGAGCTGATGCCGAAGTTTCCCCTGTACAGCTGCTTCCTGTCGGAAGACGCACGCAACGTAATCGGCAAGGTCCACCCGGACACCGAACCTGCGCTGAGCATGCTCAAGAGTGAAGGCTTCAGCTACCAGGGCTATGTCGACATCTTCGACGCCGGCCCTGCGGTGGAATGCGAGACCAGTAAGATCCGCGCGGTCCGCGACAGCGAAGCGCTGGTGCTGGCGATCGGCACGCCCGGCGACGACGCCACCCCGTTCCTGATCCATAACCGTAAACGCGACGATTGCCGCATCACCGCCGCCCCAGCGCGGCTGGCGGCAGGCACCCTGGTGGTTGACCCGCTCACCGCCAAGCGCCTGCAGCTGATCGCCGGCGATCAAGTGCGTGCCGTACCGTTGTCCGCTGCCCGGGAGTCGAAATAATGAATTCGCTGTATATCGCAGGTAGCTGGTTGGAAGGCCAGGGTGAACTGTTCGAATCGCGCAACCCGGTGACCCAGCAAGTACTGTGGGCCGGCAATGGCGCCACTGCCGAGCAGGTCGAATCCGCCGTGCAGGCCGCACGCCAGGCATTCCCTGCGTGGGCCAAGCGCCCGCTGGAAGAACGCATCAGCGTGCTGGAAACCTTCGCCGCCACCCTGAAAAGCCGCGCCGATGAAATCGCCCGTTGCATCGGCGAAGAAACCGGCAAGCCGCTGTGGGAATCGGCCACCGAAGTCACCAGCATGGCCAACAAGATCGCGATCTCGGTGCAAAGCTACCGCGAACGCACCGGCGAGAAGAGCGGCCCGTTGGGCGACGCCACCGCCGTATTGCGTCACAAACCTCACGGTGTGGTTGCGGTGTTCGGTCCGTACAACTTCCCTGGCCACTTGCCGAATGGGCATATCGTGCCGGCGTTGCTGGCGGGCAATACTGTGCTGTTCAAACCGAGTGAGCTGACCCCCAAAGTCGCCGAGTTGACCGTGCAGTGCTGGATCGACGCGGGGTTGCCGGCGGGTGTGCTGAACCTGCTGCAAGGCGCGCGTGAGACCGGTATCGCGCTGGCGGCCAATCCTGGCATCGACGGTTTGTTCTTTACGGGCTCCAGCCGCACCGGCAATCACCTGCACCAGCAGTTCTCCGGGCGCCCGGACAAGATCCTGGCCCTGGAAATGGGCGGCAATAACCCGCTGGTGGTCGACGAAGTGGCCGATGTGGACGCGGCGGTCTACACCATCATTCAGTCGGCGTTTATCTCCGCCGGCCAGCGTTGCACCTGTGCCCGCCGTTTGCTGGTGCCGGAAGGCGCCTGGGGTGATGCGTTGCTGGCGCGCCTGGTGGCGGTCAGCGCGACGATTGAAGTGGGTGCGTTTGACCAGCAACCGGCGCCGTTCATGGGCTCGGTGATCTCTCTTGGCGCCGCCAAGGCCTTGATGGACGCCCAGGAACTGATGCTGGCCAACGGCGCCGTGGCGTTGTTGGAAATGACTCAGCCTCAGGATCAGGCCGCCTTGCTGACCCCAGGCATCATCGACGTGACGGCCGTGACCGAACGCGAAGACGAAGAACTGTTCGGCCCACTGTTGCAAGTGATCCGCTACGCTGATTTTGAAGCGGCGATTGTCGAGGCCAACAACACCCAGTACGGGCTGGCCGCCGGTTTGTTGTCGGATTCTGAGGCACGCTACCAGCAGTTCTGGCTGGAAAGCCGCGCAGGCATCGTCAACTGGAACAAACAGCTGACCGGCGCCGCCAGTACCGCGCCGTTCGGTGGGGTAGGGGCGTCGGGCAACCATCGCGCCAGTGCGTATTACGCGGCGGATTATTGCGCGTACCCGGTGGCGTCGCTGGAAACGCCTAGCCTGGTTGTTCCAGCCACACTAACCCCCGGCATTACGCTGATCTAAATCGGGGAGCGGGCTTGCTCGCGAAAGCGGTGTGTCATTCAACATTTCAGGTGACTGATCCAGCGCATTCGCGAGCAAGCCCGCTCCCACTTGATTTGTGGTGTATTCAAGTAATTTGAAGCCTATAAAAACAGATGTTCGTGGAGCCTCGCCGATGAAATCCTATGAAGTCAATTTTGACGGTCTAGTGGGGCCGACCCATAACTACGGCGGTTTGTCCTTCGGCAACGTCGCGTCCCAGAGCAACAGCCAGCAGCATTCAAGCCCCAAGGAAGCGGCGTTGCAGGGCCTGCAAAAAATGAAAGCGCTGATGGACATGGGCTTTGTGCAAGGCGTATTGGCGCCGCAGGAGCGCCCGGACGTGGCCGCTTTGCGCAGCCTTGGTTTCAGCGGCACCGATGCTCAGGTGATTCAGCAGGCGGCCAAGCAGGCAATGCCTTTGCTGGTCGCGAGCTGCTCGGCGTCGAGCATGTGGGTAGCCAATGCCGCGACCGTCAGCCCAAGCGCTGATACGGCCGACGGCCGCGTGCATTTCACCGCTGCCAACCTCAATTGCAAATACCACCGCAGCATCGAACACCCCACCACCAGCCGTGTGCTGGGCGCGATGTTTGCCGATGAAAAGCACTTTGCTCACCACGCTGCGTTGCCGGCAGTGGCGCAGTTCGGCGACGAAGGCGCGGCCAACCACACGCGCTTCTGCCGGGAATACGGTGAGGCCGGCGTTGAGTTTTTCGTGTTCGGTCGCAGTGCGTTCGACCCCCGCTACCCGGCGCCGCAGAAGTACCCGGCGCGCCAGACGCTTGAAGCGTCCCAGGCAGTTGCACGCCTGCACGGCTTGAAGGATAACGGTGTGGTGTACGCCCAGCAGAACCCGGCGGTGATCGATGCCGGCGTGTTCCACAATGATGTGATCGCGGTGGGCAACGGTGAAGTGTTGTTCTATCACGAGGACGCGTTCCTCAATACCGAGCAGATGCTTGGCGAGCTGCAAGGCAAACTGGGCAAGTTGGGCGGCAACTTCCAGTCTGTTTGCGTGCCCCGCGCCCAGGTCAGCGTCGAGGACGCGGTGCGTTCCTACCTGTTCAACAGCCAGTTGCTGACCCGTGCCGACGGCTCAATGCTGCTGATCGTGCCGGACGAATGCCGCGTCAATGAACGCGTCTGGCATTACCTGCAAAGCCTTACGGCTTCAGGCGGGCTGATTCGTGAAGTGAAAGTCTTCGACCTCAAGCAAAGCATGCAGAACGGCGGTGGTCCGGCGTGCCTGCGCTTGCGCGTAGCCTTGAACGAAGCCGAGCTGGCGGCGGTGAATCCAGGCGTTATCATGACTGCACCGTTGTACGAAACCCTGACCCAGTGGGTCGACAAGCACTACCGCGACAGCCTTCGTGAAACCGACCTGGCTGACCCGCAATTGCTGCTGGAGTGCCGGACGGCATTGGATGAACTGACGCAAATCCTTAAACTGGGCTCGGTTTATCCTTTCCAGATCAAT
This sequence comes from Pseudomonas sp. RA_15y_Pfl1_P11, assembly GCF_963970975.1. Classification (NCBI taxonomy): domain Bacteria; kingdom Pseudomonadati; phylum Pseudomonadota; class Gammaproteobacteria; order Pseudomonadales; family Pseudomonadaceae; genus Pseudomonas; species Pseudomonas sp. RA_15y_Pfl1_P11. Next base: position 22,689 of record NZ_CAXAOY010000029.1, read on the forward strand.
TAATGCCGTATGGCTGAGAGTTATTTTATGACCACCGACACCCTGAAACTGATCCTTGAAGACACCGACGGCACCCAGCTGGAAACCTCCTGCACCCGCGTCGCTGTGGTCTGGCAGGGCAAGGAAATCTGGATTCAGCACGACGGCCGTGGCCAACTGCTGATCGGCGTAGACGTGGAAGAAGGTGACGCGGAATACGCCAACCTGCTCATGCGCCCATTGGCCACCAACCTGATGAGCCTGCAACTGGAAATGGAACCGGCCGACGTCGAAGGTGATGACGACGATCACGTCCACGGCCCAGGCTGCAACCACTAAGGAAGCTGCGTATGCTCGCCCTCGGCAAACTGCTTGAACTGACCCTCGCCGGTCGTGAACCGGCGCAAAAAATTCAACTGACTGTCGACGGCGTGCAAATGCGCTGGCTCAGCGAGGGCGCACTTGAAGTGCGCCCGCCGCAAGCCCAGGACAAAGGCAGCGACTTGCTGCTGTCGTCCGGCATCCATGGCAACGAAACCGCGCCGATCGAACTGCTCGACCGCCTGTTGCATGGCATCGCCCGTGGGGAGATCAAACCCCGCAATCGTATTCTGTTCCTGTTCGGCAACCCCGAGGCCATGCGCCGCGGCGAGCGTTACCTCGAACTGGACGTCAACCGGCTGTTCAACGGCCGTCATGAAAAAAACATCGGCCCTGAAGCCATGCGTGCCGCCGAGCTTGAGCAATTGGCCCGCAGCTTCTTCAGCGTGCCTGACCGTTCGCGCCTGCATTACGACCTGCACACGGCTATTCGCGGCTCGAAGATCGAGCAGTTTGCCCTGTATCCGTGGAAGGAAGGTCGCCAGCACTCTCGCCACGAACTGGCGCGCCTCAACGCTGCCGGCATGCAAGCGGTGCTGCTGCAAAACAAGACCTCGATCACCTTCACCGCGTTTACCTACGAGCAGCTGGAAGCCGAGGCCTTCACGCTGGAGTTGGGCAAGGCGCGACCGTTTGGGCAGAACCAGAGTGTGGATGTGTCGCGCCTGGAAACTCGCCTCAAGCAGATCATTGAAGGCACTGAGCCTGATACCGATAGCCTTGAAGGCCTGAAGCTGTTCGCCGTTGCGCGTGAAGTGATCAAGCACAGCGATGCCTTCCTGATGCACTTGCCGGCGGATGTGGAAAACTTTTCGGAACTGGAAAAGGGCTATCTGCTGGCCGAAGACGTGGCCAAGACCCGTTGGGTGATCGAAGAGGAGGGCGCGCGCATCATCTTTCCCAACCCGAAGGTGAAGAATGGCTTGCGGGCGGGGATATTGATTGTGCCGACGACGGACGCTGGTTTGGCCTGAATTCCAAGCCAGCTCCCACACAAGCCCAGCTCTGAGGCTGGGCCTGGCGGTATTGTTTAGACCGCTACAGCACGCGGCTCGCTGCGACGGATCGCACGCACTTTGTGCAGCGTATCGGCGCAGGTCCGCGCCGCTTCCTGGCCTTTGTGCACGAAGTGCTCGTAGAAAAAGGTGTGGTGCTCAGTGCCCGCATGGAAGTGATGCGGTGTCAGCGATACCGAGAACACCGGCACTTCAGTTTCCAGCTGCACCTGCATCAGGCCGCTGACGACCGATTGGGCCACGAATTCGTGACGGTAGATGCCGCCATCCACCACCAGCGCAGCAGCGACGATACCCGCGTAGCGGCCGGTCTTGGCCAGCAGCTTGGCGTGCAGGGGCATTTCAAAGGCGCCGCCGACTTCAAAGAAATCAATATCCGATTCCTGGTAGCCCTGGGCGATCATTTCGGCGAGGAAGCCTTTGCGGGATTGGTCGACAATATCCTTGTGCCAGCAGGCCTGGATAAACGCGACGCGCTCGCCGTGATGGTTTTTGCTTTTGCTGTCGATTGCGGTGGGTTGCATGTTCTGACTCCTGTTTAAGAAAAAAACAGGGCGTTATGAATCGAATGGGATTTAAGGGTACGCAAGCACATTTCGTGCACGGCCCTTAGGCGCCAATCCCGTTCTCTCTTCATCCGGACTATGACCGTCGGCCCCGGGATCACACCGGGTCTGCTGACCTTGTCGCCGTCCTGCGTGAGCAGTTCGAGGCGCCAAGCGCTCGCGGGCTATACACATTGCGTGTAATTACCGCCGGTGGGGAATTGCACCCCGCCCTGAGAACGTTGCCACCAGAACCCTGGCGGCGGAGAGTTTTTAACACGGTTTTTCGCAAACTGCACGATCACCGTATCGATAAGCTATATCGGTTTGTTTGGTCGGTATTCGATTGAATGCAGCGGGGGCTTGATATTCCGTGGCTTTGCCCGCAGTAATCACTCACAAAAAGAACTTACTGAACCCCTAGAGGCTTGTTTCATGTCTGTGATCGACCTGCGCAGCGACACCGTGACCCAACCCACTCCCGGCATGCTCGACGCCATGGCCACTGCTGTCAGCGGCGATGATGTGTATGGCGAAGACCCCAGCGTCAATCGTCTGGAGGCCGAGCTGGCCAAGCGCCTGGGCTTTGCCGCTGCGCTGTTCGTGCCTACCGGAACCATGAGCAACCTGCTGGCGTTGATGGCTCACTGTGAGCGTGGCGAGGAATACATCGTCGGCCAGCAGGCCCACACCTACAAATACGAAGGTGGCGGGGCAGCGGTGTTGGGTTCGATCCAACCGCAACCGCTGGACGTGCAGGCGGATGGCTCCCTGGACCTGGACCAAGTGCTGGCGGCGATCAAGCCGGACGACTTCCATTTCGCCCGTACCCGCCTGCTGGCACTGGAAAACACCATGCAGGGGAAGGTATTGCCGCTGGACTACCTGGCGAAGGCGAGGGCATTCACCCGGGAACAGGGTCTGGCCCTGCATTTGGATGGCGCACGGCTCTACAACGCCGCGGTCAAGCTGGGCGTGGAGGCGCGTGAGATTGCCAAGCACTTTGATTCGGTGTCGGTGTGCCTGTCCAAGGGCCTTGGCGCGCCGATTGGCTCAGTGTTGTGCGGTTCCACGGCGTTGATCGCCAAGGCCAGGCGCCTGCGCAAGATGGTCGGCGGCGGCATGCGCCAGGCCGGTTCCCTGGCGGCGGCCGGGCTGTATGCGCTGGATCACCAGGTGCAGCGCCTGGCCGACGACCACGCTAACGCCCAATGGCTGGGCGATGAGCTGCGCAAAGTGGGTTATGAAGTGGAGCCGGTACAGACCAACATGGTCTACGTGCAGATCGGTGATCGGGCCGAAGCCTTGAAGGTTTTTGCTGCCGAGCGTGGTATCAAGTTGAGCACTGCGCCGCGCCTGCGCATGGTCACGCATAGGGATGTCAGTCGGGCGCAGATCGAGCAAGTCGTGCAGGCATTCGTCGAGTTTTCGCGCAAATGAGCCTGCAGACCGTCTAATTGAACCGTTCAATCGTATAAACACGCTGTACCCCCGGCAAAGGGCCGATATAATGCGGCCCTTTGCCGTCGCTCCGTCTGATGATGTTGCGCACTGGCCTTTGGCCGCAGCCTCCGTGGAAGAACCTAATGAAAAGCGCAGAAATCCGTGAAGCCTTCCTTCGCTTCTTCGAAGAGCAAGGTCACACCCGTGTCGCCTCCAGCTCCTTGATCCCAGGCAATGACCCAACCCTGCTGTTCACTAACGCGGGGATGAACCAGTTCAAGGACTGCTTCCTGGGCCAGGAAAAGCGCGCCTACACCCGCGCCACCAGCAGCCAGAAGTGCGTGCGTGCCGGCGGCAAGAACAGTGACCTGGAAAACGTGGGCTACACCGCCCGCCACCACACGTTCTTCGAAATGCTGGGTAACTTCAGCTTTGGTGACTACTTCAAGAAAGATGCGATTACGTTCGCCTGGACCTTCCTGACCGGCGTGTTGAAGCTGCCAGAGGAAAAACTCTGGGTTACCGTGTACGCCACGGACGACGAAGCGTACGACATCTGGACCAAGGAAGTCGGCGTGCCCGTCGAGCGCATGATTCGCATCGGCGACAACAAGGGTGCGCCGTACGCTTCCGACAACTTCTGGACCATGGGCGATACCGGCCCGTGTGGCCCTTGCACCGAGATCTTCTACGACCACGGCGCCGACATCTGGGGTGGCCCCCCGGGTTCGCCCGAAGAAGACGGCGACCGTTACATCGAGATCTGGAACAACGTGTTCATGCAGTTCAACCGCACCGCCGATGGCGTGTTGCATCCGCTACCTGCGCCGTCGGTGGATACCGGCATGGGCCTGGAGCGGATCAGTGCGGTGCTGCAGCACGTTCACTCCAACTACGAAATCGACCTGTTCACCCAGTTGTTGAGCGCGTCGGCCGCGGCGATTGGGTGTGCCAATGAAAGCCAGTCTTCCCTCAAGGTGGTGTCTGACCACATCCGTTCCTGCGGTTTCCTGATCGCCGACGGTGTGTTGCCGTCCAACGAAGGCCGTGGCTATGTGCTGCGCCGTATCATCCGTCGCGCCTGCCGTCACGGTAACAAGCTGGGCGCCACTGGCAGCTTCTTCTACAAAATCGTGGCCGCACTGGTTGCCGAGATGGGCGAAGCCTTCCCGGAACTCAAGCAGCAGCAAAGCACTATCGAGCGCGTGCTCAAGGCTGAGGAGGAGCAGTTCTCCAAGACCCTCGAACACGGCCTGAAAATCCTCGAGCAGGACCTGGCTGAACTCAAAGGCTCCGTGGTGCCAGGCGATGTGGTGTTCAAGCTGTATGACACCTATGGCTTCCCGATGGACCTGACCGCCGACATCGCCCGTGAGCGTGAGCTGACCATTGATGAAGCGGGTTTTGAGCGTGAGATGGAAGCCCAGCGCGTGCGTGCTCGCTCCGCCAGCTCCTTTGGCCTTGACTACAACACCCTGGTCAAGGTTGACGTGCCCACCGAATTCATCGGTTACAAGGCTACCGTTGGCGCTGCCAAGATCGTTGCCCTCTATAAAGACGGCAAGTCGGTCGACGTGTTGAGTGAAGGCGAAGAGGCGGTTGTGGTCCTCGACCAGACGCCGTTCTACGCCGAGTCGGGTGGCCAGATTGGTGATTGTGGTTTCCTGAGTTCGACGTCCGGCCGTTTTGAGGTGCGCGACACCACCAAGACCGGCGGTGCGTTCCTGCATCACGGTGTGTTAGTGCTGGGCAACTTGACGGTTGGTGCGCCGGTGGACACCCAGGTCGATGCCGATGTACGCCATGCGACCGCGTTGAATCACTCGGCCACTCACCTGCTGCACGCCGCGCTGCGCCAGGTACTGGGCGAGCACGTTCAGCAGAAAGGTTCGTTGGTTGACAGCCAGCGCCTGCGCTTCGACTTCAGCCACTTTGAAGCGATCAAGCCCGAGCAGATCAAGGCCCTGGAAGACATCGTCAACGCTGAGATTCGCAAGAACACCCCAGTAGAAACCGAAGAAACCGACATCGAGACCGCCAAGGCCAAAGGCGCCATGGCGCTGTTCGGCGAGAAGTACGGCGACAACGTGCGTGTCTTGAGCATGGGCGGCAGTTTCTCTGTGGAGCTGTGTGGCGGTATCCACGCCAACCGTACCGGCGACATCGCCCTGCTGAAAATCATCAGCGAAGGGGGTGTAGCGTCCGGTGTGCGTCGTATCGAGGCCGTCACTGGCGCTGCAGCCCTGGCCTACCTCAATGCGGCTGAAGAACAACTCAAGGAAGCGGCCAGCCTGGTCAAGGGCAGTCGCGACAACCTGATCGACAAGCTGTCCGCTGTGCTGGAGCGCAACCGTGCGCTGGAGAAACAGCTGGAGCAGTTGCAGGCCAAGGCGGCCAGTGCGGCGGGCGATGATTTGTCGGCTTCTGCGGTGGACGTCAAGGACGTGAAAGTGTTGGCTGCGCGCCTGGACGGTCAGGACGGCAAGGCGCTGTTGGCCTTGGTCGATCAGTTGAAGAACAAGCTCGGCCGCGCAGTGATCCTGCTCGGCGGTGTCCATGAGGATAAGGTCGTTCTGGTTGCCGGTGTAACCAAGGACCTGACTGGCCAACTCAAGGCCGGTGATTTGATGAAGCAAGCCGCCGCGGCAGTGGGCGGGAAGGGCGGTGGTCGTCCGGACATGGCGCAAGGCGGTGGTGTAGACGCTGGCGCCCTGGACGCAGCCCTGGCCCTGACCGTGCCGTTTGTCGAGGCAGGTATTTAAGGCACTGTTAATCAGCCCGTGGTCTAGTCGCGGGCGGGTTCGGTGCTGGTTGATTGGTTATCAGGCGCCCCTTTACGGGCTGAGGCGGCTTAGAAATGGCTTTGATCGTACAGAAATTTGGAGGCACCTCGGTCGGCTCTGTCGAAAGAATCGAGCAGGTGGCCGACAAGGTTAAGAAATTCCGCGATGCTGGCGACGACCTGGTGGTGGTGCTGTCGGCCATGAGCGGCGAGACCAATCGCCTGATCGATCTGGCCAAGGCAATCAGTGGTGATCAACAGCCGCTCCCGCGTGAGCTGGATGTGATCGTGTCCACCGGCGAGCAGGTGACCATCGCCTTGCTGGCCATGGCGCTGAATAAGCGCGGTGTGCCGGCGGTGTCCTACACTGGCAGCCAGGTGCGTATCCTCACTGACAGCGCGCATACCAAGGCGCGCATCCTGCAAATTGATGATCAGAAAATTCGCACTGATCTAAAAGCCGGCCGCGTGGTAGTTGTAGCGGGCTTCCAGGGTGTGGATGAGCAGGGCAATATCACCACCCTCGGGCGTGGCGGTTCAGATACCACCGGCGTGGCGCTGGCGGCGGCGCTCAAGGCCGATGAATGTCAGATTTACACCGATGTGGATGGCGTCTATACCACCGATCCGCGTGTAGTGTCCGTGGCTCAGCGCCTGGATAAGATCACCTTTGAAGAGATGCTGGAAATGGCCAGCCTTGGTTCCAAGGTGTTGCAGATCCGCGCGGTGGAGTTTGCCGGCAAGTACAACGTTCCGCTGCGCGTATTGCACAGCTTCAAAGAGGGTCCGGGCACCCTCATTACTATTGATGAAGAGGAATCCATGGAACAGCCAATCATTTCCGGTATCGCTTTCAACCGTGATGAAGCCAAGCTGACCATCCGTGGCGTGCCAGACACCCCGGGCGTGGCGTTCAAAATCCTGGGCCCTATCAGCGGCGCGAACATCGAAGTCGACATGATCGTGCAGAACGTATCGCACGATAACACCACCGATTTCACCTTCACCGTGCACCGCAACGAGTACGATGCGGCGGAGCGGATCCTGCAGAACACTGCGAAGGAAATCAGTGCCCGCGAAGTGATCGGCGACACCAAGATTGCCAAGGTGTCGATCGTGGGTGTGGGCATGCGTTCGCATGCCGGCGTTGCCAGCCGTATGTTTGAGGCCCTGGCCAAGGAAAGCATCAATATCCAGATGATCTCTACCTCGGAAATCAAGGTTTCGGTGGTGATCGAAGAGAAGTACCTGGAACTGGCTGTACGTGCGCTGCATACCGCTTTTGAGCTGGACGCTCCGGCCCGACAGGGCGAGTGATGCAGTGCCAGAAAGGCGCGGTTTACCGCGCCTTTCATTTTTTTGTAGGGCGCATGTTCTTTTGCGTGGGCTCGACAATACTTAGGTGGTAGAGCTACGGCTTTTAGGTTGTAGGTCGAATGCCTTTTTTTTGCAGACTGTTGTTCCTGAACTGAAATGCGTGAGGAGAAAGGTATGTTGATTCTGACTCGTCGTTGCGCAGAAAGCCTGATTATCGGTGATGGCGAAATCACCGTGACCGTGCTTGGCGTCAAAGGCAATCAAGTACGTATCGGGGTTAACGCTCCGAAAGAGGTAGCGGTGCACCGCGAGGAAATCTACCTGCGGATCAAGAAAGAGAAGGACGAAGAACCAAGCCTTTAATTTTTATCGTTTTTTATGTTTGCAAACGGGGATGAACGTGGTTAATATACGCCCCGTGTTGCGGAGAGCTGGCCGAGTGGCCGAAGGCGCTCCCCTGCTAAGGGAGTACACCTCAAAAGGGTGTCGGGGGTTCGAATCCCCCGTTCTCCGCCATTATTTGCTTAGTACGTTGCAATCTGGTTTTTTCGGTAAGTTGTTGAAGTTACTCGAAAAAATAGCTTTACATAGAGATTGAACGGCCTATAATGCGCGGCAACAAATGCACTCGTAGCTCAGCTGGATAGAGTACTCGGCTACGAACCGAGCGGTCACAGGTTCGAATCCTGTCGAGTGCACCAATTAAGAGTCAGTTGCAGCAATGCAGGTGATTCGGTTGCAACCAGTTGTGATCTGGTCTAAAAACACAATCTGCACTCGTAGCTCAGCTGGATAGAGTACTCGGCTACGAACCGAGCGGTCACAGGTTCGAATCCTGTCGAGTGCACCATACAAACAAAAAGCCCGCCTAGTGCGGGCTTTTTGCCGTCTGGAGTTTGTGTAGGATTTTTTCTTTTTCGCTTCTCTCATGTGTTTTCCTTCCACACTGCGTCGTCGCAGTTCATAGATGCAGCCAATGCTTAGCGTTGGCTCGCAAGCGCTTGTTCTTTCCAGTTTTTTAACGTTTAAAGTGGCCGGGCGGTGTATCATTGCGCCCGTCAGCCCCGCCGGGGCTTGTGGAATACCTCCATGGACTTACCCAGTAGTTACTCAGTACCCCGTTTTACCAATCATGAATTGACTGATTGATCCTTCCGGCGTGCCCCGCTGCTGGGAGTGGAGTTCGCCTATGACCGAAGTAGAAGTAAAGAAAAAAACACAAGACAGCCTGCAGGATCGCTTGGCTCAAGTCATTGAGCTGCTGCAGCGCCAGCGCGTGGTCGAAGACCTTACGCACCGCCAGGATGGCCCGAATAACGACTTGGTCGAAAACCTTGTCCACCGGCAAAACCTCGTCGAGCTGCAACGCAAGCTCGATGACCTGCACTCCGCCGACGTCGCCTATATTCTCGAAGCCCTTCCGCTGGATGACCGACTGGCCCTTTGGCAATTGGTCAAGGCTGATCGTGACGGCGACATCCTGCTCGAAGTATCCGACTCAGTCCGTGAAACCCTGATCGCCGACATGGACGATCATGAGCTCCTGGCTGCGGCCAGGGAGATGGACGCCGATGAGCTGGCTGACCTTGCCCCCGAGCTGCCACGTGATGTTGTCCATGAGCTGATGGAGGCGCTGGACACGCAACAGCGCGAGCGCGTGCGCTCTGCGTTGTCTTACGATGAGGATCAAGTCGGCGCGCTGATGGACTTCGAGATGGTCACCATCCGCGAAGACGTCAGCCTGGAAGTGGTCCTGCGCTACCTGCGCCGGCTGAAAGAGCTGCCTGGTCACACCGACAAGCTGTTCGTGGTCGACTACGAAGGCATTCTCAAGGGTGTACTGCCGATCAAGCGTCTGTTGGTCAATGATCCCGACAAGATGGTTGCGGATTTAATGGCCAGCGATACGGTGAGTTTTCACCCAGATGAAGATGCCTACGACGCGGCGCAAGCATTCGAGCGTTATGACTTGATCTCGGCGCCGGTGGTCGACAAGAACGGTAAATTGATTGGCCGTTTGACCATCGATGAGATCGTCGACCTGATTCGTGAAGAGAGTGAAACTGAAGTCCTCAACATGGCGGGTTTGCGTGAAGAGGAAGATATCTTTGCGTCGGTCTGGCGTTCGCTGCGTAACCGCTGGGCCTGGCTGGCGGTCAATCTGGTTACCGCCTTTATTGCCTCGCGTGTGATCGGCTTGTTCGAAGGCTCCATTGAGAAGCTGGTAGCCCTGGCGGCATTGATGCCGATTGTGGCTGGTATTGGTGGCAACTCCGGCAACCAGACGATCACGATGATCGTGCGCGCGATGGCGCTGGACCAAGTGAGTACGGCTAACTCATCGCGTCTGTTGCGCAAAGAGCTGGCCGTGGGCCTGATCAACGGGTTGGTGTGGGGTGGGGTGATCGGTGTGGTGGCCTACTTGCTATATGGCAGTTGGTCGCTCGGCGTGGTGATGACTGCTGCCATGACCCTCAACCTGCTGTTGGCGGCCCTGATGGGGGTGTCGATCCCCATGACCCTGGCGCGTCTTGGGCGGGACCCGGCGATGGGTGCCAGCGTGATGATCACAGCCATGACCGACAGTGGTGGATTCTTCATCTTCCTGGGCTTGGCAACAATTTTCCTGCTCTGATCCCTTTCGGAGGGGGCAAGTCTGCCCCCTAACGAGCTCCCGGCGTAGCACCAGCACATCAAAATGTGTGGATGCCTATACAAATTCCAGGCAAAAAAAAGCCAGCACAGGGCTGGCTTTGGCTTTCAGCTGCAAATCAATTGGCTTCTGCGGCCGCCTCAACGTCGTGCGCGATGAGCGAGACGAGAGCATTTTGCTGGCGGTGGGAAAGCTGGCGAAAACGCTGCAGCAGTTCGCGTTCGTGCAGCGACAGCTCGGGGCTGTCCAGACGCATGCTCAACTCGTCGCCCAGCGCACCTTCCTGAATGAGGCTTTGTTCCAGGCGCGCGATGATTTCGGAGTTCATGCTGCGGTGATGATTGCGAGCCACCTCGGCAATGCGTTCACGCATTCCGTCTGGCAGACGTACGACGAACTTGTCAGCCGTACGGCTGGAATAAATTGCCTGTTTCAATGGGCGCATATATTTAACCGGTTAGTTCAGGGGAGCGGTTTTTGGAATTGGCCGCAAGATGAATGTTAAGACAAGACTCACGACCAAAGTTCAACCCGAATTGCAAAGAGGCCGCATCATGCCTCAGATTTGCCAGTTCCTTGGCGTCAATTCTGTGACAAATATTGAACTGACTAAAGGCTTTATGCCAGCACTCATTTGTTTTTTTGCGGACTGGTTTGAAAAATCTTCTACGGGTGATTCCGCGAGGGAACTTCCCATAACTCCAGACCAGCACAGGGCTTGAGGCCGAACATCCTACAGCAAGGTGGCACTTTGCCCTTAGTTTTAAGAATAGTGGCAATCTGCCGATTAGCCAGAACAAGGCGACGTAAGGTAGGAGGGGATCAGCGCAGGACAGGGTCGAACTTGATACGACGACCGACAATGAGGGAGATCAACAACAGGCTGGCAAACACACCGGTGGCAATAAATGCGGTGGTTTGGCCGTCTTGCGATTCGGCGCCCAAGCCCACAGCGCCGGTGAAGGCGGTCAGGCACAAAAACAGCCAGGCAGATTTGGTCATTTACGATTTCCTTAGAAAACCCAGTGTTCAGATGCAGGTGCAGCCTGGGTGCCTTCGGTCAGGCGTACCAGCGATTGCGCGTTGGGCGTCATTACCGCCAGTTGCGGCCGCTGTTGCAGGTGATGCGGGACAGCCTGACTGATCTGCGCAGGATCGTCAGCGCCAGTCGATTGAAAATGGAATGTTGCTAATGCAGCCAAGGCTACGGTGTTGAGGGCTAACAGAAGGGCACTGTTCATGGTCATGTTCTCCGCTTAACGCCGTGGCCTGTTGGGTTTGTAGGAGAAGTATTGCAGGTCTCGTGCCAATCCATTAATCCAATAAAATCAATGGTTTAAGTGTACTTTAAAGGTACGAAAGGTTGCAATTTGCAATGATGGCATTTTGAGGGAGTGCATTTTGCACGATGGCGGCAAGTGCCCGGATTTACGGGGCGAAACTGCGATCAGCCGCGCAGGGATCGGCCTACACTCAAAAAGCCGACGGACGACATGACAAAACCCACCTCGGCCGTTAACATGCACGCCGTCCGTCGCCGTGCCCTTGGCCAGACGACTGTCATTTGTCCCAGTAGCTCAATTGGATAGAGCATCCCCCTCCTAAGGGGAAGGTTGGCCGTTCGAACCGGCCCTGGGACACCATCTACCTCAAGGCTTTCAGCTACCCTCCCTCTGCTCGGTACGGCATCTCCGTGCCCCGGGCTGCGCAGCCCATATTGACCTGCGCAATGCCCCCGCTCAGAAGTCCACAGTTACGCCGGTGTAAAGCGCGCGCCCATCACCTGGAGAATGCAGGGATGCCTGTGCACCATCCGGGTCGTACCAGACGTATTCATAGTATCGGTCTGTAAGGTTTTTTAGTTGTAGGTCGACGCTGACGGACTGCGTCACCTTGTAGGTTGCACCCAGGTTAACCAGCACGTAGCCGCCATAGGTTCCTTTGGTGTTTTCCCGCTCCAGATAATAGTGAGTCTGGCCGTTCATCCAGGCGGTGAGCTGTAAGGCAGGTGTCACGTCATAGCTTATGCCTGCGTTGTAAAGGTGATGCGGGATGTGATCGATTTCCTGACCTTTGCTGTTAGGCAGCGTTGCGCTCGGCCGGAGTATTTTCGAGTACTGCCACGAGTACGCCATCCAAATTTCGGTGCGGTCGTCAGGGTGCAGGTTCATTTGCAAGTCATAGCCCCACCGCCGGGTTTCACCGACGTTATCGGACTCGCCGCTCGGGTCATTAAGCCTGCGACTGACTTCCCCAGAGGCCTCTTGCTGCCAATAGGCGACTCGCCCATCGACCCAGTCAGCCGGCGTGAACTTGATGCCCGTTTCCCAACCTTCGTTGATCGAAGGTGCCAGGTCAGTATCCCGGGGCGGAATTTTATAGGCCGCCGCTCCCGTGCCTACCTGAAAGGTGCGCCCCCAGTTTGCGTAAACGCTGGCGACCTCCCATGGGGAATAGACAACGCTGATCTTCGGCTGCTTGATCAGTCCGTAATCGTTGATGTCGAAGTCGGCGCCGGTCATTTCGTTGGTGAAGTCACCCTGGATCTTGTCGACCCGGTAGGCCGGTACGATCTTCAGTGACTCGAAAGGTTTGATCTCGGCTTGGATATAAGCGCCGTAGGTGTCGAAGTCGAACTGTTGATTGCGAGTGGTCGCCAGGCGTGCACGGTCTTTGGTGCGATAGCGTTCGCTCTTGTTTTGCTGTTGTTGTACGTCTGCACCACCTTCCAGGGCAAAATCGTATAGCCCGCTGACGTCCGGGCGCCACGTCAATGACGTGAGGGCGCCGTATTGAGTCTCGTAGGTGTCGCGCTCCTGCTGCGAGCTTGTTTGCCAGTATTGCGTCCAGCGCCTGTCATCGAAGGTGTTGACGTAAGTCTTGGCTGACCAGGCGAGCGTATCAGCCAGGTCGGTATCGAAATGCAGGCTGACCTGGTTCATGCGCCGGGTGCCTTTATCCGTGGCATTGAAACGGTTGGTCATCTCGGGGTGATGACGTGCATCGTCCTCAGCCAGATAGCCCGGCTCCAGAGCCTCGGTTTCGTAGTGACGTGCGATCAGGCCGATGCGGTAGCTGGCATCGTCGGGCGTATAGAACCATTTGCCTGACATTGAGAACTTGTCGGCTTCGGCATGATCCCGGTAGCCCTCGGACTTCTGATAGGCGAAGAAATAGTTTTGAGTCCAGTTGCTGCTTTCAATGCCTTTGGCGAGTTGGGCCTCCTGGGTATTGAAGCTGCCATAACGAAGCCGCGCTTTTGTGTAGTCGCCACCCGTGCGGGTCAGCATATTGACGTTGCCGGCGATGTTATTCAGGCCATAACGCGCATCGCTGGTGCCACGCACCACCTCGATGCTGTCCAGCTCCATGGGAAAAATCATGTCCATGTACGGCATGTTGCCGTCGTTGCTATTGCTTGGGATTCCGTCGATCAGCAATTTGACCGCATTCACTTCCCCTTCGCCGTTGAAGCCTCGCAAGGAGATCTTGCCGGAGGTGGTGCCTTGGTTGAACTCCGTAAGCATCACTCCCGGGGCGCGGCTGAACAGTTCCCAGCTGTAATTGACGGGCATCTTTTCGAGGATGTCTGCCCCCAGGATATCTACCGAGCTGAGGACGGTGCTGGTGCTCAATGGGCCGCTGGGCGCCGCTTGAACATTTACTGTGCCGAGGGTCAACGTTGAGTCTTCCACCTTGGTGACGTCAGCCAACGCGGAGCACAAGGGGCTTATTGCGAATAAACCAGCGGACATCATCGGCCACAGGGGACGGGGCACAGGCAAACGCTTTGCGTGACGCAAAGGCAATGGAGCAGGCATAGCACGCACTTCCTGATGATCAAGAAACTTTAAGGGCGTTCAGCGTCCTTCGCGGGCCGCTAAAAGGATTTAAAGAGAGCTGCACCGGACAATGTCGCGGTGTTGTGATCAGGCGAGGGGGGAGGCGCGTGGACTGAGGCTGGGCCAACGAATCCTTGGGTGCCGGGTTGGCAACTCTGGATTTTCGAGGGAGGTATCGGGTGTGTACTGCGGCAGAAAATGCCGGTAGTAGTTGGAGGGTAATGCGGCCAGTCCGGCGTGGCCACAACAGCAGTCACCGTGTTGCATGACCGATTTCGACTGAGGTACCTGTAAGGCATCGATTACTTTGCTGAATGCTTGAGGCAACGCGCTCGAGTTTCCACCCGAACAGAACCCGCCCCAGAGCATCAGGCGCGTGTCGGGCGTCTGCATCGCACGGCTCAAGGGCATGGCGAACAGGTTCAGCAAGACCGCCAGGCAGGCGATCCAGGGGCTGATGCGCTTCAACGAACCCATAAATGAAATCGCCGTAAAGGGGCCACTATTTAGCCCGCTTTAACGGATGAAGTAAATTTTTCCAGGGTGCGCTATTTTGCCACAGGTGCTACACCTTTGCGGGCGCGTGATGGTAATCAGGGGCATTATCGCTGCCTATTCACGGCACCCGCCACATCCGTTTGATCAAGTGACAGCAGGGAGTAGGCGACCTTTGATGGATATTCAATTTTGCGGTAATGGCACGCGTGATAACCCGTCTATAGGTACATGCGATGAATACCGCGTGAGCGGCATTACCAGCATCGATGATCTGACCGGGGCTTATCGTAAGCTGGCTGACACCCACCCTGGTTTTAAGCCCTTATTCTCGCTTGATGATCTGTCCCAGGCCCGTTACACCTCAGGGCATGCGCGCAATAATCTGGGGATGGGCGACGCATCGGCGCAGGACATCATCGGGTTGCCTCCAGCGTGCTTCGAGATGGGTGAATACATCGGTTATCCGACGACTTCATTCGTGCTGAGCCGCCCGATATATCCTTGGCTGACCGCGTTGCGAAGGATTTTTGTGCGCTCTACAACACTGACGATGAAAGCCTGCCAGCACGGGTCCGTGCAGTCACAGAGGCGATCTCAGGTCGCACGCACCAGTGGTTGCGTTACGTGGAGTGACGCTTTGTGAAAGCCATAAGCCCTGACGGCCGAGCATTTTCGATACTTTGTCGAACCTTGTCGGTGTTCAGGGTTCTCAGCACGTGCGCGGTGTATTTATCTCAACTTATGTACCTTGCAAGCGGTCGGGCAGCGTCTGAGCTATTACGCACAATAATCCCCGGAAACAGCGAATGTTGCCTGTCCGGACCCGGCCACCCCGGACTATCATGCCGATAGTCCTACCTCTCACCGCAAGGAGCCGCTCGGAACGCCGATGCGCCAAATCTGGAAATCTTTTCGAGCCCTTTATTTCGCCTCTTTGATGATGCTGATCGGCTCCGGCTTGCTCAGTACCTACCTGGCGTTGCGCCTGGCGGCGGACCATGTCGACAGCCTGTGGGTGGGTGCGCTGATGGCGGCCAACTATTTTGGCCTGGTGCTGGGAGGCAAGATCGGGCACCGCCTGATTGCCCGGGTCGGGCATATCCGCGCCTATGCCACCTGTGCTGGGATTGTCGGCGCAGCGGTGTTGGGCCATGGCCTGGTCGACTGGCTGCCGGCCTGGATTGTGCTGCGGATCATCGTAGGCCTGGGGATGATGTGCCAGTACATGGTGATCGAAAGCTGGCTCAATGAGCAGGCCGACGTCAAGCAGCGTGGGGTGGTGTTCAGCGGTTACATGATTGCGTCCTACCTGGGCCTGGTGCTCGGTCAACTGATCCTGGTCATGCACCCCCAGCTTGGCCTTGAATTGCTGATGCTGGTCGCGCTGTGTTTTGCCCTGTGCCTGGTGCCGGTGGCCATGACCCAGCGTATTCACCCGGCACCGCTGCATCCGGCGCCGATGGAGCCGCGCTTCTTTATCAAGCGCGTGCCACAGTCACTGAGTACTGTGCTGGGGTCGGGCTTGATTGTCGGTTCTTTCTACGGTCTGGCGCCGCTCTATGCGTCGCAGCAAGGGCTCAGCACCGAGCAGGTCGGCTTGTTCATGGGTAGCTGCATTTTTGCCGGCCTGCTGGTGCAATGGCCGCTTGGCTGGTTATCGGATCGGTATGACCGGGCGCTGCTGATCCGCTGTTTTGCCTTGTGCCTCGCGGTGGCGGCGTTGCCGCTGGCCATCATGTCCAAAGTCCCCCTGGAAGTGCTGTTTGTCGCTGGGTTCTTGTGCTCGCTGGTGCAGTTTTGCCTGTACCCGTTGGCCGTGGCGTTTTCCAATGACCACGTCGAAGGTGATCGTCGGGTCTCCCTGACAGCGATGCTGCTGGTGACCTACGGTGTCGGCGCCAGCATCGGGCCTTTGTTGGCGGGCGTGGTGATGAAGCTCTTTGGCAGTCAGATGCTGTACGCGTTCTTCAGTCTGTGCGCGGTGATCCTGGTATGGCGCATCCGCCCGAAAGCCGTGACCAACCTGCACCAAGTGGAAGATGCGCCACTGCATCACGTGGCGATGCCTGACAGTATGTCCAGCTCACCGCTGGTCGCTGCCCTGGACCCGCGGGTTGATGAGCAGGTGGTGCAAGAGCAGATGCAAAACACCGTTCCCGACCCGGAGCCGGAGACCGAGCCGCAACCACCGACGGATGAGCCGCCCTTTGAGGGGCCGCCGGAGCCGCTGGGGCCCGAAGAGCATCCGCATGACTTGAGCAGGGCGCGTCCCTGAAAGCAAAAACGGGCAGATCCCTCAAGGATCTGCCCGTTTTTTATGGCGGTTGTTAAGCCTTAAAAATCGTCGTCTTTGTCGAAGCGCCGTGCTTCACGTTGGAGCTGGTATACAAAACGCTCGACCTGACGCTGCACCAAACCACTCATGTTATGGAAGCGCACGCCGGCGAAGGTGGTGTTGATCCTTTCTTCGAAATGCAGATAACGCAGTTCGACCGAGGTGGTCATGCTGCCAAAGGGCAGTGCCGCGATAAACCGATCGTAGACCTGGCCCAGTTGCAAGCGCTCGGAAATGTCGCCTTCAAAACGCAGTTTGCAGCCGGTAGCGGAAATATCCAGCAACTTACCGTTGACCGGCGCTTGGAGTTTCTCGCCGCCCAATTCGATGTTGATCAGTTGCGCCAACTTCAACGCGGCGCGAAAGGCATTGCGCCGTTGATGGTAGACCACCTCGTCAGGCAGGCCGCCGGTGTAAATACGGTGGCCGTCCTTTTCGCTTACGGTAAGCGTACCGTTGCTTTCCCATGCGATACGCACACCGTCATGGAAACCTTCAATGCGGAACGGTTCGCCATTTTCGAGGTGGCGTTCACCGTCGCGGGGGATCATTTCATCCAGGGCGAGGGTACCGCCGTCCCGATTGACGTCCACCAAGTAGCTCTGGAAGCGTTGGCTGCGTTCATGGAAGGTGATGATCAGCGGGTCATGGCTTTCTTGCAGCATCCGCAAGGTGCTGGCGATTTCCAGAGGGGTGGTGAGGACCTTGGGTGGCTGCGGGGCATCTTCCGCATTAAGGGCGTTGAACACGGTTCTTCCATCTCCAGACAAAATACGACTACACGCAAGAGCAGGCATTCTGCCAGTATGTTGCGCGCCTTGGATAGGCCGCGCTGTAAACGGGCGTCAGGCTTGGCTGCGGGTGCTTGGCTTGACCAGGCGCGAGGTGGAGCCTTGCGCGTTATATAGCGCCGGAGGCTCACCGCCGTGAAGTATACGCAACTGGTTGGCGGTCGTAGCTTGCTGAAGCTGGATCGACTGACCGTTGAGCCGGTTGGCTTCCTGGCACAAGGAGAGCAATTGATTGAGTTCTTTGCTCTGGGCCAGTAATTGGTCGCCGACCGAGGAGTGGCTGGCCAGCTGCGCCAGGCCGTCCTGGTCGGCGGGCAGGCCCAGGCTGATGAGGATCTGACTGCGTTTTTTGCCGTGCTGTTCCAGCAGGACAATCAACGACTGCTTGCGCGCCAGAATTTCTTCCAGCAAGGGCATATCGCGGCCGTAGAGGGCCAGGGATTCCTCCCTGAGCAGCTCGAGCAGCTGTTGCGTCGGCGCTAGATCATCAATGATCAGCTGAAGCAGATTTTCGTCGTGATGCATGGCTGGCCTTGGGTTTTAAGCGTCCAAAAGCCCGGCGCAGGCCTTTGCCTAGCGCTCGGCTTCGAAGTTAAGCAGCTTGCTGGCTACACGGTTGCTGTCGACTTTATAGCTGCCATCGGCGATTGCCTGTTTCAATTCAGCCACACGGGCTTTATTGACCACCGGTTGATCGCGCAGCGAGTCAGTGACCTTCTGCAACTGTTGAGCCTCATTGCTCAGGTGTACGGATTCCCCGCTCTGGCTGACGCTGGCCTGTTCTGCCTTGGCTGGCAGAGGCTGGGCCTTGGCTTCCACGCTTTCCTTGGAACGCGTAGTGCCTGCCGTTGATGGGGCGTTATTCAAACGACTGAAATCGATGACCATGATAAAAAACCTCTGGGTATTTGGACGCTTGCCATGTTTTCGGCAATACCCGGATTAACTTTAGGCGCGAATGACAATAAATCTCCGCACGGAACATCTCGTGCACAGTGTAGAAAAAGCCAGCGTCCACTACCAGCAATCTATAAAGCGACCTCGACTTGCCCCGGCGCCGTTACCCTGGCCTTGATTACCCGGTTGGAATTGAGGTTCTTGACGCGTATCTGTTCGCTCATACCGCCGTTGGACAAGGCTTCCCCCGGCATTTTTACCTGCAGTGCACCACTGCTGGCGGAAATGACCACCTGTTCGCCTTTGCGAATCACCTCTGCCTGCTCAAGATGCACCAGCGTGATCACCTGGTCAGTGACCACTGGTCGGGTCAATTTCTGCCCGATGGCCTGATCGAGGGACGTCAGGTAGCCCTGACTGATCATGCTGATGTCGCGCTCGCGCAACACAACGTCCTCGAAACCGATGATGCCGGTGCGTTTGAGTGGGCGGGCCACCACCACCACATCGCGAAACAACTTGACCTGGGCCGGCACGAACACGGTCCAGGGCGAGGCGCCGTCGCAGCGAACCTTGACCGTCACGCGGCCGATGGGCTGTGCCGGGCTTTCCAGGGTGGCTGTCAATTCCTTGTCGCACATTGGCATGCGCAAACGCGGGTCCAACTGGTTGACCTGGATTTCATAACGCCCTGGCGTCTGGGTGGTCGCCAGATAATCTTCTACAGTGAACTCAAGAAAGCCTTGAGTGACGCCGATAAGTAGATCAGGCAGGGTGACGTTATCTGCGCGGGCTGTGGCGCTCAGGCCCAAGGCGAGGGCGAGTATCGCCAGCGGTGTGCAGAACAATCTGCAAAACCGTGTAGGGTTGGAGCGTCGGGAAACCGTCGTTTTAATGTCCATAATCAATAAATAGCAAAGCTCGTGCCGTTTAGCGTTGGGTGCGCGTCGCACCCTCAAAGGTTTTAGCGTAGGAGTCTGGGCATGGCAGGAGTAATGGATTCAGTAAACCAGCGCACACAGCTGGTAGGGCAGAATCGCCTGGAGTTGTTGCTTTTTCGCTTGGATGGCAAACAGCTGTATGGCATCAACGTGTTCAAGGTGCGGGAAGTGCTGCAATGCCCCAAGCTGACGATCATGCCCAAGTCCAGCCCGGTGGTGTGCGGCGTTGCCAATATCCGTGGCGCGACGATCCCGATTCTTGATCTGGCCCTGGCCACCAGTTCTGCAGGTTTGCAGGATCGCCAGAATCCATTCGTGATCATCACCGAGTACAACACCAAGACCCAGGGTTTCCTGGTGCGCTCGGTGGAACGCATCGTCAACATGAATTGGGAGGAGATCCATCCGCCGCCCAAGGGCACGGGTCGCGATCATTACCTCACGGCAGTGACGCGGGTAGATAACCAGTTGGTCGAAATCATCGACGTGGAAAAAATCCTCGCCGAAGTGGCACCCACGTCGGAATCGATTTCCGTGGGTGTGGTGGACGCTGAAACTGCGCACAAGGCAGTCTCCCTGCGCGTGTTGACGGTGGACGACTCTTCTGTGGCACGTAAACAGGTGACCCGTTGCCTGCAAACCGTCGGCGTGGAAGTGGTGGCTCTGAACGATGGTCGCCAGGCGTTGGACTACCTGCGCAAGCTGGTGGATGACGGCAAGAAGCCAGAAGAAGAATTCTTGATGATGATCTCCGACATCGAGATGCCGGAAATGGACGGCTATACCCTCACGGCCGAGATACGCAACGATCCACGCATGCAAAAATTACATATCATCCTGCATACTTCGTTGTCGGGTGTATTCAACCAGGCAATGGTCAAGAAGGTCGGTGCCGATGACTTCCTGGCCAAATTCCGCCCCGATGACCTGGCATCCCGGGTCGTCGAGCGGATCAAAGCAGCAGATCACGGCTAGGGGCTTTTTCCCTGGCGATCACACGATTTAAGAGGCGGTATCAGTGTCTACAGGTAATTTGGATTTTGAACAGTTCCGGGTCTTCCTGGAAAAGGCCTGTGGCATATTGCTTGGTGAAAACAAGCAGTATCTGGTATCCAGCCGTCTCAACAAACTGATGGAGCAGCAGGGCATCAAGTCGTTGGGTGAGCTGGTCCAGCGCATCCAGGGGCAGCCGCGCAGCGGGCTCAAGGAAATGGTGGTCGATGCCATGACCACCAACGAAACCCTGTGGTTTCGCGACACCTACCCCTTTGAAGTGCTCAAGAGCAAAGTGCTGCCGGAGGCCATCAAGGCCAGCCCGGGCCAGCGCCTGCGCATCTGGTCGGCGGCGTGCTCCTCGGGGCAGGAGCCGTACTCGATCTCGATGTCCATCGATGAGTTCGAGCGGACCAACATGGGCCAGTTGAAGGCCGGGGCGCAAATCGTGGCCACCGACCTGTCCGGCACCATGCTCACCAACTGCAAGACCGGCGAGTACGACAGCCTTGCCCTGGGCCGTGGCTTGTCCCCGGAGCGCCTGCAGCGTTACTTCGACTCCAAAGGGGCGGGACGCTGGGCAATCAAGGCGCCGATCAAGAGCCGCGTCGAGTTTCGCTCGTTCAACCTGCTCGACAGCTACGCCAGCCTGGGCAAGTTCGACATGGTGTTCTGCCGCAACGTGTTGATCTATTTCTCCGCTGAAGTGAAGAAGGACATCCTGCTGCGCATCCACGGTACGCTCAAGCGGGGCGGCTATCTGTTCCTCGGTGCATCCGAAGCGCTGAACGGTTTGCCGGATCATTACCAGATGGTGCAGTGCAGCCCGGGGATCATCTACCAGGCTAAATAGTACGCAAATCTAAAGGTGGGAGCGGGCAAGCCCGCTCCCACTTTTTTTTGTGGCAATTCTCCCAATAGCGGCAACCCTCCATTGCCGCTTTACTGGCGCCACGCGGAAACCCCTTGCCGCTTTTCTGGCATTGCCGCCGGCAACCGCCTCGCAAACCCTTGATATACGGGCCTGCGCAAGATTGGCATGCACCTTGCTATAGCTCTGTTAACGAAAAGCAGGTCAGCCTAAAGGTTTCCGCCATGAGCATCAGCTTCGATAAAGCGCTCGGTATCCACGAACAAGCCCTGGGCTTCCGCGCCCAGCGTGCCGAAGTCCTGGCCAACAACATTGCCAACGCCGACACCCCGAACTACAAGGCTCGGGATCTGGACTTCTCCGCCGTGCTCGCCGCACAGCAGGACAAGACCAAAAACGGCACCTTCGCCTTGAACATGACCAACAGCCGTCATATTGAAGCGCAAGGCCTGAGCAATGGTGACGAGTCGTTGCTGTATCGCACGCCGATGCAGCCGTCGATCGACCAGAACACCGTCGACGCCCAGCTGGAGCAATCGGCCTATGCCGAGAACTCGGTGAACTTTCAAGCCAGCTTCACCCTGCTTAACAGCAAATTCAAAGGGCTGATGTCAGCCCTGCGTGGAGAGTAAGCCATGTCCCTGTCCAGTGTTTTCAATATTGCCGGCAGTGGCATGAGCGCGCAGACCACGCGTTTGAACACCGTCGCCAGTAACATCGCCAACGCCGAGACCGTGTCTTCGAGCATTGACCAGACCTACCGTGCCCGTCACCCGGTGTTCGCCACCATGTTCCAGGGTGGCCAGGCTGGCGGCAGCGATTCGCTGTTCCAGGACCAGGGTAATGCCGGTTCTGGCGTCCAGGTGCTTGGTGTGGTCGAAGACCAGAGCAACCTTGAAGCCCGCTACGAACCCAACCATCCCGCCGCGAACGAAAAGGGTTATGTCTACTACCCCAACGTCAACGTGGTTGAGGAAATGGCCGACATGATTTCCGCCAGCCGTTCGTTCCAGACCAATGCGGAAATGATGAACACCGCCAAAACCATGATGCAGAAGGTCCTGACCCTGGGTCAGTGATAAGGGGCGCCAAATAATGGCCATCGTTGATACGAGTAACAACACGGCAGTCCAGGACCTTTTCAACTCCAAGGTCAAGGCCGCGACAGACAACAGCAGCGTCGGTGATGCAGCCAAGACGGCGACGGGCAGCCAGTCGCTGGGCAAGGATGCGTTCCTGCAACTGCTGGTGACCCAACTGAAAAACCAGGACCCGTTGTCGCCGCAAGACAACGGCGCGTTCGTGGCCCAGTTGGCGCAGTTCAGCAGCCTGGAAGGCATCAACACCCTGAACGACTCGGTGAACAACATCTCGAGCAACTTCAGCTCGTCGCAAGCTTTGCAGGCGTCGTCGCTGGTAGGGCGTTCGATCATCACCCAGACCGACAAGGCGCTGGTGGACACCAGCAAGAGCATGACCGGTTCAGTTGCAGTGACTGCGGCGACAGGCAACGTCGCCATCAAGATCACCGACAAAGACGGCAACGTGGTGCGCACTATTGATACGGGCGCCCAGAGTGCAGGCAACTCCGACTTTATCTGGGATGGCAAGAACGACAAGGGTGAGGTCGCCCCAGCGGGCACTTACACCTTCGCGGCCACTACCAAGAATGACAACGGCGACGCGGTTGCCTTGGCAACTTCGCTGCCGGCAACGGTAACCAGCGTGACGTTGAGCAAGACCGGCGGCGAAATGCTGCTGAACCTTGCAGGCGGCATGGGCAGCGTCAGGCTGTCGCAAATCCAGACTATCGGTACATAGAGCCGGCTAACTACGGCAGAGGGAGAGAAACATGTCTTTTAATATCGGCCTTAGCGGCCTCTATGCGGCCAACAAACAACTGGACGTGACCGGCAACAACATCGCCAACGTCGCGACCACTGGCTTCAAGTCGTCCCGTGCGGAGTTCGCGGACATCTACGCGGCCTCCAAGCTGGGCACCGGCCAGAACAGCATCGGCAACGGCGTGAACCTGGCGGCTGTGTCCCAGCAGTTCACCCAGGGTGACGTCAACAACAGCGGTGGCGTACTGGACATGGCGATCCAGGGCGGTGGCTTCTTCGTTCAGAAGGGCAGCGACGGCTCGCTGGAGTACACCCGCAGCGGTGCCTTCCGTGCCGACAAAGACGGCTATATCACCAACAATACCGGCACTTCGCGCTTGCAAGGCTACGCCGCGGACGCGGACGGCCAAATCGTCAAGGGCGGCTTGACCGACCTGCAACTGAACCTGTCGTACCTGCCACCCAAGGCGTCCACCAAGGTGGATTCCACCAGTAACCTGAACTCGTCGTCGCCGGTGATCGACCAGGTTACCAAGCTGTTTGATCCTACTGATACGAGCACCTTTACCACCCAGAACAGCACCACGTTGTATGACGCCCAGGGTAACTCCCACGAAATGGTGCAGTACATGGTGAAATCGGACGCCAACGAGTGGAAGGCTTACACGTTGATCGACGGCCGTAACCTGGATGGCTCTAAGCCTACAACCACCGGCGCCACCGCCCCCGTGCCGGCGACCTATACCTTTGACGGTGCCGGTAAGCTTCTGGGGGTCACCGGTACAGGTGTGGTCGGCACGACCCTGACACTCACGGGTTGGGTCCCGGGTACGGTGACCAACGGTACATGGGCGCCAAACAACGCTACAGCGCCGGATATTGCCGTCAATCTGGGCAATGTCACCCAGTACAACTCGGCCAGTTACCGCAACCCGCCGACCACCGATGGTTACGCTACCGGGCAGATCACCGGCCTGAAAATCGACGGCAGCGGCGTACTGTTCGCCACGTTCAGCAACCAGCAGAGCAAGGCCATCGGCCAGATTTCCCTGGCCAGCTTCAACAACGAACAAGGTTTGCAGCCGTCGGGCGGCACCACTTGGAGAGAGACCTTCGCCTCGGGTCAACCGGGTTACGACACTCCGCAATCCGGTACCCTGGGTTCGATCGTGGCCAACTCCCTGGAGAACTCCAACGTCAACCTGACCAACGAGTTGGTGGACCTGATCAAGGCCCAGAGCAACTACCAGGCGAACGCCAAGACCATCTCCACCCAGAGCACCATTATGCAGACCATCATTCAGATGACGTGATGCAGTCGTGCTCCATAAGAAGCCCCTCGTAAGAGGTAATGCTGTTCACTTAAGCATTTGAGCTCACGTCGAAGTTCCTAGAAAATCCGATGCCAGATATCTGGCATCGGATTTTTTATGTCTGTTCAGCAGCACCTGCTCGACCTCGGCGACCTTTTCAACT
>NZ_CAXAOY010000030.1:0-45351 GCF_963970975.1 Pseudomonas sp. RA_15y_Pfl1_P11
ATATCCGGTTCAAGCCAGCCTGCCAATACATCGCCGTTCAGTTGATCGTGATGGCAGCGGCTAACCCAATTTCAGCAACGGGAAGACGATTGGCGGAGCTAAGGGCGGGTGTTGGAGGGATGTTTCTGAACCACCGTCCAAGGCCTTCGAGACCCAGGACGGTGAAGATATCAAAGACCCGGTTTCCGGTGAATCGTAAGGCTGCTCCGCTTAAGTGAACAGCATTACCTCGTAAGAGGGGCTTTTTTGTGGGCGTAAGAAAAATACCTGCGACCACTAGGGTTACGCGCTGAATCGTTTGGTGGGGAACGTCCAGTCCCCGTCTTGCCACTGATCGGATCAGAGCCCCAGAGGCTCACCAATCATTGGGAGGGCGCGGGATATGTGGAGTTCTGGGATTTTCGGGCCAGGTGCCGGACGCGCAGTTTCTGTACCCGGTGCAGCGCCAGGGAGGGCAACACCGGTTGCGCCGGTTGCCGAAGTGACCGCGATCAAGACGCTGCTCAGCGAACTGTTTGATGCGCAGCAAACAGGTAAGACCCAAACGGTTCAGGACACACGCGATAAGTTGAACAAGCTGCGTGAGCAGCTGGGTGATGCAACATTCAAGGACATCCTTAACAAGCTGATCGATCAGGCTGATCAGCAGTTTCTTGAATTTCTCAAGCGGCTGCTGAAGGCGCTATTTCCCGAGAATGAGGATGTTGCTCCGCCTCCGCCTTCACCGGGAGGAGGTGGCGGCGGCGGTGGACGCAGGGTCAATCCACGGGATTTCGGCGGCAGCGAACCCATGACCAACAAACCATTCACTGAGGGTGCGCGCCACTTCGACTACAAACCTGACCACAGTAACCCTGGCAAGAAACCGGGCGTAGGCAGGGGGGACGGCAATATCTGGAGTGGTTTCAAGCAAGGTCCGGATGGAAACTGTGTCACCGTTTCAGCCATAAAGGCATCAATGATGCAGTTTGGCCAGAAGCCCACGGACGTCTTCAAGGACGTCAAAGGAGTGGGAGATGGCTACGACGTAAAGATGCGGGATGGGTTCGAGCTGCATTTATCCAAGGCCGAATTGAAGCAGGCAGCGAGGTATGCACAGTTCCAGGGTGATGATCCGACCATGATGGCCGATGCTAACTTCATGTACGCGGCGAGTGCCAAGCGAGCGCAGATGGAGGGTAATGGGTTCGATGATGACAAAAATGTCACAAAGCAGAGTCTTGCTCATGCGATGCAAAGTTTGAACAATGGAGAAATGGGCTGGGAAGCGCTGGATAGGCTTGGCTTGAAAGGTTTGTACAGGAACTCTTCGAGTTCTGAACTTGCAAGCGGCAAGTTGGGTGTCGTTGATTATGGTGGTCATTCGATGGCCGTGATAGGCGGCAGCATCGAGCTATGGGGGCAGCGGGGCCAGGCGCCACGGCCCGGTAACGCGTATGCGTTTAAATGACCGCCAATAAAAAACCGATAACCCCAGCGAGTACAGAGGTTATCGGTTTCATTCAATCCCGGGCGTTTCAGCCTGGGATTGGCTTAGCTTATTGGCAAGCTTCGCAATCCGGCTCGTCAATCGCACAAGCCTTTGGCACCGGGGCCGGACCGGCTGGAGCGGCGAGTACCGAGTCATCACCGTGGTTGCCGCCGCTGGAAACTGCGTTCAGCTTGCCGGTGTTGATGGTCGACTTCTCGGTGCTGGTCGCGGCCAGGGCACGGAGGTAGTAAGTGGTTTTCAGGCCACGGTACCACGCCATGCGGTAGGTCACGTCCAGCTTCTTGCCCGAAGCGCCGGCGATGTACAGGTTCAGGGACTGCGCCTGGTCGATCCACTTCTGGCGACGGCTGGCGGCGTCAACGATCCACTTGGTGTCCACTTCGAAGGCAGTCGCGTAGAGCTCTTTGAGTTCTTGCGGGATGCGCTCGATCTGCTGCACGGAACCGTCGTAGTACTTCAGGTCGTTGATCATGACCGAGTCCCACAGACCGCGGGCTTTCAGGTCGCGAACCAGGTACGGGTTGATCACGGTGAATTCGCCGGACAGGTTCGATTTCACATACAGGTTCTGGTAGGTCGGTTCGATCGACTGCGATACGCCAGTGATGTTGGCGATGGTGGCGGTCGGAGCGATGGCCATGATGTTGGAGTTACGAATGCCCTTCTGCACACGGGCACGTACCGGCGCCCAGTCCAGGGATTCTTCCAGGTCAACGTCGATGTACTTCTGGCCACGTTGCTCGATCAGGATCTGTTGAGAATCCAGCGGCAGGATGCCTTTGGACCACAGCGAACCCTGGAACGTCTCGTAGGCGCCGCGCTCGTCAGCCAAGTCGCAGGAAGCCTGGATCGCGTAGTAGCTGACCGCTTCCATGGACTTGTCGGCGAATTCGACCGCTGCATCCGAACCGTAAGGAATGTGCTGCAGGTACAGCGCGTCCTGGAAGCCCATGATGCCCAGGCCGACCGGACGGTGCTTGAAGTTGGAATTCTGCGCCTGTGGCACCGAGTAGTAGTTGATGTCGATCACGTTATCGAGCATACGGACGGCGGTGTTGACGGTGCGTTCCAGCTTGGCGGTGTCCAGCTTGCCGTTGACGATGTGATTCGGCAGGTTGATCGAGCCCAGGTTGCAAACGGCGATCTCGTCCTTGTTGGTGTTCAAGGTGATCTCGGTGCACAGGTTCGAGCTGTGGACCACGCCCACGTGTTGCTGCGGGCTGCGCAGGTTGCACGGGTCTTTGAAGGTCAGCCATGGGTGGCCGGTTTCAAACAGCATCGACAGCATTTTACGCCATAGGTCTTTGGCCTGGATGGTCTTGAACAGCTTGATCTTGCCAGGGTACTGGGACAGCGCTTCGTAGTACTCGTAGCGCTCTTCGAAGGCCTTGCCGGTCAGGTCGTGCAGGTCCGGAACTTCGGAGGGCGAGAACAGGGTCCACTGGCCGTCATCGAAGACTCGCTTCATGAACAGGTCAGGGATCCAGTTGGCGGTGTTCATGTCGTGGGTACGACGACGGTCATCACCCGTGTTCTTGCGTAGCTCGATGAACTCCTCAATGTCCATGTGCCAGGTTTCCAGGTAGGCACACACCGCGCCTTTGCGCTTGCCGCCCTGGTTGACCGCTACGGCGGTGTCGTTCACAACTTTGAGGAACGGCACAACGCCCTGGGACTTGCCGTTGGTGCCCTTGATGTACGAACCCAAGGCACGTACTGGCGTCCAGTCGTTGCCCAGGCCGCCAGCGAATTTGGACAGCATGGCGTTGTCGTGGATCGCGTGGTAGATGCCCGACAGGTCATCCGGCACGGTGGTCAGGTAGCAGCTAGACAGCTGTGGACGCAGGGTGCCGGCGTTGAACAGGGTCGGGGTCGACGACATGTAGTCAAAGGACGACAACAGGTTGTAGAACTCGATGGCACGGTCTTCTTTGTGCTTCTCTTCAATCGCCAGGCCCATGGCCACGCGCATGAAGAACACTTGCGGCAGTTCGAAGCGGATACCGTCCTTGTGGATGAAGTAACGGTCGTAAAGGGTTTGCAGGCCCAGGTACGTGAACTGCTGGTCGCGCTCGTGGTTGATTGCCTTGCCGAGTTTTTCCAGGTCGAAAGTGGCCAGGATCGGGTTCAGCAATTCGAATTCGATACCCTTGGCGATGTAGGCCGGCAGGGCCTTGGCGTACAGGTCGGCCATTTCGTGGTGGGTAGCGCTGTCGGCGACACCGAGGAAGCCCAGGCCTTCGGCACGCAGGGTGTCCATCAGCAGGCGCGCGGTCACGAACGAGTAGTTCGGCTCACGTTCAACCAGGGTACGGGCGGTCATTACCAAGGCGGTATTGACGTCGGTCAGGGCCACGCCGTCGTACAGGTTCTTCAGGGTTTCGCGCTGGATCAGGTCACCGTCGACTTCTTCGAGGCCTTCGCAGGCCTCGGTGATGATGGTGTTCAGGCGACCCAGGTCCAGCGGTGCAAAGGTACCGTCGGCCAGGGTGATGCGGATCGATGGGTGCGCTTGAACGGCGGCTTCGTCGGCCGGAGTGCGCACGGCACGTTCCTTGGCACGCGAATCACGGTAGATCACGTAGTCACGGGCAACTTTTTGCTCGCCGGCACGCATCAGGGCCAGTTCGACCTGGTCCTGGATTTCTTCGATGTGGATGGTGCCGCCCGAGGGCATGCGACGCTTGAAGGTCGCGGTGACTTGTTCGGTCAGGCGGGCAACGGTGTCGTGGATGCGCGACGAAGCGGCAGCGGTGCCGCCCTCAACTGCAAGAAACGCTTTGGTGATCGCGACGGTGATTTTGTCATCGGTGTAAGGAACGACAGTGCCGTTACGCTTGATCACGCGCAATTGGCCAGGTGCAGTGGCGGACAGATCCAGGTTCGAATCAGCGGCCTGCGGCACGGAGCCCTGCGGGTTCTCGCGAGTTGTGTCGGTTTGCATGGGGGGGTGTCTCCACATTCTATATTTATTTGGGCACCATCTCGGTGCCCACCGTTCCGTCCTGAAGCACTTACAGCAGGCCTGGGCCTGGCATAACAACTTCGGGACAGGAGGAAGGGAGCTATACGCGCCGCTTCCATGCCGAAGTCTTCGGATCGGGGCTGAAAAGCCCTTGGCCGTATTCCTGGTGGGTGACAGTTGCCAGGTTCAGGCACTGCAACACCCGTACCGTTTTCCGCTGTATGAGCTTGAAAACGGCTGCCATCCGCGTGCGCGGTTTGGGCTTTCAAAAAATGCGTGGGTTCAACCAAGCGAGTGCAAGAAAGGGCTTGAGTTTCTTGTCTGATCTGTGTTTGGTTTTTTCGCTCAAAACGCTACATGTAGGGTTTTTTTAGCGCCGGGCTACAAGATAATGCGTTTTGGGGGTCTTAGCAACGCACTACCTGTGGATAACGTTGTGGGTAAAATGTGTATGAAACGTGGAGCACCCGTGTAGGCCGCATTGCTGCTGGATTCGGCCGTTTGTCACCGGATATTCCAAGATAAAAACAGCGGGTTGGATTTTTGAGGGCGCGAACCCTATCACAAAAAAACGCGATCACCGAATGGATTTCCCAACTTGTGTTTGGGGGTTGGGGCATGGCTACAATCGGCCATTGTTATGCCCTTAAAACATGACAAACAGGGTATGGCCAACGCAGTTTCTAATAACAACGAGGACCACCCGTGGAGCAAGAAGCCTGGCAAATACTGATCGTCGAGGACGACCAGCGACTGGCCGAACTGACCCGTGAGTATCTGGAGAGCAATGGCCTGCGGGTGTCAGTGGAAGGCGATGGCGCCCAGGCGGCCGCGCGTATCATCGCCGAGCAGCCGAACCTGGTGATTCTGGACCTGATGCTGCCCGGCGAAGACGGCCTGAGCATCTGCCGCAAGGTGCGCGAGCGCTATGACGGCGTGATCCTGATGCTCACCGCGCGCACCGACGACATGGACCAGGTGATGGGCCTGGACATGGGCGCCGATGACTACGTGTGCAAACCCGTGCGCCCGCGTCTGTTGCTGGCACGCATCCAGGCCCTGCTGCGGCGCAGCGAACCGGCGGAACCGCCTGCGGTAGAGAATCAGCGCCGCCTGCAATTCGGCCGTTTGGTGGTGGACAATGCCCTGCGCGAGGCCTGGTTGAATAATGACGGTATCGAGTTGACCAGTGCCGAATTCGACCTGCTCTGGCTGCTGGTGGCGAATGCCGGTCGCATCCTGTCCCGCGAAGAAATCTTCATCGCCTTGCGTGGTATCGGCTACGACGGCCAGGACCGTTCGATTGATGTGCGCATCTCGCGCATCCGCCCGAAAATCGGCGACGACCCGATCCACCCACGTCTGATCAAGACCGTCCGCAGCAAAGGCTATTTGTTCGTCCCCGAAGCCGCCGCCGACATGCCGCTGTGAATTCGATCTTCCTGCGTATCTACGGCGGCATGTGCGCAGCGCTGATTCTGGTGGCGCTGCTCGGCGTACTGGCCCTGCACCTGCTCAACGAGGTGCGCAGCGGCCAGTACCGCGAGCGCCTGGCCCATGGCACCTTTTCCTTGATGGGCGACAACCTGCAGCCCATGAGTCCCATCGAGCGCCAACGCGCCCTGGCGGTGTGGGAGCGTTTGCTGGGGATCCCGCTGGAATTGCGCCCCCTGGCCGATGCGCACTTGGACTTGAGCCAGCGCAACAGCCTGCAACGTGGCCAAGTGCTGGTGCAACAGACTGGGCCTCACGCCGCGCGGGTGCTGCGATTGGTCAGTGCCCAGGAACCTCTCGTGCTGGAGGGGCAGGTGCAGCAGATCAGTGAGCAACTGGCGCGCGCGACGATCTACCTGCTCGCCGACGAACTGGTGCGCTTCCCGGTGGCCGAACAGCCGCAGCGCCTGGCAGACATAAAAGAAGCCAAGGGTTTTGGCTTCGACATGCACTTGATGACCCTCGACCAGGCTGATATGGACGAAGACCAACGCCGTCGCGTATCGGAAGGCGATACAGTGATGGCCCTGGGCAAGGGCGGCGATTCGATCCGCGTGTTTGCCGGCATGGTTGGCACGCCGTGGGTGTTGGAGCTCGGCCCCCTGTATCAGATGAACCCTTATCCGGCGCACTGGCTGATCTTGATCGCCTTGATCGGCCTGACCCTGATCGGTCTGATCGTCTATCTATTGGTGCGTCAGCTTGAACGTCGCTTGCGCGGCCTGGAAGCCGCCGCCACACGCATTGCCAAGGGCAACCTGGAAGTCCGCGTGCCGGCCCGTGGCGCTGACTCGGTGGGGCGCCTCGCTGCAGCGTTCAACGGCATGGCCGAGCACTTGCAGCAGTTGCTGGCGATCCAGCGTGAACTGGTGCGTGCGGTGTCCCACGAACTGCGCACGCCCGTGGCGCGTCTGCGTTTCGGCCTGGAGATGGTCGGCAATGCCACCACCCCTGAGGCACGGCGCAAATACCTGGAGGGCATGGACAGCGACATCCAGGACCTCGATGGCCTGGTCGATGAAATGCTCACTTATGCGCGTCTGGAACAGGGCTCGCCGGAGCTGAATTTCCAGCGGGTCGACCTCAATGCGCTGCTCGATCAGGTGATCGGCGAATTATCGCCACTGCGCCCGCAGATCAACGTGGCGCGGGGTATCTGCCTGTCTTCGACGCATTGGGATGACGCCTGGGTCGACGCCGAGCCGCGTTATTTGCACCGTGCCCTGCAGAACCTGGTGAGCAACGCCATGCGCCACGCCCAAGGCCGCGTGCTGATCAGTTATCAGGTGGGCCAGGTGCGCTGCCGCGTCGACGTGGAAGACGACGGCCCTGGCGTGCCGGAAAGCGCTTGGGAGCGCATCTTCACGCCGTTCTTGCGCCTGGACGACAGCCGCACTCGCGCCTCGGGTGGGCATGGCCTGGGCTTATCGATTGTGCGTCGGATTATCTACTGGCACGGCGGCCGGGCGTTGATCAGCAAGAGCAACAATTTAGGAGGGGCGTGCTTCAGTCTGAGTTGGCCCAGGGATCAAGAGAAACCCTGATGCCGCCTTCGCGGGCTGGCTCGCGAAAGCGATCGATCAGGCGCTGATAGCCACCAGGCTCAACAACTGCCCATCGGTCACCGCAAACTGCCCCACCAACGCCTTGCCATGGCACCACTCACTGGAAAGATCCGTCAGCAACCGTAGCCGCAGTTGGCCCGACTCGGACCACTCCAGCAACTCCGCATGCTCAAAATAAAAACGCTTCTGCACAATAGGATAGAGCGCCTTGAACAGGCTCTCCTTGGCGGAAAACGTCAGCGTCACCAGCAATGCGACCTGCTCTCGCGGGAGGGCGGCCATACGCCGCATTTCATCGGCAGTCAGGATTTCCCCGGCCAGCCGTTCAGCCCGCTCCAGCGTCAGCACATTCTCCAGGTCCATCCCAAGCCCGCGCCATTGTGCCGTGTGCGTGGCAATCGCAGCGGCATGCCCGGTGCTGTGGGTGATGGAGCCACAGATGTGCGCGGGCCACACCGGTGCGCGGTCTTCACCGATGGCCGGCACGCAATCGAAGTGATCGAGCTGTTGCAGTGCCGCGCGGGCGCACAGCCGGCCGGCCAGGAACTCGGCCTGACGCTTGACCACTGAACGCTGGATGCTCGCGGGGGGCGGCACGGCACTGCGCTGGAAGTCGCCTGGCGCTAATAAGGCTGGGTCAAACCGGGTGCTGAAAAACACCGTGCCCGGCAAGGGATCGGGCAGCGGCCAATGGGCGTCGAGCGGAGTGCAGCAAGCGGGTAGGGAATTCATGGGCGGTATTTTGCCGAGTTGATGGGCAACAGGATAGCCCGCTGCGGTTCAGGTGCGGTTCAGAGCCTGTTCAGGGGGAGTTCAGGGGCGCCTGCGTAGTCTGGTCCTACAGCCAAAACGCGTGGAGGTAAGCACCATGAGTGCGATCAAAAAGCTGATGTTGGCGTTAACCATGCTCAGTGCCACTGCAGGGGCCCAGGCCGCCGATGGTGCCTTTGCCGCATTCGGCAAAGAAAAGACCCGAAAAACCAGCACTTTGATTCAGCGTGTCAGCGTCGAAGACGCTGGCAGCCAACCTACGCCTTGGGGCCAGTCCCTTGGCCTTGTAACCCCGCAGCCGGCCTACCGCGCTGGCTATGAACACCTGACCGGTCAGTTCAATGGTATTAAACTGCGCCCGCAAGATCTGCAGGGCCGCTATGATATCCCTCTGTCGGACAGTTGATTTGCTTTGGAGAGCCTTATGAAATTGCTGGTGGTGGAAGATGAGGCGCTGCTGCGCCATCACCTGTTTACCCGCCTGACCGACAGCGGCCACGTGGTCGAGGCCGTGGCCAATGCCGAAGAGGCCCTCTACCAGACGGGCCAATTCAACCATGACTTGGCCATCATCGACCTGGGCCTGCCCGGCCTGGGTGGGCTGGACCTGATCCGCCAACTGCGTACCCAGGCCAAGACCTTTCCGATCCTGATCCTCACGGCTCGCGGCAACTGGCAGGACAAGGTCGAAGGGTTGGCTGCCGGCGCGGACGACTACTTGGTCAAGCCGTTCCAGTTCGAAGAGCTGGAAGCGCGGATGAACGCGTTGCTGCGTCGCTCCAGTGGTTTCACCCAGTCGACCATCGTGGCCGGGCCGTTGCTGCTGGACCTTAACCGCAAGCAAGCGTCCCTGGACGAACAGCCCCTGGCGCTGACCGCCTACGAATACCGGATTCTCGAATACCTGATGCGCCACCACCAGCAAGTGGTCGCCAAGGACCGTTTGATGGAGCAGCTTTACCCTGATGATGACGAGCGTGATCCAAATGTCATCGAAGTGCTGGTCGGTCGCCTGCGCCGCAAGCTGGAAGGCCCGGTTGGGTTCAAGCCGATCGACACCGTGCGTGGCCTGGGCTACCTGTTCAATGAGCGCTGCCGTTGATTCGCTCGTTACGCGTGCGCTTGATGCTGGCGGCCGCCACCCTGGCCGTGCTGTTTATGCTGGGTTTGTTGCCGGCCATGCAGGGTGCGTTCAGCCTGGCATTGCAGGATTCCATCAAGCAGCGCCTGGCGTCGGACGTCACCACCCTGATTTCCGCCGCGCGGGTCGACAATAACCGCCTGCAGATGCCGGCGCAGTTGCCGGACGAACGTTTCAACCTCACCGACAGCCGCCTGCTCGGCTATATCTACGACCGCGAGGGCCACCTAGTGTGGCGTTCGCGGGCGACCAAAGAAGAAAACATCAACTACAAACCGCGCTACGACGGGCGCGGTAATGAATTTGCGCGAATTCGTGAGGCCAATGGTCAGGAATTCTTTGTATATGA
Organism: Pseudomonas sp. RA_15y_Pfl1_P11; assembly: GCF_963970975.1. NCBI lineage: Bacteria > Pseudomonadati > Pseudomonadota > Gammaproteobacteria > Pseudomonadales > Pseudomonadaceae > Pseudomonas > Pseudomonas sp. RA_15y_Pfl1_P11. The sequence continues at coordinate 9,778 of NZ_CAXAOY010000030.1, forward strand.
CGTCGAGGTCAGGTTGCTGGGCGGCAAGAGCGCGGCGTTCAGTATCGTCGCCCTGCAACCGGTGCGTGAATATCAACTGACCCTCGAGGGCCTGCGCGAAAACCTTTACCTGGGTTTTGGTGCGGCGTTGCTGGTGTTGCTGACCTTGCTCTGGCTGGGCCTGACCTGGGGCTTACAAGCCTTGCGGCGGCTTAGCCAGGAACTCGACCAGATCGAAGGCGGCACCCGAGAGAGCCTTAGTGAACAACACCCCCGCGAATTGCTGCGCCTCACCGGCTCCCTCAACCGTTTGCTGCACAGCGAACGTGAGCAACGTGCGCGCTACCGCGACTCCCTCGACGATTTGGCCCACAGCCTGAAAACCCCGCTGGCGGTGTTGCAGGGCGTGAGCGAAGACATGGCCCAGCGCCCGGAAGATCGCGACCAGGCCTGGGTTTTGCAGTCGCAGATTGAGCGCATGAGCCAGCAGATCAGTTACCAGTTGCAACGCGCCAGCCTGCGCAAAAGCGGCCTGGTGCGCCACCAGGTGCGCCTGGCGCCGGTGCTGCAAAGCCTGTGCGACACACTGGACAAGGTCTACCGCGACAAACGCGTCACCGTCTCCTTTGAACTGCCGGATGAATGCCACGTGCCCATTGAGAAGGGCGCCTTGCTGGAATTGCTCGGCAACCTGCTGGAAAACGCTTACCGCCTGTGTTTGAGCGAAGTGCGCATCAGCCTGGTGGAAAACCTGGAGGGCAGTGAGCTGTGCATCGAGGATGACGGGCCGGGTGTGCCGCCGGACCAGCGTGCACGGATTCTGCAACGGGGTGAAAGGCTGGATCGCCAGCATCCCGGGCAGGGGATTGGCTTGGCGGTGGTCAAGGATATTATTGAAAGCTACGGCGCACGGTTGACCCTGGGGGATTCACCGTTGGGTGGCGCTGCGTTCAAGATTCACTTTCCGGCCTTGTGATCTCTAATGACTCCACTGGCCTCTTCGCGAGCAAGCCCGCTCCCACATTCGACCGCACTCCTGCAGGATAAACGCGGTTAAATGTGTGCGGGCTTGCTCGCGAAAGGGGCGGCAATGGCAACACACCTCTAACTCTCTTGGGCCCGATACGCCCCCGGCGTCAGCCCGGTCCACTTCTTGAACGCCCGATGAAACGCCGACGGCTCGGAAAACCCCAACTGCTCGGCTAGCTCCTGCAACGACAAATTCGCTCGGCGCAAATGATAAATGGCGATGTCCCGCCGCAGCTCATCCTTGAGTGCCTGAAAGCTGGTGCCGTCTTCGCGTAAGTGCCTGCGCAGGGTCTGCGGGCTGATGTGCAGTTGCTGGGCGACGGCTTCCAGGTCTGGCCAGGGTGTGCGGTCGCGGCTGAGCAAGCGGCGTAGCTGACTGCTCAAGCTATCGCCTTCATCGGGCCGAGAGAGCAAATCGGCGGGAGAGCGCTCCAAAAAGTGTTTGAGTGTGCGCTCATCCTGCAGCAGCGGCAGGTTCAGGTAGCGCGCGGGAAACACCAAGCTACTGTTCGGCGAACCGAATACTTGGGCACAGGGAAACAATAGGTCGTATTCGCCGGCGTGGGCCGGCATCGGATAACTGAAGGTGGCTTGGTGCAGCCGAATACGCTGGCCGATCAGCCAACTGCCCAGGCGATGCCAGATCACCAGCAGGCATTCGCTGAGGAAGTGATCCGGGTCCCACAACTGCGAGTCGTCCAGACTCAAGCGGGCCATTTCGCCTTCACGTGCCAGCTGCCAGCGCGGGCCTTGTGGGAATAGGCCATAAAATAATAAGCCGCGCTCCAGGGCTTTCTCCAGGGTGCGGCAGTGGATGAGCGCGTGGCACATCATCGCAAAGGTGCCGCGCTTGCTCGGACCTTCGGCGAACCCCAGGTATTCATCGTCCAGTGCCAGCCAGAGCATTTGCAGCAGCCGGGTGAATTGCTCCGGTGCGATGCGGGCACGGGGTTCGGCGAGCAGCTCCGCAGCGATGCCCACCTGGTGCAACAGCCCCGAATAGTCGTAACCGGCCCGACGCGCCCCGCCGAGGGCAGCCCGGGCGAAATGACTGGCGATGGTACGTTCACGCATGCGAAGGCCTCGTCCATGGAGTGGCGAATGGTAGCCAGCGCCGGAGAGGCTCACAAGGCGGATATCCGCCAAATTGTAGGACGAGACTGGGTTGATGGGCGGAAATCCGCCACTGGCTTTCGCGCTTGGGAGGGCGCCAGGAAGCCCCAAACCCTGATCTCTAAAGGCCTTTAAGGCTTTTCAACGAAGTGGCACGGCGTTTGCGATAAGGACTACAGCGCAGGCCTGGTCCTACAGATCGCGTAAACAACAAATCCCTCCAGTGCAGGAGGGTTCGCAATTCAAGTGTCGTGGGCAATGGCGGATATTTGCCACACGGGACGATTGAGGAACTTTGCAATGACGACTCGTCAGCCAATCTACAAATCCCTGTACTTCCAGGTGATCGTTGCAATCGTTATCGGTATTTTGCTCGGTCACTTCTACCCGCAGACCGGCGTGGCCCTGAAGCCACTGGGTGACGGGTTCATCAAACTGATTAAAATGGTCATCGCCCCGATCATCTTCTGCACCGTTGTCAGCGGCATCGCTGGCATGCAAAGTATGAAATCGGTGGGCAAAACCGGCGGCTACGCGCTGCTGTACTTCGAAGTCGTATCTACCATCGCGCTGCTGATCGGCTTGATCGTGGTCAACGTTGTGCAACCGGGCGCCGGCATGCACATCGACGTAGCGACCCTGGACGCCTCCAAAGTCGCGGCCTACGTGACTGCCGGTAAAGACCAGAGCATCGTTGGCTTTATCCTCAACGTCATCCCTAACACCATCGTCGGTGCTTTCGCCAACGGCGACATCCTGCAAGTGCTGATGTTCTCGGTGATCTTCGGTTTCGCCCTGCATCGCCTGGGTGCCTACGGCAAACCAGTGCTGGACTTCATCGATCGCTTCGCCCACGTGATGTTCAACATCATCAACATGATCATGAAGCTCGCGCCAATCGGTGCTCTGGGCGCCATGGCGTTCACCATTGGTGCCTATGGTGTAGGTTCCCTGGTGCAACTGGGTCAGTTGATGATCTGCTTCTACATCACCTGCGTTCTGTTCGTGCTGGTGGTGCTGGGTGGCATCTGCCGCGCTCACGGTTTCAGCGTGATCAAAATGATCCGCTACATCCGTGAAGAGTTGCTGATCGTTCTGGGTACTTCGTCTTCCGAATCCGCACTGCCACGCATGCTGATCAAGATGGAGCGTCTGGGCGCGAAGAAATCCGTAGTAGGCCTGGTGATCCCGACGGGCTACTCGTTCAACCTCGACGGTACGTCGATCTACCTGACCATGGCTGCCGTGTTTATCGCCCAGGCGACTGACACCCACATGGACATCACCCATCAGATCACCCTGCTGCTGGTGCTGCTGCTGTCCTCCAAAGGCGCTGCTGGCGTGACGGGCTCGGGCTTTATCGTCCTGGCTGCGACCCTGTCGGCTGTAGGCCACCTGCCGGTTGCCGGCCTGGCGCTGATTCTGGGTATCGACCGCTTCATGTCCGAAGCCCGCGCGCTGACCAACCTGGTGGGTAACGCCGTTGCCACCATCGTTGTGGCCAAATGGGTCAACGAGCTGGACGAAGACAAGCTGCAAAGCGAGCTGGCGTCCGGCGGTACCGGTATCTCGGAAACCCGCGAGCTGGATGACCTGGGCGTGGCCGAAGGCCCTGCACCTGTCGTCAAGTAAGTCGCTGATGGTGTGAACTAACGCCGACTGCAACGCACAAACGCCCCGACTGGTTCGGGGCGTTTGCGTTTCTGGCGCGTCACTTTGGTGGCTTTTGTTTTACAGTAAGTGAATGGTTTTTTACGCTTGCAGGAGGTTTTGTGGACAGTGTGGATCTGAATGTCCTGCGCAGCGTGTTGGAATGGCGTCGCGCCGGGCAGCGAGTGGTGTTGTACAGCGTGGTCCAGACCTGGGGCAGCGCGCCGCGCCCGCCGGGTGCCATGCTGGCGCTGCGCGGCGATGGCGTGGTGATCGGTTCAGTGTCTGGCGGTTGCATCGAGGATGACTTAATTGCGCGCCTGCAGGATGGCCGACTGCCTGAAGACGGGCCGCCGGTGCAGTTGGTGACTTACGGCGTCACCCGCGATGAAGCGGCGCGTTTTGGCCTGCCATGCGGTGGCACCTTGCGCCTGACTGAAGAGCGCGTGGACGCGTGGGAATGGGTGTCGGAACTGCTGGCGCGTTGTGAAGATCATCAGATCGTCGCACGTGAGCTGGACTTGACCACCGGTAAAGTCACCTTGAGCAGCGCGAGCAAGACCGATGGGGTGACCTTCGACGGCAAACGGCTGCGGGCTATCTATGGCCCGCGCTGGCGTTTGCTGCTGATCGGCGCCGGGCAGTTGTCGCGCTACGTGGCGGAAATGGCGCGGTTGCTGGATTTCGAAGTGCTGATCTGCGACCCGCGCGACGAGTTCGTCTACGGCTGGGAAGAACAGCACGGCCGCTTCGTACCGGGCATGCCCGATGAAGCGGTGCTGAACATACAGACCGATGAGCGTACGGCTATCGTCTGCCTCACCCATGATCCGCGCCTGGATGATATGGCACTGCTTACGGCATTGAATTCCTCGGCGTTCTACATCGGCGCCCTGGGTTCGCGGGTCAACACCCAGAAACGTCGGGAAAACCTCGCGGTGCTGGGGTTGTCGGCGCAAGCGATTGCGCGCCTGCACGGGCCGATCGGGTTGCATATCGGCAGCCATACGCCGGCGGAAATCGCGCTGTCGTTGATGGCGGAAATTGTTGCGATCAAGAACGGTGTGGCGCCAATGCAGAAAAAGCCGCTGCCGGTGGTCGCTGAGTGACGCTGACGGCGATTGTGCTCGCGGCGGGGCAGGGCAGTCGCTTTCGTGCCGAGGCGGGGGCTGACCAAGATAAGCTGTTGGCTGATTGCGTCGGCCTGGATGGCGTGACTCGGCCAGTGATCGAGCAGGTGCTGGTGAATTTACCGAGGCGCGTTGTAAAGCGCTGGCTGGTGACCTCGCCAGAGCGAGCGCAGGTGATCCGTTTGGCTGAGGCGTATGGCTGCGACGTCCTGCTGCTGCGCTCGGCGGGGATGGGCGACAGTCTTGCCGCGGCGGTGGCGGCCAGCGGTCCGGCGGGCGGCTGGCTGGTACTGCTGGGGGACATGCCGTTTATTCAGTCATCGAGCATTGAGCAAGTAATCGATGGGTTGGAGGCGGGTGGCATCAGCGTGCCGGTGCAGGATGGGCAGTATGGGCATCCAGTGGCGTTTGATCGGTCATCTGGGTCGGCGCTGATGGCATTGACCGGTGACCGTGGGGCCAAACCGCTGTTTGCGCAGGCGATGGTGCGTGAAGTGTCGGTAGATGATCCGGGCGTACTCTGGGACGTCGACTTGCCGCCTTCCCTGACTTTCACCCCGATCTAAGTGTGGGAGCTGGCAAGCCACACACAGTTGATTGCATTCCAAATCGATAAATCAGTGTTTTCGTAGCCATAAAAAGCCCCGCCTGATCACTCAGGCGGGGCTTTTCAGTGGCTGCTGGAATCAGGCGAGGGGTTTAGGCTCGTGCTCTGCTTCCCGTGCAGCCGCGGCGGCGGCTTCAGCTTCCTTGCGACGACGACGTACTTCACGTGGGTCGTTCGGTGCTCGGCCGTTTTCGGTCAGCGCGCTGGCCGGTGCGGCTTCAACCACTGGAGCGGCAACTTCGGCAACCACCGGCGCTTCAACGACTGGCGCAGGTTCAACGACCGGAGCTGGCTCAACCACTGGGGCAGGCTCGGCAACCACGACTTCAGCAGCCGGTGCTGGCGCTTCTTCCACCACAGGGGCTGGCGCTTCAACCGGAGCGGCAGGCTCGGCAGTCCATTGGAAGGCGGTCTGTTCCTCACGAACTTCGCGTACTTCTGATGCTGCTTCGACAACCGGTGCTTCAACAAACGCTTCAACCACAGGTGCTGGCTCAACAGCTGCCACTTCAACTTCTGGCTGAGCTTCAGGCGCCTGCGCCACTTCCACTTCCGGTACAACCGGCGCTTCGATTGGGCTAGTCGCTTCGGCAACCGGTGCTTCTACCACTGGCGCTTCAGCAGCGGGGGCTTCAACAACCGGCGTTTCAACGACTGGGGTCTCGGCAAAAGGTGTTTGCACAGCAGCGGTTTCTTCGACAGCGGCGTTAGCGCGTTCAGCCTGATCGTGGGCCTGGGCTTCAGCAGGTGCGCTGATGACCGAGCTGGCAACGGCAGCAGTAACGGCCAGGCCGGCAGCCAGTTCGTCGCCAGTTGGCTCGCTGGTAGCGGCTTCTGCGTTTTCGCCGGCTTCTTCCGAGCCTTCGATCACGTTGCCGTTGGCATCACGTTGACGCTCACGACGGTTGCTGCGACGACGCTGGCCACGGGAGCGGCGGCGTGGACGATCGCCTTCGGCGCCTTCCTGACCGTCTTCCTGCCGTTGCTCTTCGCTGGTCAGCACTTCCTCTTCTTCGCTGGCGGTAGCCGTTTGCTCGGCACGTGGTTGACGCTCTTCACGCGGAGCGCGCGGTTGGCGTTCTTCACGTGGCGCACGCTCTTCGCGTGGTTGGCGAGCCGGGCGTTCTTCTGCAACGACAGCGGCACCGGCAACGGCTGGCGCAGCGTCCAGTGGCTCGCGCAGTTCACGCACACGCTCTTCACGCTCGCCGCGAGGCTTGCGATCTTCACGCGGGGCACGTGGAGCACGTGGTGCGCGCTCTTCACGCGGTGCGCGTTCTACGGCTGGCGTTTCTTCACGGGCTTCGCGAGGGGCACGCTCTTCACGTGGGGCGCGTTCTTCACGCGGCGCACGTTCTTCGCGCGGCTTGCGCTCTTCGTCACGGCGACCGTTGCGGTTACGGCTTTGTTGGCGACCGTTGCGACGCTCTTCGTTGCGTGCAGGACGCTCGGACGCCGGTTTTTCAACCACAACCGGAGCGGCTGGCTCTTCTTTGGTGGCGAACAGGCTGACCAGCGACTTCACCAGGCCTTTGAACAGGCTTGGCTCAGGCATAACGGCCGGTGCGGCAACAGGCGCTGCGGCTTCAACTGGTACCGGTGCATTGGCACGGGCAGGGGCCGTCTTGACCGCAGCTTCCTGGCGAACCAGGGTGCGGGTCGCAGCGGCTGGCTGGACTTCTTCCACTTCAGCAGCGGCAGCGGCGATTTCGTAGCTGGACTGGCCGCTGTGGGCTTCCGGGCTGTCATCACGCAGGCGCTGCACTTCGAAGTGCGGCGTTTCGAGGTGATCGTTCGGCAGGATCACGATACGGGCACGGGTGCGCAGTTCGATCTTGGTGATCGAGTTGCGTTTTTCGTTGAGCAGGAAAGCTGCAACCGGAATCGGCACTTGTGCGCGGACTTCGGCGGTGCGGTCTTTCAGGGCTTCTTCTTCGATCAGGCGCAGGATCGCCAGGGACAGCGATTCAACGTCACGGATGATACCGGTGCCGTTGCAACGCGGGCAGACGATGCCGCTGCTTTCGCCCAGGGAAGGACGCAGGCGCTGACGAGACATTTCCAACAGGCCGAAGCGCGAGATGCGGCCGACTTGCACGCGGGCACGGTCAGCTTCCAGGCATTCGCGGACTTTCTCTTCCACGGCGCGCTGGTTCTTGGCTGGGGTCATGTCGATAAAGTCGATCACGATCAGGCCGCCGATATCACGCAGGCGCAGTTGGCGGGCGATTTCTTCAGCCGCTTCCAGGTTGGTCTGCAGCGCGGTTTCTTCGATGTCGCTGCCTTTGGTCGCACGCGCCGAGTTGATGTCGATGGACACCAGGGCTTCGGTCGGGTCGATCACAATGGAGCCGCCGGAAGGCAGTTCGACCACGCGCTGGAAGGCGGTCTCGATCTGGCTTTCGATCTGGAAGCGGTTGAACAGCGGAACGCTGTCTTCGTAGAGCTTGATCTTGCTGGCGTACTGCGGCATCACCTGGCGGATGAAGGTCAGGGCTTCGTCCTGGGCTTCAACGCTGTCGATCAGCACTTCGCCGATGTCCTGGCGCAGGTAATCGCGGATGGCGCGGATGATCACGTTGCTTTCCTGATAGATCAGGAACGGCGCGGAACGATCCAGGGACGCTTCTTTGATGGCGGTCCACAGTTGCAGCAGGTAGTCGAGGTCCCACTGCATTTCTTCGCTGCTGCGGCCCAGGCCGGCAGTACGAACGATCAGGCCCATGTCGGCCGGTGCGATCAGGCCGTTCAGCGCTTCACGCAGTTCGTTGCGCTCTTCGCCTTCGATGCGACGGGAAATGCCGCCGGCACGTGGGTTGTTCGGCATCAGCACCAGGTAACGGCCGGCCAGGCTGATGAAGGTGGTCAGGGCGGCGCCCTTGTTGCCACGTTCTTCTTTTTCGACCTGGACGATGACTTCCTGGCCTTCGCTCAGGACGTCCTTGATGTTCACGCGGCCTTCAGGGGCTTTCTTGAAGTATTCGCGGGAGATTTCTTTGAGGGGCAGGAAGCCGTGGCGCTCGGAGCCGAAATCGACAAAGGCAGCCTCAAGGCTTGGTTCGATGCGAGTAATTCGGCCTTTATAGATGTTGGCCTTCTTTTGCTCGCGTGCACCGGATTCGATGTCCAGGTCGTAGAGGCGTTGGCCATCTACCAGTGCAACACGCAACTCTTCGGGTTGAGTTGCGTTAATCAGCATTCTTTTCATGTTGTACCGTCGGTTTCCGGGCTGCCGGAAACGGCGTTCGGCACACACGACTTCTCACGGTCGGTGTCAGGTGCGTCAAGAGTGGTTGGCCACTCCAGTGTCCAGCAATAACAGGCCAATTGGGCCGTATCGCGACGGACGCGTCCTGCTTGTTAGCGGTGGTGACAAAGGCACCACTTCAACAAAAGCTAAGGTCAGGAGGAGGAATCAACCGACGACTGTGGACGAGATGAAGCGTCTAAATATAAGCCTAGTGCTACACGGTCCGACGGTTGTGCATCTCCACCCTACACGTATCCCTGATAATTCGGGTGCTGCCGCGCGCAGAATCCGCAGCGGGTTGGCATTTACCGTGTTCTCCAATGGGGAGTCCACGCTCATGGCTAAACAAGACTGAATGTGGGCGACTGCGCTCTCACTCAGCTCTTAACAGGCGTTGTTTCCGAAGCATTCGCCATGGTCTGGCTCAAAACTGACTGCACTTTGTGAACTGGCCGTAAATATCGGCGCAAAACGCGAGTATTCACTCTGCGTTCTGCACTCGCTTCAGGCCTCATGTCACCTGCGCTCGTTACAATCCTGAGCCTTCCAAGGTGGCGAACACCCCGTAGGACGGCCTCGCGTCCTGATGAATTGCGATGGTCAGGGCCGGCAGTTTGCCGCTAGTCCTCTGTCCAGGCCGCTTTTGGCGGCGTTCGCGACTATAGCAGCAATGATTAAGTGCTTCAATTCCATAAAAATTGTTATCATCGCCGCCATGACGAATACCGCCCCCCAGACCCCCAGCGTCCAGCTGCTTGAGGTCTCGCCGGAATATGCCGGCCAACGCATCGACAATTTTCTCCTGGCCAGGCTCAAAGGCGTGCCCAAGACCTTGATTTACCGCATCTTGCGTAAAGGTGAAGTGCGGGTGAACAAGGGTCGTATCAAGCCCGAGTACAAGTTGCAGGCGGGCGACATCGTCCGTGTGCCGCCGGTTCGCGTGCCCGAGCGTGATGAGCCCGTGCCATTGGCGCAGGGTCTGTTGCAGCGCCTTGAGGCGTCGATTGTCTTTGAAGACAACAAGCTGATCGTGATCAACAAGCCCTGCGGCATTGCGGTTCACGGCGGCAGCGGCCTGACGTTTGGCGTGATCGAAGCCTTTCGTCAGTTGCGTCCGGACGCCAAGGAGCTTGAGTTGGTCCATCGCCTGGACCGAGACACCTCCGGCCTGCTGATGATCGCCAAGAAACGCAGTATGTTGCGCCACTTGCACACCGCCCTGCGTGGCGATGGTGTGGACAAGCGCTACATGGCGCTGGTGCGCGGCAACTGGGCCAGCTCCATCAAGAGCGTTCGCGCGCCGTTGCAGAAGAGCAACCTGCGTTCCGGCGAGCGCATGGTGGAAGTGGACGAGGAGGGCAAAGAAGCCCTGACTTTGTTCAAGGTGCTGCGCCGTTTCGGCGACTTTGCCACCCTGGTCGAGGCCAAGCCGGTGACCGGTCGTACCCACCAGATTCGTGTGCACACGCTGCATGCGGGCCACTGCATCGCTGGCGATACCAAATACGGCGACGAGGACTTCTCCAAGGAGATCCGCGACCTGGGCGGCAAACGGCTGTTCCTGCACGCCTACATGCTCACCGTGCCGCTGCCGGATGGTGGTGAGTTGAAGCTGCAAGCGCCGGTCGACGAGATGTGGGCCAAGACCGTGGAGCGCTTGAGTGTCGCGCCGTGATTACAAGCTGCTGATATTTGATTGGGACGGCACCCTGGCCAATTCCATTGGCCGGATCGTCGAATCGATGCACATGGCGTCAACGCGTTCGGGTTTCGAGCTGTGCAGCGACTTCGCGGTCAAGGGCATTATCGGTCTGGGCTTGCCAGAGGCGATCCGCACCTTGTACCCCGACATTAGCGAAGCCGAATTGGTCGCATTTCGCGAGCACTACGCCGATCACTACACGGCGCTGGAGGCGGAGCCTTCGCCGCTGTTTGAGGGTGTGGTGCAGTCCCTGCAGGCCTTTCGCGCCGAGGGTTACCACTTGGCGGTCGCGACCGGCAAGTCTCGTCGCGGGTTGGATCGAGTGCTCAAGGCCCACGGTTGGGATGATTATTTCGATATCACCCGTGCTGCCGATGAAACCGCCAGCAAACCTCATCCTCTGATGCTGGAGCAGATCCTCGCGCATTGTGGCGTGTCGCCACGCCAGGCCTTGATGGTGGGGGATGCCTCTTTCGATCTGATGATGGCGCGCAATGCAGGCATGGACAGTGTGGCGGTCAGCTACGGCGCCCAGGCTGCCGAGGCCTTGCAGCATTATGAACCGCGACTGACGATTGATCATTTTTCCGAATTGCAGGCCTGGCTAAACCGGGCCCGATGAGTCTTTGCTGGGGTTAATGGCATGAGTGACGAATGGAAAGCGCCCGAAAAGGCTGAAAGTGGTGATGACAAGAGCTGGAAACTGCTGGAGAAAACCCTCCTGGCCAGCGTTCAGGAGCAGCGTCGTGCGCGGCGCTGGGGGATTTTCTTCAAGCTGCTGACCTTTGTCTGGCTTATTGCCATGCTGGCATTGTTCAGCCCGCTGATGGACGTGGAAAAAAATGCGACCCGTGGCGCCAACTACACCGCCCTGATCGAAGTGCGCGGGGTGATCGCCGATAAGGAGCCCGCCAGCGCCGACAATATCGTCAGCAGCCTGCGTGCTGCGTTTGAAGACCCCAAGGTCAAGGGCGTGATCCTGCGCATCAACAGCCCGGGCGGCAGTCCGGTGCAGTCGGGTTATGTGTATGACGAGATTCGCCGTCTGCGTGGCCTGCACCCGGATATCAAGCTGTATGCGGTGATTTCCGACCTGGGCGCTTCCGGCGCCTATTACATTGCCAGTGCGGCAGACCAGATCTACGCCGACAAGGCCAGCCTGGTGGGGTCCATCGGTGTGACGGCGGCCGGTTATGGCTTTGTCGGCGCCATGGAGAAGCTGGGTGTGGAGCGCCGCACCTACACCTCGGGCGAGCACAAGTCGTTCCTCGACCCGTTCCAGCCACAGAAGGCTGATGAAACCGCATTCTGGCAGGGCGTGCTCGACACCACCCATCGCCAGTTTATCGCCAGCGTGAAGCAGGGGCGTGGCGACCGCCTAAAGGATAAGGAGCATCCCGAGTTGTTCTCCGGGTTGGTGTGGTCAGGCGAGCAGGCGTTGCCGTTGGGCTTGATTGACGGCCTGGGGAGTGCAAGTTTCGTTGCGCGGGATGTGATTGGCGAGAAGGAGTTGGTGGATTTTACGGTTGAGGAATCGCCGTTTGATCGGTTCTCCAAGAAGCTGGGTGCCAGCGTAGCCGAGAAGCTGGCGTTGTATATGGGCTTCCAGGGTCCAAGCTTGCGCTGATCCAGCAGGCGCATCGATTCAAGTGTGTGCGGGCTTGCTCGCGAATGCGGTGGTTCAGTCAATCTATCGGTGGCTGACACTCCGTATCGCAAGCAAGCCCGTTCCCACATTCTGTTTGGTGGTGGGCTTAAGGGATCTGCACGCCTTCAGCCAGCAGCATATCCACCAGGCGGATTAGCGGAAGCCCAACCAGACTGGTTGCGTCCGGCCCTTCAGTGCTCTGGAAAAGGCTCACGCCCAGCCCCTCAGCCTTGAAGCTGCCTGCGCAGTCATACGGCTGCTCAATCCGCAGATAGCGTTCAACACGCTCAACGTCCAGTTCACGCATGTGCACGGTAAAAGGTACGCAGTCGACTTGGCAGTGTCCTGTCTCGCTGTTCAGCAGCGCCAGGCCGGTGAGAAAGCTGACGCGCTTGCCGCTGGCGGCTAATAATTGCTCGCGGGCGTTTTCAAAGGTGTGAGGCTTGCCGATGACCCGGCCTTCCAGCGTGGCAACCTGATCAGAGCCGATAATCAAATGCCCTGGATGCCTGGCCGCTAACGTGCGGGCCTTCTCTTCGGCCAGGCGCTTGACCAGCTCAATGGCGGACTCATTTGTGCGATGGCTTTCATCGATATCCGGCGAGCTGCAGATGAATGGCAGGTGCAGGCGGCTCAGCAATTCCCTGCGATAAATCGAGCTGGATGCGAGTAATAAAGGCAGCATGGGCGACTCCTAAAAGGCAGTGGCAGATTCTAGCGCGTGACCGGCTGACGCACAGGGCTGAATTTCCTTTGACATGGCCCGGTGCATCCCTATAATGCTGCGCCTATGTTGAATGACCCGATTCCACCTCACGTTGACCCGCGCAAACTGGCTGATCGTGGCACTTCCCTTCAAGGTGAGTTGCTGTTGGCCAATTTGGAGAGACTCTGCGACCCGCTTTCCGACACTGTCGGTACGGTGCAGGCTAAATTCGTTTTTGAACGAGATGAACGTAAATCTGTGGTAATTCACAGCGTTATCGACACCGAAGTCAAAATGGTTTGCCAGCGTTGTCTTGAGCTGGTCACCCTGCCGATCCACAGCGAATGCAGTTACGCTGTGGTGAAAGAGGGTGCGAATACCCAGTCGTTGCCGAAAGGTTATGACGTGCTGGAACTGGGCGAAGATCCATTGGATCTGCATGCACTGATCGAGGAGGAGCTTCTGCTCGCCTTGCCCATTGTGCCTGCTCATCATCCGGAAGAATGCCAGCAGCCGGCGGACCTCGGCGACGAGTCCGAACCGAGCGAGGACGAGGTAACGCGGTCCAACCCGTTCAGTGTATTGGCGCAGTTAAAGCGTGACCCAAACGTTTAGGAGTTAATCAATTATGGCTGTTCAGCAGAACAAAAAATCCCGCTCTGCCCGTGACATGCGTCGTTCGCACGATGCCCTGACGGCGAGCACTCTGTCTGTAGAAAAAACCACCGGTGAAATTCACCTGCGTCACCACGTATCGCCAGAAGGCGTATACCGTGGTCGTAAAGTGATCGACAAGGGCGCTGACGAGTAATCACTTGTCTGCTCTAGTCATCGCGATAGACGCAATGGGCGGGGACTTCGGTCCCCGCAGCATTGTTCAGGCCTGCATCGCCAGCCTGTCTGCCACACCCTCGCTGCACCTGACCCTCGTCGGTCAACCTTCCCCTCTTGAAGAACTGATTGCCAGCCATCCGGCAGTGGATCGCGCGCGCCTGACGATTACGCCGGCCAGCGAAACCATTGGTATGGATGAAAAGCCGGCGGCAGCCCTGCGTGGCAAGCCCGATTCTTCGATGCGGGTGGCCCTGGAGCTGCTGCGTGATGGCAAGGTGCAAGCCTGTGTCAGTGCCGGCAACACCGGGGCCTTGATGGCGTTGTCGCGGCATGTGCTCAAGACATTGCCGGGCATTGATCGTCCGGCGATGGTGGCGGCGATTCCGACGCAGAAAGGTTACTGCCAGTTGCTGGACCTGGGTGCGAATGTCGATTGCAGTGCCGAGCACCTGTTGCAGTTTGCTGTGATGGGCTCGGTGGCCGCCGAAGCGCTGGGCGTGGCCCGGCCACGGGTGGCGTTGCTGAATATCGGCACCGAAGACATCAAGGGCAACCAGCAGGTCAAGCTCGCCGCCACCTTGCTGCAAAGCGCGCGCGGCTTGAACTACATCGGATTCGTCGAGGGTGATGGTTTGTACCGTGGCGAGGCGGACGTGGTGGTGTGCGACGGGTTTGTCGGCAATATCCTGCTCAAGTCCAGCGAAGGCTTGGCGACCATGATCGCCACGCGTATCGAGGTGTTGTTCAAACAGAGCCTGGCGTCGCGCCTGGTCGGCGCCCTGGCGCTGCCGTTGATGCGCCGCTTGCAGGCTGACCTGGCCCCGGCGCGGCATAACGGCGCAAGTTTCCTGGGGCTGCAGGGCATTGTGGTAAAAAGCCATGGCTCGGCTGGCGTCGAGGGCTTTCAAAGTGCTATTGCACGGGCCGTGATCGAGATCCAGGAGAACCTGCCGCAACGCTTGCACGGCCGTCTTGAGGATCTGTTGCCTTAGGCGAATCGGCCCGGGAATGCTTAAATGTGACCGGCCAGTTCAATTGACCATCCAATCTGTCAGTTTCGTGCGCTCCCACCGTAGGCGTGCGCATTTTTGACGACCAGATCATTAGGGGCTTGTTACATGTCTACATCCCTCGCATTCGTCTTTCCAGGGCAGGGTTCGCAGTCCCTCGGCATGTTGGCCGAACTGGGCGCGCAATACCCGTTGATCCTGGACACCTTCAAGGAAGCTTCCGACGCCCTGGGTTACGACCTGTGGGCACTGACCCAGCAGGGGCCGGAAGAACAACTCAATCAAACCGATAAAACCCAGCCGGCCATCCTGGCCGCTTCGGTCGCCCTGTGGCGCTTGTGGCTTGCGGAAGGCGGCGCGCGTCCAGCATTCGTCGCCGGTCACAGCCTGGGCGAATACAGCGCCTTGGTGGCGGCGGGCAGCTTGACCCTGGCTGAAGCGGTCAAGCTGGTCGAGCGTCGTGGGCAGCTGATGCAAGAAGCCGTTCCGGCAGGGCAGGGCGGCATGGCTGCCATCCTGGGCCTGGACGACGCCGTGGTGATCGAAGCCTGCGCCGAAGCGGCCCAGGGCGAAGTGGTCAGCGCCGTTAACTTCAACTCCCCTGGCCAAGTGGTCATCGCGGGTGCCAAGGCTGCCGTTGAGCGCGCAATCGAAATCTGCAAAGCCCGTGGTGCCAAGCGTGCCTTGCCGTTGCCGGTAAGCGTACCGTCCCACTGCGAATTGATGCGCCCGGCTGCCGAGCGTTTTGCCGAGTCCATCGCTGCCGTCAACTGGCAGGCACCGCAGATCCCACTGGTACAGAACGTCAGCGCCGCCGTGGCGGCCGACCTCGACACCCTCAAGCGCGACCTGCTTGAGCAGCTCTACAAGCCCGTGCGCTGGGTTGAGTCGGTCCAGACCCTGGCGGCCAAGGGCGCCACCGAGCTGGTCGAGTGTGGCCCGGGCAAAGTCCTCGCCGGCCTGAACAAGCGCTGCGCCGACGGCGTCTCGACGGCCAACCTCAATACACCTGACGCCTTTGCTGCCGCTCGCGCAGCCCTGGCCTGACCCTCTATTTCCGAACTTAGGAGAAGCCTGCATGAGTCTGCAAGGTAAAGTTGCACTGGTTACCGGCGCAAGCCGTGGCATTGGCCAGGCCATCGCCCTGGAGCTGGGCCGTCAGGGCGCCGTTGTGATCGGTACTGCCACGTCCGCCTCGGGCGCCGAGCGTATCGCCGCGACCCTGAAGGAAAACGGCGTGCAAGGCACCGGCCTTGAGCTGAACGTGACCAGCGATGAGTCAGTGGCCGCCGTACTGGCTGAGATCACCGCACAATTTGGCGCGCCGGCGATTCTGGTAAACAACGCCGGCATCACCCGCGACAACCTAATGATGCGCATGAAAGACGACGAGTGGTACGACGTGGTCGATACCAACTTGAACAGTCTGTTTCGCCTGTCCAAGGGCGTTTTGCGTGGTATGACCAAGGCGCGTTGGGGGCGAATTATCAATATTGGCTCCGTAGTGGGTGCCATGGGCAACGCAGGCCAAGTAAACTACGCGTCCGCCAAGGCCGGTCTGGAAGGTTTCAGCCGTGCATTGGCACGTGAAGTCGGCTCGCGGTCGATTACGGTCAACTCGGTGGCCCCAGGGTTCATCGACACCGATATGACCCGTGAGCTGCCGGAAGCACAGCGTGAAGCCTTGCTGACGCAGATTCCGCTGGGCCGTCTGGGCCAGGCTCAAGAGATCGCGAATGTGGTCACTTTCCTGGCATCCGACGGTGCGGCATACGTGACTGGGGCTACAATCCCGGTGAACGGCGGGATGTACATGAGTTAAATTGTGACGGATCGCTTCAAAAAAATGTCATACGAGCTGTCTAAAATCCGTTATAAAGCTGCAACTTAATTTATAGGCGGGTGGCCGACCGGGTACTGGGTGAAGCTTTCAGTTGAAAAGCTGAAATGGCTTTCTATACACTTACTCACTGGCCAGCTGCCTGAATTTGTCCATTAGGAGTTAAACAAGGTATGAGCACCATCGAAGAGCGCGTCAAGAAAATCGTCGCCGAGCAACTGGGCGTTAAGGAAGAAGAAGTGGTCAACACTGCTTCCTTCGTAGAAGACCTGGGTGCCGATTCCCTTGACACCGTTGAGCTGGTGATGGCTTTGGAAGAGGAATTCGAGACCGAAATCCCGGACGAAGAAGCTGAAAAAATCACTACTGTTCAAGCTGCTATCGACTACGTTACTAGCCACCAGGCGTAATAGTTTGTAGTCGTCGCTTGCTTTCAGGGAAAAACCGCACTGCTGTAACGGCGTGCGGTTTTTTCTTTAGCCCTGACGAAATGTGAGCGCTGAAGCAAAAGTGTCGTCATTAGAAAAAGGAGAGTGCTGTGTCGCGTAGACGCGTCGTAGTCACCGGTATGGGTATGTTGTCGCCACTGGGCACGGATGTGCCGAGCAGTTGGCAGGGCATTCTGGCTGGCCACAGTGGTATTGGTCTGATCGAACACACGGACCTTTCTGCCTATTCCACCCGTTTTGGCGGCTCGGTAAAGGGCTTCAATGTCGAGGAATATCTCTCGGTCAAAGAATCCCGCAAACTCGACCTGTTCATTCAATACGGCCTGGCAGCCGGTTTTCAGGCAGTGCGTAACGCCGGCCTGGAAGTCACCGACGCCAACCGTGACCGCATCGGCGTGGCCATGGGATCGGGTATTGGTGGTTTGACCAATATCGAAGAAACCAGCCGCACGTTGCACGATTCCGGCCCCCGTCGAATTTCACCGTTCTTCGTGCCGGGCTCGATCATCAACATGATTTCCGGTTTCCTGTCCATCCACTTGGGCGCACAGGGGCCTAATTACGCCATTGCCACCGCGTGCACCACGGGCACGCACTGCATCGGCATGGCGGCGCGCAACATCGCCTATGACGAAGCTGACGTGATGATCGCTGGCGGCGCCGAGATGGCGGCCTGTGGCCTTGGCATGGGCGGCTTCGGCGCGTCCCGTGCACTGTCGACCCGCAACGACGAGCCCACCCGCGCCAGTCGCCCTTGGGACAAAGGCCGTGATGGTTTCGTTCTGTCCGACGGCGCCGGTGCACTGGTGCTGGAAGAGTTGGAACACGCCAAGGCGCGTGGCGCGACCATCTATGCCGAGCTGATCGGCTTTGGCATGAGCGGCGACGCTTACCACATGACCTCGCCACCCTCCGACGGTGCCGGCGCTGCGCGTTGCATCACCAACGCGCTGCGCGATGCGAAGGTCAACCCGAACCAGGTGCAGCACATCAACGCTCATGGCACGTCGACGCCGACTGGCGATTTGGCGGAAGCTGAAGCCATCAAGTCGGTGTTCGGCGAGCATGCCTACAAGCTGGCGGTCAGCTCCACCAAGTCCATGACCGGCCACTTGTTGGGCGCGGCGGGTGCGGTCGAAGCGATCTTCAGCGTGATGGCCATCAAGGATCAGGTCGCTCCCCCGACCATCAACCTCGATGAGCCTGACGAAGGCTGCGACTTGAACTTCGTGCCTCACGAAGCGCAGCCGATGCCGATCGACGTGGTGATCTCCAACTCGTTCGGTTTTGGTGGCACTAACGGGTCCCTGGTGTTCCGCCGGTTCGCCGAGTGATGCACAGCTGGGTCGACGGTCAGCCAGCGGATAACGTGCCCCTGAAAGATCGCGGCCTGGCGTATGGCGACGGGTTGTTCGAGACCATCGCCGTCAGGGCCGGGCAACCGTTGCTGCTCGACCGTCACCTGCAACGCCTCGATCAGGGTTGCAGGCGCCTCGCTTTGATTGCAGATCAGCCTTTGATCCGCAACGAAGTGCTGGCCTATGCCGCCGCCCTTGGCGACGGTGTCCTCAAGGTGATCCTTACCCGTGGCGACAGTCTGCGTGGGTATGGCATCAACCCTGGCGAGCCAGTGCGCCGTATCTTGCAGGGCAACCCGCCCGCTACTTATCCCCTCGCCCATGGAACCGACGGCATCCGCCTGTTTCCGTGTGCCACCCGCTTGGCCGAGCAGCCACTGCTGGCCGGCCTCAAACACCTCAATCGCCTCGAGCAGGTGATCGCCCGCGCCGAATGGCAGGATGCCGAACACGCTGAAGGTTTGATGCTGGACATGTCTGGGCGTGTCATCGAAGGCGTATTCAGCAACCTGTTTCTTGTGCGCAACGGCTTGTTACTAACCGCTGATCTGACGCGTTGCGGCGTTGCCGGCGTGATGCGCGCCGAGATTCTGGCCCAGGCTCAAACGCTGGGCACCCCGGTGGCCGTGGCCGACATCAGCCTTACGCAGTTGCAGCAGGCTGACGAAGTCTTTGTATGCAACAGCGTTTATGGCATTTGGCCTGTGCGCGGGTACGCTGCGATGAGCTGGTCGGTTGGCCCGCTCACCCGTAAACTGCAGGGCATTATTCGCGCGCTATTGGAAATTTGAGTTGATACGAAAACTGGTTGTACTGCTGCTGATCGGTCTGTTCTCGGCGGCTTTGTTGTTGGGTTATTCGGCCTGGAAGTTCGATTCTGCCTTGAAGCAGCCTTTGAACCTGGCCCAGGAGCAATTGCTCGATGTGCCGGCAGGGGCGACCCCGACCGGTACCTTCAATCGCCTGGAAGCCGATGGCGTGCTCGACGGCGCGTTCTGGTTGCGCCTGTACTGGCGCTTAAACCTCGACGGCCAGCCACTGCAGAGCGGCGAATACCGCATGACGCCTGGCATGACGGCGCAGGGCTTGATCGGCCTCTGGCAGCGTGGCGAAGTGGTGCAATACAGCCTGACCCTGGTCGAAGGCTGGAACTTCCGCCAGGTGCGCTCGGCCTTAGCCAACAATGAAAAGATCGTGCAGAGACTTTCGGGCCTCACTGACAGTGAAGTCATGGATAAACTCGGCCACCCTGGCGTGTTCCCCGAGGGGCGGTTCTTCCCCGATACCTACCGCTTCGTGCGTGGCATGACCGACGTCGAATTCCTGAAAAAAGCCTATAACCGCCTGGACGATGTACTCGCCCAGGAGTGGAGCAAGCGCGCCGCCGATGCGCCGTACACCGACCCTTATCAAGCGCTGATCATGGCCTCCCTGGTGGAGAAAGAGACCGGCGTACCTGAGGAGCGTGGGCAGATCGCCGGGGTATTTGTGCGTCGCTTGAAGATCGGCATGCTGTTGCAGACCGACCCAACGGTGATCTACGGGCTGGGCGAGCGCTACAACGGCAAGTTGACCCGCGCTCATCTCAAGGAAGCCAACCCTTACAACACCTACATGATTGCCGGCCTGCCGCCGACGCCTATCGCGATGGTCGGCCGCGAGGCGATCCATGCCGCGCTGAACCCGGTGCCGGGCAGCAGCCTGTATTTCGTCGCACGGGGCGATGGCAGCCATATTTTCTCGGATAACCTGGATGCGCATAATGCCGCCGTGCGCGAGTTTCAACTCAAACGCCGCGCCGATTACCGCTCCAGTCCGGCCCCGGTGGTGAAGCCTGCGCAAGACGCAACGCCACCGGCGGATGAGCCAGCTGATAAACCGGCCGAGCCTGCGCCGGACACCACTGCGCCGCCAAGCCCGCAATAATTCTGACTAAGGACTGCCTGTGACTGGCTTGTTTATTACCCTGGAAGGCCCCGAGGGCGCCGGCAAAAGCACTAACCGCGATTACCTGGCCGAGTGCTTGCGCGCCCAAGGCATCGAGGTGGTGTTGACCCGCGAGCCTGGCGGTACGCCGCTGGCCGAGCGCATTCGTGAGGTGCTGCTCGCTCCGGGTGAAGAGCAGATGAACCCTGACACCGAGCTGCTGCTGGTGTTCGCCGCGCGCGCCCAGCACTTGGCCGAGGTGATTCGCCCGGCCCTGGCGCGCGGTGCCGTAGTGATCTGCGACCGGTTTACCGATTCCACCTATGCCTACCAGGGCGGCGGTCGAGGTTTGTGCCTGGAGCGCATTGCTACATTGGAAACGTTCGTCCAAGGCGACCTGCGCCCTGACCTGACCCTGGTGTTCGACCTGCCGGTGGAAGTGGGCCTGGCCCGCGCCAGTGCCCGTGGTCGCCTGGACCGTTTTGAGCTCGAAGGCCAGGCCTTCTTCGACGCGGTCCGTACTGCGTTCCTCAAACGTGCTGCGGCCGAGCCTGCGCGTTATTACCTGCTGGACGCGGCCCAACCGCTGGCCCAGGTGCAGCAAGCCATCGACACGCTATTGCCGACGCTGCTGGAGCGCGCCCGTGCCTGAAGCCTATCCGTGGCAGGCCAGCCTGTGGCAACAATTGGCCGGCCGTGCTCACCACGCCCATGCCTACCTGTTGCATGGACCGGTGGGTATCGGTAAGCGGGACTTGGCTGAGCGACTCATGGCCAGCCTGCTGTGCCAGCGCCCGGTCGACCTGGAAGCCTGTGGCGAATGCAAATCCTGCCTGTTGCTCAAGGCCGGCAGCCATCCGGACAACTACGTGTTGAAGCCCGAGGAAGCCGACAAGGCGATCAAGGTCGACCAGGTCCGTGACCTCGTCAGCTTCGTGGTGCAAACCGCGCAGATGGGCGGGCGCAAGGTGGTGTTGATCGAGCCCGTGGAGGCGATGAACATCAACGCCGCCAACGCCTTGCTCAAGAGCCTGGAAGAGCCGTCTGGCGATACCGTGTTGTTGCTGGTCAGCCACCAATCGAGCCGTTTGCTGCCGACCATTCGCAGCCGCTGCGTTCAGCAGGCGTGCCCGCTGCCAAGCGAGGCGCTGAGTCTTGAGTGGCTGGCGCAGGCGTTGCCGCAGTGCAGTCAGGAAGAACGGGTCGAGTTGCTGACACTGGCAGCGGGCTCGCCATTGGCCGCGGTGAAGCTGCAAGCCCAGGGGGTGCGTGAGCAACGCGCACTGGTGGTGGAGGGCGTAAAGAAGCTGATCAAGCAGGAAGTGTCCGCGACCCAGTTGGCTGAAACTGCCTGGAAGGACATTCCTCTGCTATTGCTGTTCGACTGGTTCTGCGATTGGTCGAGCCTGATCCTGCGCTACCAACTGACCCAGGACGAAAGCGGTCTGGGCCTGCCAGATATGCGCAAAGTGGTGCAGTACCTGGCGCAAAAAAGTGCCCAGGACAAAGTGCTGACGATCCAGGACTGGATCCTCGCCCAGCGCCAGAAGGTGCTCGGCAAAGCCAACCTCAACCGTGTGCTCTTGCTTGAAGCGCTGCTGGTGCAGTGGGTCGGTTTGCTCGGCCGGCGTTAATTTCCCTGGCTGACGGGTATCGTTGGTCAAACACTTTCAGTGACTTAATTCTTATGCTCGTAGATTCCCATTGCCACCTTGATCGCCTCGACCTTGCCCAGCACGGCGGCTCCCTTGACGCCGCGCTCGAAGCGGCACGCCAGCGCGGAGTAGGGCACTTCCTGTGCATCGGCGTCAGCGCTGAAAATGCTGGCGACGTCAAAGCCCTGGCTGATCGCTATGCCGATGTGGATTGTTCGGTGGGTATCCATCCGCTGGACCTCAAGCCCGGTGAAGCCCCAGCCCTCGACTGGCTGCTCGGCGAACTCAATCACCCGCGCGTGGTGGCCATCGGTGAAACCGGCCTGGATTACCACTACGAGCCCGAAGCCGCCGAGTTGCAGCAAGCCTCCTTTCGTTTGCACCTGCAGGCTGCCCAGCAGACCAGTAAACCGGTGATCGTCCACACCCGTGGCGCCCGTGCCGACACCCTGACCCTGCTGCG
The DNA here is from genome assembly GCF_963970975.1 of Pseudomonas sp. RA_15y_Pfl1_P11. Taxonomy (NCBI): domain Bacteria; kingdom Pseudomonadati; phylum Pseudomonadota; class Gammaproteobacteria; order Pseudomonadales; family Pseudomonadaceae; genus Pseudomonas; species Pseudomonas sp. RA_15y_Pfl1_P11. Next base: position 32,127 of record NZ_CAXAOY010000030.1, read on the forward strand.
CGAAGCCGCGCTGCCTCAGGCTGGCGTGTTGCACTGCTTCACCGAGGACTGGGACATGGCCAAGGCGGCCCTGGACCTCGGGTTCTATATTTCCCTGTCGGGCATCGTCACCTTCCGCAATGCTGACGCCCTGCGCGACGTAGCGCGCCAAGTACCGGCCGACCGCCTGCTGGTGGAAACCGACTCGCCGTACCTGGCGCCCATCCCACATCGCGGCAAGCCGAACCTGCCGGAGTATGTGCGCGATGTGGCGGATTACCTGGCGATGCTGCGTGGCGAATCCTACGAGCGCTTTGCCGAACAGACCACCGAGAACTTCAAGCGCCTGTTCCCGCTGGCTCACGTGGCCTACTGACGCACAATTTTCAAAGCTGAAAAATTTCCCCGTAGTGAGCGTGCTTGTGTAGATACCGATGCTGTTGACGCGGCCAAATCGCAGGCAAAAAAAACCCGGGTTCTGGGGGGTGAATCCGGGCTAAGACCATTAGGAGTAAAACAAGGGCACGCGGTCCGTTGGTACCCAGGTCGGCGCGTCACTTGGGGGAGATGTCACGCCGACAGTTCAAGTATTGATCAGTATCCGATTCAGTCCAGTGGCGACTGGTCGTTTTTTAAACAGATTTGGAATACACGCGCTTCGCTTGGGTTCTCATCAAGCAGGTGTACGGAGGGAGTTGTTGCGTATTATTTCTGACTGAAATCAATGCAAACGTTGGTGCGCTGAAAGTAAAGTGCGTTACGGGTTCACATAGACATTGCCCAACGACCGTTCAGTCGGGATAATCCCTCGCACTGGGTAAATCGTATCGCCACGTATCCGTGGCCCTGCGCAACCCTTCCTATTTCGACCTCTGCAGACCTCTTTCTCATGCACAAAGAACCCCGTAAGGTCCGTGAGTTTCGCCGCCGTGAGCAGGAAATTCTCGACACCGCACTGAAGTTGTTCCTCGAACAAGGTGAAGACAGCGTCACCGTCGAGATGATTGCGGATGCCGTGGGTATCGGCAAAGGCACGATCTACAAGCACTTCAAGTCCAAGGCCGAGATTTACCTGCGCCTGATGCTCGACTACGAGCGTGATTTGAACGAGCTGCTGCATTCGGCCGATGTGGACAAGGACAAGGAAGCCCTGTCCCGCGCCTACTTCGAGTTCCGGATGCGTGATCCGCAGCGCTATCGCCTGTTCGACCGTTTGGAAGAGAAGGTGGTCAAGGGCCATCAAGTGCCGGAAATGGTCGAGGAGTTACACAAGATCCGTGCCTCGAACTTCGAACGCCTGACTCTGCTGATCAAGGGCCGCATCAGCGAAGGCAAGCTGGAGGACGTGCCGCCGTATTTCCACTATTGCGCTGCCTGGGCCTTGGTACACGGCGCCGTCGCGCTGTACCACTCGCCGTTCTGGAGCAATGTGCTGGAAGATCAGGAAGGCTTTTTCCAGTTCCTGATGGATATCGGCGTGCGCATGGGCAACAAGCGCAAGCACAGCGCCGAGCAGCCACCGGCTGAAACGCCCGCCACGTAATGATTTGCTGCCACGCGCAGTACCCCAGGAATATACTCAGGCATGGACTCTTGCTAAAAGCTGATTTATCAGTCAGTTTTTAGTGCGCCCGAATCATCCTCTGCCGGAGTGATCCATGATCGTTGATCGTCAAGGCAGGCGTTTTCGCAATTTGCGGATCAGCCTGACCTCAGCCTGCAATTACGCGTGTACCTACTGCGTGCCTAACGGCAAGCGGCTGGTGGCTGCCCAGGACGAACTCTCGGCCGAGGCGATGGCGCGCGGCGTGGCTTATCTCATTGAGGCGGCCGGCATCGACCGCTTGCGCATTACCGGCGGAGAGCCACTGGTCAGCCCCAAGCTGGAAGCCTTCATGGGCGCAGTGGGGCAGATGGGCCTCAGTGACATCAGTTTGACGACCAACGGCCAACTGCTGGCGCGCAAACTGCCGTTGCTGGTGGACGCCGGGATCAAGCGCATCAATGTCTCCCTCGACACCCTGGATGCGGACGCCTTCCGCAGCATCGCTCGTGGCGGCGACTTGGCCACCGTGCTCGATGGCATGGACCAGGCCCGCGCTGCCGGTATCAAGATCAAAGTCAACATGGTGCCGTTGCGCGGCCAGAATCTTGACCAAGTGATGCCGCTGCTCGACTACTGCCTGGAGCGCGGCTACGAGTTGCGCTTTATCGAGCTGATGCGCATGGGCCACCTGGCCAAGGACTCCAACGCGTTCCTGCAGCAATTTGTCAGCTTGCAGCAACTGCTGAGCCTGATCGGCGAACAGTATGAATACCTGCAAGCCAATGCCCCCGTCGACGCCACCGCCGTACGCTACGAAGTACCGGGCAAGGGTTTCTTTGGCGTGATTGCCAACGAGAGTGTGCCGTTCTGCCGTACCTGTTCACGGCTGCGGTTGTCGTCCACGGGCTGGTTGCATGGCTGCCTGTCGTCGAGCAACCGTCACTATGTCGGCGACCTGCTGGACAAGCCGCGGCATCAAGCACTGCCTGCGCTGCAAGGCCTGTTGATGAAGGCGTTGGGGGATAAACAGGAAGTGGCCTTCTCCGGCGGTGCCACCATCATGAAAATCATTGGCGGCTAACGCGATTTCCTAACTCAACTCACTCCCACATTTGGTTATGCGTCATCTCTGAGTGGCGCGGATTCTGCATCTCATGCCCATTCGCCGGTTTTCCGTCACCGGCTTCTGGAGGATTAGGATGCGTAGTCTGGTTTTGTTGCTGGCGTCGTTGACGCTGAGTGGTTGCATGACCGTCAGCGATATGGCCGAAGGCACTCGCTATCAGATGAGTGATGCCGGCTTGCTCGACCACAGCGACACCCGTCGCACGGCCTCGATTCGCGTGCAGCCGGACTCCTTTATCTTTATCGCCCAGGGTGCCTTCGTACCGCCGGGCAGTGCCTACCCGCGTCCTAACGTGGTGGCAGAGGAAGCGTTCAACGGCTTCGTCGAATACTTCCCCATGGTACGCCGCGCCCGCCAACCGGAAGGTCTGGAACAGGCAATGTCCGAAGCTCGTGCAGCCGGCGCTCACTACCTGTTGTACTGCCGATTTGCGGCAGCGGATGACCGTATCGGCAATGCCGACGAGTGGGCTGATCAGCAGGCCCTTGACCGTGTTGGCCTGGACAACGGCGTCATCCAGATCATGTTGATCGAGACCAGCACCCAGTATTTGATTGATACTGCACGTATTCGCAGTCGTGGCGGTTTACTGACGTTCCACGACAATAAGCCAGAAGACTTGATTGCCCGCCCCCTGGCGCAATACGCCCGCGGCCTGCTTGGGATGAGTGATCAATAAGCACCAGGAGAAGCCCATGACCGATTCCGCCAAAGCCAACGATCTGTTGGCCCAACTGCCCAAAGGCAAGGGACCGGCGCCGGTGCATCTGTGGAACCCGGATTTCTGCGGCAACATCGATATGCGCATCGCCCGCGACGGCACCTGGTTCTATCAGGGCACGCCGATCGGGCGTAAGCCGATGGTCAAGCTGTTCTCCAACATTATCCGCCGCGATGGCGATGATTACTTCCTGATCACTCCCGTGGAAAAAGTTGGCATCACCGTCGACGATGCGCCGTTTGTCGCCGTGACCCTGGAAGTCGAAGGGCAGGGCGAAAGCCAGGTATTGCGCTTTACCACCAACGTGGATGAGCAAGTCGAAGCCGGTCTTGAACATCCGTTGCGCGTGGTGATCGATCCGGTCACCCAGGAGCCCGCGCCCTACATCCGGGTGCGCACCAACCTTGAAGCCTTGGTGCATCGAAACGCGTTCTACCAATTAGTGGAACTGGCGGTGAGCCGTCCGATCAACGGTCAGAACTGGCTTGGTGTCTGGAGCGCTGGGGAATTTTTCCGTATTGGGCTGGAGCCTTAGGGCCCGTTTTTTCATGTTCCTGAAATAATTCGCTTGCTGTAAATAACGGCTTTCGGTTATCAATTTTTACATGATTAGACATGTTCGATTTGATAAGAAAAAACGCGTCGTCGACGAGCTTATACGCCGTATCGAGGGCGGAGTGATGGTCGACGGTTTTCTGTTGCCGGGTGAGCACCAATTGGCCGAGGAGTTTGCGGTCAGTCGCGGCACCCTGCGCGAAGCGCTGGCTGAACTCAAACGGCGTAATTACATAGCGACCCAGAGCGGCGTCGGCTCCATCGTCACCTTTGACGGCATGGTGCTCGACCAACATAGCGGTTGGGCGCAGGCCCTGGCCGACACCGGGGCGCGGGTGAGCACCGATATACTGCGCCTGGAAGCGGTGACTCGCCCAGACCTGTTCAACCGTTTCGGCAGTGACCAATTCATCGCCCTCGACCGGCGCCGCCGCACCACCGACGGCACCGCCGTGTCCCTGGAGCGCTCGCTGATGCCCGCCTCCGGAGGCCTGGAGAGCCTGCCTGACGTGGGCCTGATCGATGACTCCCTGACCATCACCCTGGCAGCCTACGGGTATGTCGGGGCCGACGGTGACCAGTGGATCGGCGCCGAGCCCCTCAGCGATGAAGACGCCGAGTTGCTTGGCCGCCCTACAGGCACTGTGTTCCTCAAGGCGTCGCGCACGACCTACGACCGTCGCGAGCGTTTCATGGAGTACGTCGAAAGCTGGCTCGATCCTCTGCACTTTCGTCTGCACCTGCAGTTTGGACATTCGAAATGACCTCGCACACTCGCGCCCTCGGCGCCTTCTACGGCCTGGCATTGGGCGATGCGCTGGGCATGCCGACCCAATCCTTGAGCCGTGAACAGGTCCGGGCGCGCTTCGGTGCTATCACCGGCCTGGAAGATGCCGGTGCTGACCAGCCCATCGCGCCAAACATGCCCGCCGGCTCCATCACCGATGACACCGAGCAGGCGATCCTGGTGGGCGAATTGCTGGTGGAAGGCCAGGGTACGATTGAACCTACCGTGCTCGCACAGCGCCTGATCGACTGGGAGGCAGTCATGCGTGCCAAGGGCTCGCAGGATTTACTCGGCCCATCGACCAAGCGTGCGATCGACATGATCCTCGCCGGCCACACGCCGGAAGAATCCGGGCGCTATGGCACCACCAACGGCGCCGCGATGCGCATCACGCCGGTGGGGATCGCCGCCGATGTCAGCGACCCGGCACCGTTTATCCAGGCGGTGATCCAGGCCTGCCAGGTTACCCATAACACCACCCTGGGTATTTCCAGTGCGGCGGCGGTGGCGGCGGTGGTGTCGGCTGGCATTAATGGCGTGGATTTGGGTGAGGCACTCAATATCGGTATGCAAATCGCCCAACAAGCAGAGCGCCACGGACACTGGATCGCCGGCGGGCGTATTTCCACGCGCATCAGTTGGGCGCGGACGTTGAGCGTCGACAGCGGGGACAAGGTCCTGTTCGCCGACCTGCTGTATGAGTTGATTGGCACCTCCGTGGCTTCACAGGAGTCAGTGGTGGTGTCCTTTGCCTTGGCCCAGCAAGTGGCGGTCGGCGAGATGAATGCCTTCGAGGCCCTGTGCCTGGCCGCCAGCCTTGGCGGCGACACCGACACCATCGCCGCGATTCTAGGCGCCATGTTGGGCGCATGCCTGGGCATGCAGTGCTGGCCTGTGGCGATGATCGATCAGGTCAAGCAGGTCAACGGCCTGGATATTCAGCCTCTGGTTCAAGCGCTGCTCAAATTACGCTGAACACCACAGAGCAAAAATGTGTGTGGCTTGCCTGTGATGACGGTGTGCCAGCCATTGATGCGCTCACTGGATAACCGCCTTCGCAGGCAAGCCGGCTCCCACACTGAATCGTGTTGAGTCAGGATGACCGGCTTAAAGATTGGATTCTTTGCCACAATTACAACAATACAGGCACCAGGAGCGCCCCTCATGAGCAGCACCTCTTCCGGCCAGAGCGCTGGGCAATTGGAAACACGTGGTATCGAACCTGTCCCGGAAAGCGAGTGTAACGGGCACCCGCTGCAACTGTTCTGGGTGTGGTTCGCGGCCAACATCAGCATTCTTGGCTTACCGCTTGGCGCGACGCTGGTGGCGTTTCGCGGCCTGGCGATCTGGCAAGCAATCATCGTGGCGATCCTCGGCGCTGCCGGTTCCTTTGCCGTGGTAGGCATCATCTCCATCGCCGGTCGGCGTGGCCGCGCGCCCAGCCTGACGCTGTCCCGCGCCATCTTTGGCGTGCGCGGCAATATCGGCCCAACGCTGGTGTCGCTGATGTCACGCCTGGGCTGGGAAACCGTCAACACCACCACAGCCGCCTTTGTGCTGCTGTCGTTGAGTTCGATCCTGTTCGGTTCTGCGGTGGAAGCGAAAAGCGCACCGTTACTCACCCTGATATTCATCGCGATCTTCGTGCTGCTGACCCTGGCCGTATCCGGCCTCGGACACGCCACCTTGCTGGTGATCCAGAAGTGGGCCACCTACGTGTTCGGCGCCTTGAACATTCTGGTCGGCGGCTTCCTTTGCGCCACTATCGATTGGAGCGCAGTGTTCAATGCCACGCCGGCACCGCTCAGCGCGATGATCATTGGCGTCGGCACCATGGCCGCGGGCACTGGTATCGGCTGGGCCAATGCCGGCGCCGACATGTCGCGCTACCAGCACCGCAGTGTGAAGGCTGCGCGCCTGGTGGCATCCGCCGCGTTTGGTGCGGGCATCCCGCTGGTGTTGCTGATCACCCTTGGCGGCCTGCTGTCGGTGGGCAATAACGACTTGGCGTCGGCCACTGACCCGATCATCGCGATCCGCGACATGCTGCCGACCTGGATGGCGGTTCCGTACCTGATCACGGCGTTTGGCGGGCTGCTGCTCTCCAACAACCTGTCGGTGTACTCGGCGGGTCTCACCACCTTGACCCTTGGCTTGAAGGTCAAGCGTGTGCACGCGGTGATCGTCGACATCGTGGCAATCTTCGCCGGTTCGATTTACTTCATGCTAATCGCCGACAGTTTCTATGGCCCATTTATCACGTTCATCTCGTTGCTGGCGGTGCCGATTACGGCCTGGGTCGGCATTTTCGTGGTCGACCTGATCCACCGTCACTACTACAGCCCCACGGACTTGCTGGACGTGAGCCCAAGCAGCGCCTATTGGTATCGCGGTGGTGTGGAGTGGCGCGCATTCGGCGCCTGGGCCCTGGCGATCGTGTTGGGCTTCAGCTTCACCACCATTGGCACCACCGCCGACAACATCTGGTTCGCCGGGCCGTTGTCCGACTCGTGGCTGGGCCATAACGGCCTCGGCTGGATCGTTACCTTCCTGGTGGCCGGCGGGGTTTATGCGGCGCTGGGTGGCGCGGCTGACCGTCGCCCGGCTCTGGTAGAGAGCCCCAATGTCTAGATTGCTGCACACCGGCCAAGTCATCGTCGACCTGGTCATGGCTCTCGATACCTTGCCTGCATCCGGCGGCGACGTGCTGGCGCATTCGGCCAGTTTCGAAGCCGGTGGGGGGTTCAATGTGATGGCTGCGGCCAAGCGCAATGGGCTGGCGGTGATCTATCTGGGGCGCCACGGCAACGGGCGCTTTGGCGACCTGGCCCGCGCAGCGATGCTGGCCGAAGGTGTGGAAATCGCCCAGGCGCCCAGCACGGACAAAGACACGGGGCTATGCGTTTCGCTGACCGAGGCCAGCACCGAGCGCACGTTCATTTCCCATATCGGCGCTGAAGGTGATTTGAACGCCGAGGATTTGGCGAGTGTGGTGCCACAATCGGACGATTACGTTTATGTCAGCGGTTACAGCTTGTTGCTGGAAGGCAAGGCCCAGGCGCTGCTCGACTGGCTGCTGACGCTGCCCCGTCACATCACCGTCGTGTTCGACCCCGGCCCGCTGGTCAAGGCGCCGGATTCTGCACCGATGCTGGCCCTGCTGCCGCGTATCGATATCTGGACCAGCAATGGCCCGGAGGCGCTGGCATTTACGGGGGCAGGTACGTTAACGAAGGCACTGAGCGAGCTGAAGCGTCACCTGCCTGACACTGCCTTGCTGGTGGTGCGCGATGGGCCGAAGGGTTGCTGGGTCAGCGCCGAGGGTGCCGTCGAGCATGTGCCGGGCTTCAAGGTACAGGCGGTGGACAGTAACGGCGCGGGCGATGCGCATGCGGGGGTGTTTATTGCGGGGCTGGCGAACGGACTGGCACCCGCTCAAGCGGCACGGCGGGCAAATGCGGCAGCGGCGTTGGCCGTGACACGTTGGGGGCCGGCTACATCGCCCGGCACCCCTGAAGTCAATGCCCTACTCACTGAATAAAGCCAATCAACACTGTGGGAACCGGGCAAGCCCGGCTCCCACAGTGTTTAGCGGTGTTTCCTACATTACTGGGCAGTCTGACTTTCCAGCTTGCGCGCCTCATCCACCCCCGACGCCGTCAACTTGATCGGCAAGTTCAACGAATACTCCCCGGTCTCATCGGTGGTCACATGCCCATCCTTGATAAGCCCGCGATCCTGCAGAAATGCCAAGGCACTGGCGACCACTTTTTCTCCGCGGTAGTTATCCAGCACTTCCTTGCCCAACCCTTGGGGGTGCGCGTGCAGCAGGCGGGTGAGGACTTCTTTTTCAAGGTCTTTATCGACGTTCATGCATACCTCTTCACTGGGGAATGATCGGGTGTCTGTAGAGCGATTCGCTGTTTATGGCGCAGTTTGTTTCGGCGCGCCTGGCAGGTTCGAATCATCGCCTTTATTGATCGTCGGCTCATTCACGGATGGGCCCATTTTGCCGTTGCCGACGGCGGCAGGCGCCTGGCGTTCGGTGTCGTGGCCTTTGGTGTGCGGGTCAGCGCCATTAGTGTTGTCGATGACCGCGCCGCCATTGGTATCCAGGCCAGTGCCCATGGATTTCTGCGACTCGCTGGTCGCGTCAGGCGTGGTGGTGCCGGTCGACGATGTGGCGGCGAAACTGCTCAGGGACACCGCCGACAGCAGGCCGGTGAGCGCGAGGGCAGCAAACTTGGAATTCTTCATGAGGGTGTCTCCATATGATTAATGTCCTTACCCTCTATTGGTCAGTTGACGTTTCCTGATCGTGCCTTGATGGCGACGAACGGTATCAAGTGACCTGTAAGATTTTGTGTGATGAGACCCGACGCCAGGCCAACCGCGCCACGCTGATCAACCAATTGCAGGTGGCCACCGCCAGCACGCTCATCATCAGTGCCGACAAGCCGTAGTCGACGATGAGCTTGCCCGCCAACCAGGGAAACCCGAAGACCCCGACAAAATACGCCAGGCTGAACAGCAGCAACGCCTGGGACGTCATGCCGGATGGCGCCTCATGGGCTACCAACCCGTTGATCACGGAATACGTCAGGCCGTACCCGACCCCCAGCAGCGCCGCTGCCAGCAAATAGCTGAGGTTTCCGCTCACGCCAAAGGCAAACAGCGCGATCGACCCGAGTATGATCCCGGATAACACGCAGGCCGCCCGGTAGGCATCACGCTTGACCACAAAGCCGGCAATCAACAGGCGACTGGTGATTGCCGCACTCAGGAAACCTGCGAAGAACAGCGAATAATCCAGCCCATGCGCGGCGGCGTAGCTGGTCTGGAACGATGAAAGCCCGCCAAATACGCAACCCCCCAGGCCAACCATCAGGATGGCGAACACCGCTTTGGAAGACAGCACTCGACGGCTGGCACCCCAGGAAATCTTTGCCGTAGGTACGTGGGTGTGATGCTTGAATTGTGCGCCCATGCGCCAGAACATCACGGCACCTGCGAGGCTGGCCAACCCGGCGATATAAAATGCGGTTGTCAGTGGCAGCTCCAGCGCGCTGGCGGCGCGCCCGAGCAGAGGGCCCGCGCCGATTCCGCTCAACATGCTGCCCGACAGCAGCGCAAAGTACTTGGCCCGATGGTGAGGCTCCACCAGCAACGTCACGATGATCGGTCCCAACGTGTAGAACACGCCCCAGCCCAGCCCCAGTGACAGCCCGAAAAGCATCAAACCTTGACCAAACCCTGGCACCAGCGCAAAGCCCAGGCAGGCCACCACCAGCAATACGCCCATTCCCGCAATCGCACGCGCCGCACCCAACGCATCCGCCAAATGCCCGGAAAGTAGCACCGCCACGAAGGTACTGAGCATCGCCGTGGAGATCACGCTACCGGCATCGTGCTCATTGCCGCCGCGTGAATGAATCAGCAGCGACAGCAAAAAGGTCGAGCCGTAGGACAGCGACAGCAGGAAACTGGCAAGGCAGAACAGCGCGAAGGTTTTCGCGCTCACCGAGGGCATCGCAGGCATGGGCACGTCTCGAATCGTTGGAGGTGTGCCGTCTGTTTACCATGCATGCCTGCGCGGATTGTTCTGTGGTTGATGGTGCTCGCATTGCTCCTCAGCGGAGTAAAGCGCCCCGGCCCCGGTGATAATGCACTGCAATCAGTCATGAAAGCGCCTTAGTATGTGTGCTTTGAAATTGCCAAGGCTCGCCCATGACCATCGAGATTCGCCCCGCCGTGCCCAGCGATGCTGCGCAGATCCTGACGTTCATCACTGAATTGGCTGAGTACGAAAAAGCCCGGCATGAGGTGATCGCCAGCGTGGTAGACATTGAGCGCAGCCTGTTCAGCGAGGGCGCCACCGCACACGGCCTGATCTGCTCACGCGATGGCGTGCCGATTGGGTTCGCGGTATTTTTCTTCAGCTATTCCACGTGGTTGGGCAGCAACTGCCTGTACCTGGAAGACCTCTACATCAACCCGGAGCAACGCGGCGGCGGGGCGGGCAAGAAGCTGCTGCGCCACCTGGCGAAGATTGCTTTTGATAACGGTTGCGGGCGCTTTGAGTGGAGCGTGCTGGACTGGAATGAGCCGGCGATTGCCTTCTACAAATCCATCGGCGCGCAGCCGCAGGAAGAGTGGGTGCGCTATCGCATGGAAGGCGACGCACTACGAGACTTCGCCCTCGGCTAGCAACCTTCTGTAACCACTGAAGATCAAAATGTGGGAGCGGGCTTGCTCGCGAATGGAGTGGATCAGTCGACATTTTTGGTGACTGAAACACCGCATTCGCGAGCAAGCCCGCTCCCACATTATTTTTGTGTGTCTCTCACTATATGGGATGCAAATTTATATATTGAGATGTTTCAAATGATAGGTTTATAGTCGGCTGCATCAGCACTCACTACCAAAAATAAAACAGGTGAAGCGATGCAGGCACAACCGTTGTCACTCCCCGCCGTGCCCGAGCCCACCTACGGCGAGCGGCTCAAAGGCAAGGTGGTGATCATCACTGGCGCCGCCCAAGGCATTGGCGAGGCCATCGCCGCGTGTTTCCAGGCTCAGCAGGCGCGCCTGGTCATCGCCGATATCCAGGGTGAGAAGGTCGAGCAAGTCGCCGCCCACTGGCGTGAACGCGGTGCTGACATCTACGCGCAAGCCGTCGACATTACGTCTAAAGATCAATGGCAGGCGCTGGTCAATCTGACCCTCGAGCGCTTCGGCCGCGTGGATGTGCTGGTCAACTGCGCCGGGGTCAATGTGTTCCGCGACCCGCTGGAAATGACCGACGAAGACTGGCGCCGCTGCTTCGCCATCGACCTCGACGGCGCCTGGTACGGCTGCCGCTCGGTGTTGCCGCACATGATCGAGCAGGGCATCGGCAGCATCATCAACATCGCGTCTACCCATTCCAGTCACATCATTCCCGGCTGCTTCCCCTATCCCGTGGCCAAACACGGCCTGCTCGGCCTTACGCGTGCCCTCGGCATCGAGTACGCGCCCAAGGGCATTCGTGTGAATGCCATCGCGCCGGGCTATATCGAAACCCAGCTCAACGTCGACTACTGGAACGGCTTCGCCGACCCCCACGCCGAGCGCCAGCGCGCCTTAGACCTGCACCCGCCCAAGCGCATCGGCCAGCCGATCGAGGTGGCGATGACTGCATTGTTCCTGGCGACCGACGAGGCGCCCTTTATCAATGCCACCTGCCTGATGATCGATGGCGGGCGGTCTGTGATGTACCACGACTAAAACCTGCAGCGCTCAATAACAACAAGAGGTAGCTCATGTTCAAGAAAACTCTAGGCGCAGTAGCGCTTGCGATGGCGTTCAGCGGCGTGGCATTGGCCGAGGAAGTGAAGATCGGCTTTCTGGTCAAGCAAGCCGAAGAACCCTGGTTTCAGACCGAATGGGCCTTCGCCGAAAAAGCCGGTAAGGAACACGGTTTTACCGTGATCAAGATCGCCGTACCGGATGGCGAGAAAACCCTCTCGGCCATCGACAGTCTGGCCGCTAATGGCGCCAAGGGCTTTGTGATCTGCCCGCCGGACGTGTCCCTGGGCCCGGCCATTGTCGCCAAGGCCAAGGTCAACGGCTTGAAGGTGATGGCGGTGGACGATCGCTTTGTCGATGCCAAGGGCAACTTCATGGAGGACGTGCCTTACCTGGGCATGGCCGCCTTTGAAGTCGGCCAGAAACAGGGCGCCGCCATGGCCGCCGAAGCGAAAAAACGCGGCTGGGACTGGAAAGAAACCTACGCTGTGATCAACACCTACAACGAACTCGACACCGGCAAAAAACGCACCGACGGTTCGATCAAATCCCTTGAAGAGGCGGGCATTCCCAAAGACCACATCCTGACCGCCGCTCTCAAGACCCTTGATGTTCCCGGCAGCATGGACGCCACCAACTCAGCCCTGGTCAAGCTGCCCAGCGGCGCGAAGAACCTGATCATCGGCGGCATGAACGACAACACCGTACTGGGCGGCGTGCGCGCCACCGAAAGCGCCGGCTTCAAGGCGGCCAACGTGATCGGCATCGGCATCAATGGCACTGACGCCATCGGCGAATTGAAGAAAGCCGACAGTGGCTTCTTTGGTTCGATGCTGCCCAGCCCGCACATTGAGGGCTACAACACTGCGCTGGCGATGTACGAGTGGGTCACCACCGGCAAGGAACCGGCGAAATACACCGCCATGGACGAAGTCACCTTGATCACCCGTGCCAACTTCCAGGAAGAGCTGACCAAAATCGGGCTGTGGAAATGACCGGCGCGGCCTTGCGCTTCAACGGCATCGGCAAGGAGTTTCCTGGGGTCAAGGCCCTGGCGCAGATCAGCTTTGAAGCGCGGCCGCGCGAGGTGCACGCACTGATGGGCGAGAACGGCGCGGGCAAGTCGACGCTGCTGAAGATCCTCGGCGGCGCCTACATCCCCAACAGCGGCACGCTGCAAATCGGCGAGCAGACCATGGCGTTCAAGAACGCGGCGGACAGCAT
>NZ_CAXAOY010000031.1:0-35710 GCF_963970975.1 Pseudomonas sp. RA_15y_Pfl1_P11
GAGCGGCTGCCGCATGCCTCGTCGGTCGCCGACTATGAAGCACTGCTGCCGTGGAACTGCTCGCCAGAGATGCCACGGTAATCGGTTACCCAAGGACTGGATAGGTGGGGTTTATGGATCGCACTCCCAATAGCACCCGTCATCGGCTGAGGAGCACCTGTCCCCTTCTGTTCCATATGAGCTTTCGAGTGCTCATAGCTGCGGACCGCCCAAGTGAGAATACGATGTCGCTCCTCTGGAGGCTTGCTTCCCTCTGACGTCCACCACTCTCTACCCAAGACGATCTTCGGGTAGTCGTTCAGGAAGTCGTGAAAAGTTTTCCACTTCTGTGAGGAGTGCATCGTCTGACCGACGGCTATGATTCTGTGATCATGGAACTCAGTGGAAATGATAGGCCTACCGAGGCCTTGTTGCTCACGCCTCTGAAACTCTTGGGCTTCATGACGAGCAAGCGTCATCTGTATCTTCTGGCGCATGCGCGCCCCATTCAGCTTTAGCGCTACGTCGAGACTGTCGATGGAACCATGACATTTTTTAAATTTTCGACCGCTACCGCAAGGGCAAGGATCATTTCGGCCATGCTTCTTGTGCATCGGTATAGGCTTCCTAGAAGGTCAAATTGAGCGCCACGAAATGGCCGCTCAGGCCTATTGTTAATGGCAGCCTCTGGCCGATTGCGGCCCTCGTCGACAAACAACAATCGGCCAAAAGGGGACGTTCAGCATGTGAGATACTCCGACCAATACGGGTATCTCGAAAATAGAGCTACATTGGTCCCTACCGGATCTACAGTCATGTTTTGAAAACTGCCTTATTGAAGCAAAAAGTGGCTATTCCGTAACTTAAAAACCGTAGCGTCATTTTGTGAATTTACGGTGACGCTAATGGTTTGTCTTCGACTGGTGATTATTTTTTTCAACATGACGCGTTAGCAGCTGCACAAGGATGCTTTCCCCTTGTTTCAGGGCTTGATAAGCCAGAGGGCGAGTTGCAGTAGTGTGAGTGAGAGCTGATGCGTTGGCGTACGCCTTTGATACTACCGCTGCAAGCCTCACCGAATGCGCTTCCAAAAGCTCATCCTCACTTGCCACAGCTTTACCTTGCTCGCGCTTATCGGCCCCGAATAAGTAGGTTACTCGTTGTCTTCGTGTTGGTTTGTTCTGATCACGCTCGTACTCAAAGCCTATCTGGGCTTCAACTTCTTCGTTCGGAGCAATTCTATGGAGAGTTAACGTGATCAAATCCCGAATTTCACTGACAGCTCCAGAGTAATTCGGCATATCCTGGCTATATATAGCCCATGCTGAAACATACTTCTCCCGAAGTCCTGTCGTGAGGCCTTCAAGCAAATTTGCTAAACTATTGTCAAAGGCCGCACCTTGTGTAACGTTGCCGTTTTCTTCTTGCCATCGGGAAAAGATTGCACCGAGTCTTTTAATCCGTTTTCCCTTGCGATCTAATTCCGCAATACCCACATGCTGCAATACTTCAAAGGCTTTGCTCGCTGTGTAACCGCCCAACTCTGCGGTAATTACAGAAATTGGTTTAAAACTCCCATCAGTTGGCAGTCCAGCGTATACAAGCTGACTCGTCGTGTCGCAGTACTTCGTCCACCATTCGCTAATTTGCCAAGCACGCTCTTCCTCGAAACTCGTCAAGCTTGAGACCGTTTCATCGAAAATATTATCTTTATTCGAGTTAATAGCTTTTTGCATCGCGTACTGAATGACCATTGGGTGGCCGCCCGTCTCCGAAAACATGTGTGCAGCACAGTCCTCTTCGATACTCAGGTCAGACGGCTCACTCATCAGCTTAAGCATATCCTCATAACTCAGATTTCTAAGACTGCGCCACTGAAGAACATCCATTAGGGGTGACCCAACATCATGCTGCAACGCAGTCATTTCTAGAGCACCTGAAAACACTGCTGAAAAATATCCCGACACTCCAGGGTAGTTACTTAACAACGCGCGCCAGTTGGCGAAAAAAGCACTCGACCAACTGTTTATGATAATGTGCTCAATCTCGTCGAAAATAACAATTATCTTGGGCACAAGCTCTTGTTTATCAATTACTGCAGAAATAGATCTTACAAATTCGGAAAAATCTATAGATGACTCGGGTTTACCTGCCTCTGAAACCAAAACCTGATGAACTTTTAAGTTAATTAGCCCCCAAAGAAGCTCAGCTGTCAGCGGTCGAGGTAGTGCCAACCCGTCAATATAAACCGGTACAAGTATGCTGCCAGATTCTCGCCAGCTATCGAGGCCTGCGACTAGATCACGCTCTACTGCTCTAAGAACAGTTGTCTTTCCCATTCGGCGCGCGCCTGTCAGGCCAAAAGAGTCGCCATTTACGGATGGGAGAGATTCAAGCATCTCATTAATTACAGAGTCTCGTCCGTAGATTAGATTTAAGTTGATCTGATTCCAGCGATAAGGATTTCTCATTTTACACACCTGCTCGTTGACGAAGCCAGGAATGGAGCGAATTTATTGCTATTTGATAGGTGTCGCCTTGACGAGTTATAAGTTGATAACCTATTAAGTGCCTTATGCTTTCATTCGAGATTTTATCTGGCGGCGTACCAATTGCGAGCATTTCCAAAAAAGCCTCTTCTTCAGGAAAGTGTGCATGCAGAAGCTCGGTGATCTGCTCGAATTTGTCACCTTTTTCTTGAATAAATATAGGTATTTCGAGCTTTACCATTTTCTGAGTAACCTGCAGAGGTCTTTGCAAGTGCTTTCTGCTTATAAGACTGCAAAAGACACGTGTTAAAAACGGGTGGCCTCCGCACTCAGCGAATATTTCATTAATGGCCCCATGCTCCCAATACACACTCATCCCTTTTCCCAAGCTCTGAATCATTTGACTTGTATCAGGCTTTGATAATGGCGGAAGAAAAAAGGTTTTGTAGAGAGAAAACACTGGATTTTCACGACCGTCCCAATAGGCCTTCTCACTAATGGACGCATTAGCTGCAACAACTACACTCGAAAGTGCTCCTCTGTAACGATCAGTTTGAGCTAAGCCCCGTAACAGCCCAAAAAACTCCAAATATCCATTCATTGCGGGCTGGTCAGCTAGTGGTAAGCAACGCTCCAACTCATCAAGAATTATAACTAGTCGATTAACACCAGGTAATTTTTTTTCGACAATTGCATCCAATAACTCTCGAATATCTTCGGAGAACAATAAAGCCGGGCTTATCCCCGAGAGAACGGCATCGCTATATCTAGAAAAGCTACCTAGTCGCAGTATGTCGCGCACATTTGGATACTTAGGTGTCAGTCTATCGAGTAGGTCACGCTCAATTTCCCAAAGAACCGGTAAGAAGCTTGCAATTGCGAGCCCTGGACTGGCTTGAATATCAACATACGCGACTGCTTCATCTCTTAATTTTTCGTCACGCAGCTGATACATTAGTGACGTCTTCCCCATTTTCCGGAGACCGAAGAGACCTATGAATTCTCCCTTGTTAACTTGATCCGTTAGCCCAACTAGCAGTCTTTCTCGCCCAAACAATCTGCGCCCCGATACAGGCAATGTACTGTCATATAAGTCCCGAACTCCGAGATATTGGCTGAAGAGTTCTTGAAGGCTATCTTTAGCGTCAAGTGCTGACCGCATCAACTGATCGTCAATCGGCAGGATAGCTTCATTGTTTTCACTAAGCACGCTCATCAAATAATCGCGTACCGCCGGCGCTTTAGGGATAGCGACAAAAGCCAAAGAAGAGTTCAGGAGAACGTCTCTTCCGTTGATCAAGCCGATGGTCGCGTCCGACTTGAGAGACCGTAGGTATTTGCTAAGATCGATTATCTCAGATCTTTTTGGGTTGCTGGAAAAACACCGTATTAAATAACTACCAGATACTCCGAATGATGCTTCAAGCGCAGGATCTTTTATATCCACGACCAGATCACTTACGCCCACTGGAAGTTTTTTTGTGCCCGGTACCGCTGGAGAGAAACCTGATATTTTATCTAAAAATGAATATACCCGCCCAGCCCGGGGATTGGCGGTCAGCGCTCGAAAGCGCATATAGGTCCGATCGCTCTTGTTCAGTTTGTGTGCTGAATCAAGCGCTTCGAATATCTCGCCTGCCTCCTTAAGGCTTTGCACCGCGCCTATCTCGCTTAATACCTGAGCAAGACCATTACGAATTAGAGTGTGGGTAGGAAAGTGACTTAGTCCTTCGCGCAGTATCTGCTCTGCCTCAGGCAAATTTTTTGCGCGCCGCTCCATGTGGCCATACATCACGTAGTAATCCGGAGTGCTTGGACTCTCGGAAATTGCCCGTTTCATCACCTCTTTTGCTTTTTGATGATCGCGCCCGGACCCTTCAGTTAGCATCTTGAAATAAGCTGTAAAAACGCGATACCCTCCCCCCGCTTCTATAGCTTTTTCAAATAAACTTCTTGCGTCGGAAAATCTACCTTCCGTGCGTGCAACGGCTGCTTGCTCATAGAGCTTTTGTGCATCTTCCCCAGGCTCGCTAATTTCTTGATGAATATCGAACTCAAGTACTTCTGTACCACGCATAGTCTCTTCAGCGGTTGTTTCTACGTACTTATCCGATTCCGCTGTATCAGTGTCAGCAGCGCGCTTTGAAGTACTTTCGGGTTCTCGGACTTTCAACTTTGATGCGATTAGCCCCGTGGAACTGTTAACGGCTTCCACGTCGACCTCATCTTTCAGCTTTGGCACCCTTGAGTCGCTCGCAATCACCGAGAACTCAAATTGAACGCGGCGGTTGTCAATCAGCCTGATGAGCCCTTTCCCAAGGGCGTCGTTCAGGGCGTAAACAGTTCCGATGGCCTTTAGTTTTTCTTGTTCAGCATTAATGGCATTCAATGTCCAATTCCTTTCTGACAGAACGATGCTTGAGATCGCATTTCTACGGATTATAGATATTAACAAGCCATCACGACACCGACTTCGAAAATAGATCATCGAAGAGCTGCTTTTTTCGAAATAGAACCTTGCCAGCCAGTCCAGGCTTACGCTTAAGGCTTGTGGCCGCCCAAGGTGGAACGTCCACTATTGGCCGGTAGGGGACCTTCTAGGCGAAAGCCCCTATTTCGATAACACCCGCTTTAATCATCACATACCGCCCCTCCCAGAGTATTCATTGATGTAACACCTATTTGCCATGTAACACGCATATCGGCAAACCAGCCATAGCTGTGTAACGCAAAATAAATCGTTTGAAATCATACATTTATATACTTATGTAACACGCGTAACACCCGTAACACGATTTGTTAGGGTATCCCCCTAGCCCCACTAGTATCGTTCCTCCAGCGAAGGGAGATCGATCAGGCTCTTGGCTTTGGTTCGATAGTGGGGACCCTGGAGCATTCTGGAAGGTACGGGGTAGGAAACCCGCGGAATCGTGCTAGCGGCACTCTTTCCTACGTCGGTTGACAGGTTGACGTGGTTGACATCCATAACCATGGTTGACGCCATGCAGGTGTTCACTATCAGCAACAGATATAGTCACCTTTACCGAAGCTGTAACGATGGGCCTTTTTCTTCAAGATCCTTTCAATTTCAACGATTGAAATTTCAGTAACCTCCAACGTCTCCCGCTAACTCGATCCCGCGGGTTTCATGCCCCGTACCTGCAATAATCTCCCAGGGTCCCCAGCGGGTTTTGGGCCTGTGAACCCTACACACGGCAGATTGGCTTAGTATCGAGTGACCGAGCTACCAACCTGGAGCTCGTCTCAGCTAGGGAAAGTGAAATGGATATGGTTGCTGTTCGATCTGATGCAATGACCTCTGTTGGCTACGATGCTGCCACCAAGAGAATGAGAATCCGCTTTCAGCAAGGGCACTCCTACGACTTCTGTAACGTCCCCCCGACGATCCACCAAGGGTTGATGTCAGCTAGCTCAAAGGGCTCTTACTACAACCGGTACATTCGTGATCGCTACCAGTGCTGAGGGCATGGTTGAGAGGTAGCAAGGAGGGGCATGTATGCCCACATGTATGCCTAACTCACAGAACGCCAACAAAACCTATATATAACAGCACCATACAGGCCCAGTTCAAATGACTGTGTACCACCAAGTACTAAAAACGGCTTACCGAAAGGTAGGCCGTTTTTTTATGCCTCGCGGAAAGTGCTGGGACCGCCTGACGCAGCACCTCGACGCCCAGCTCACTCGCCGAAGTGATTCAGATGATCGGCTGGGTTTGTGTCCTCACCCGCTGATCTGCCAGGTCAATAGTCAGATCATGCCGGGGCAGACTGCCCAGCGTATCGTTCAAGTTCATGCGCAAAGGTTTATCGGGGTCCATTCCGTATTCAAGGTCAGCATTGACGCGCTTCTGCGTGAGACTCAGCCCAGCGCTGCTGGAAAAGCTGAGATTCATAGTGGGTATCGACATGCCGTGGGATTGCGTGGTGGTGTAGCTCAAGCTCAGGTTTTTGACACGCAGATTGGTGCGATCACTCAGGGCACGCCGGATCAGCGGTTCGGTACTTTCACCGGCAAGATGGCTACGCTCTATTGCGCGCACTACCTGCGGCTTGAGCTCCATGCCGAGCTTCACTGAAGTGCCCTCACTCTGGCGCCACTGATCAAGTACCTGGGCAAACTGGGGGTCATCCTTCAACCACTGTTCAATGGCCGCCTTGTTGGCCGGCGCCACATCATCCAGCCACGCATGGCGCCCGTCGTCCCGTAACCCCACACGCGTGACGGAAGACTCGACCGACGTCAGTTGGCGCAGCCCGTTCTTCACCAGGTCCTGCTGGGTGATTAATTTATCCAGTGACTGGCTGATGCCGTGATAAGCGTCCGGCTTCGTTGCTATAGGCGAATGAGTCGTGAGAAACCGTTGCACCGTGGCCAACTGTTGATCAACGGTGTTCCCCGACAGCCCGATCGCAGCCAGCTCCCGCCTGAAAGTCGGCGAGTAAAGCGACACGCTGCGTATGAGTTCATCCATCTGCGACTGAGTAACCGGTTGCGGATGCTTGAACGAAAAACTGAAAGCCTGCGACTCCCCGCGATCAAACTTCACCATCACCGACAGTTCCGGCGACGAGGCCGCCGCCGCGCTGGGCCAGTCACCGTCGGCCCGGCCTAACGCCAACGCATTGATTGGCGCGGTGTTGGCGCCCACGCCAGCCTGCCTGAATAATTGAGCGCTGGTTGTCGTACCTTGGCGGATACCTGTTGCGGTGTGCGTGGTCGACTGGCCCTTGTCCGCATGCGCGAGATTGAGGTTGCCTACCACACCGACGCCAGCGCGGATCACTGAGTCCAACTCGGCGATGTTTTCTTGCGGGGTGTACATCAAGCGCAATTGGGCGAGTACGTCCAGGTTGACGTCACCACTGACCTTGGAACTCTTGCCTGTCGCGTGCTCCTCACCCAACGCGAGCAAGTCGTAGACGGTACCGTTCTCGCCGGTAAGGATCGACATCATCGTGCCAAAGTCTGCCTCTTTCACGTCAAAGGCGATGCTCGACCCGGTGTTTTTCGCCACCGCTGCAGTCAATTCCGCACCCACCCTCAAGCCCGGCCCCACCGCCTCCGGGCCTCGCCCTAGCGTCAGGCCCGAGGCCACCGAGCCGGCCAGCCGCCGCATGTCGTCTGTACTGATCTCAACCCGCGCGCCTTTATCGGTACGGCTGATACTCACACCGTGGGTATGCGACTTGGAGGCTCCCAAGAAAAACTCCACGGGGGCTATGGGTTTTACCCCCGTCACCATCAACCCCACGCTTTGACCTTGGGCCCGGCTCGGCGCGAGGGTCTGGCCACTGCCCAGTTGCTGTACCTGCTGCGTCATTGCCGCCTTGATTGAAGCATCGGTGGGCAACCCCAACAGGCCCGAAAGATGCCAGTGAAGCGCAGAGCCAGGTGTTCCAAGGTCCTTGGCCAACAGTTTGAAGTTGCCATACAACGATTCCGCCTGCTCGTAACTGGCAATACCTTGGCTGGCCAGTGTGTGGACAGGGCTGTCTTTAAACGCCTGCATCGTCTCGCGCAGGGAGGTTTCCAGGCGCTCCAGGCCGCTTGGGCTAACGCCTGACATATCGTCGAGCGCCCGTGCCAGATCCGCCAGTTGCTTGAGCGCGCTTGCATGATGAATCAGGTCGCCCTCGATGAGTGCCGAGGGGTGGTCAAGGTTGCGCTTGCGCTCGGGCGCCCAGGCGGGAAGCGCCAAGCCTTGGCCCTCAAGGTTGGCCAATAGCGCAGCGGTCGATTTTTGCGTCGAGGGGGAGACTCTTTTAAACACTTCATACAGTTGATGCAGCGTCGAACGGGGATCAATCGCCGCCCGGCTCAACGTGGGCCGAGCGTCAAACGCCACGCCATGCACGTCTGCCAGGCGATGTGCGCTTGAATGGCTACTGTGTTCTACGTCAGTCAGCGCTTGGCGGATCTGCTCGGCCAACGCCTGACGCGGCCCCGGCTTGCTCAGGGCTGCGAGCCGCACACCCAGGTCAGCAGGAACTGGCCTACTCTGCGCCAGCACCTTGAGCTGTTCATGCAGGCGTTTATCGTCAGCGTAGATCCCTTCCAGCCCCTTACGGCCTTTGAAATGGTGCTGAATATCCTTACCCACCTGGCTAAGGCCTTCCAGTGGGTGGAAGTGCGCTTTGATCCCTTCGATAAAATTGCGCTTGAGCGGCCCCCCTTCACGGGATTGCCCCATCACCTTGCTGCTGACGGTCAGCGCGGCACCATTGAACTGTGCACGCATCGACGTATCAGCGAATGTATCGGCCAATGACGGTGCCTGGTTCATCGATTGCACCGGGCCCCACTTCATCGTGCTGGCGGTGGCGTTCTCCAGCCGGTGAAACTGCTTGTCCCACCCGCCAAACAAGTGCTTATCGGCACCCATCCGCAGGGACTCCAAGGGCTGGCGATTCGGTAGATCAACCTTGCTCCAGCGTTGCGCGTGCTCGGTTTTGCCCTGCCAGGCCTGGCGATCCAACCTGAACAAGTCGCCTTCCTGGGTATGTGCATACAGATTTCCCGCGTGATCCAAGGCGAGTGTCTTTATGTCAATCGAGGGGATCAGTTCCAACGCCCTGGCGACTCCCTCCTGATGGACCTGCAGTTGGTTTCCCCGATTGACCGTCACAAAATTTCGGCCGTCCGCTACAGCGAATCCGGTCACGGGCTTTTGACTATCCCCGGCGAGCACCTCGCCAAGGGATACGTGTGGGCGCGGCGCGGGAAGTGCGGCCAAGTCGTGACTGGCGCCCTCAATCAACGGGTCGCACACTTTACTGATGGCAACCGCCTTCAATTGCCCCTCTTGCAGCACATACGCGCGACTATCCAACCCACACGCCAGATGTTCGACACCAGGCTGCCCAGCGTTCTCCCAACGTTGGGCCGTCGCATCCCAGGTCAACAGGTGGCTTGCATCGAGTGCAATCTTGCCTCGTTGCCCGAGGTCCACTGCCGTCGACAGCGCTTGCAGGCTGGGCAGGGGCAAACCTTTCTCGATGTGTTTGACCAGCACATCGCTGAGGTTCCATTGCGGGCGGAGTGCCTGTGCGTCACTCAAGGGCACGCTGTGCACTTGAAGGCGTGCGTCGCGCACCTGAGCATTGAGTTGCCCGGCGTCATCATGAAAGAAGCCTTCCACATTGACGGCGCCCTTCAGCGCCCGCTCCAGCGCGTCGACCGTTTGCCTGACCATGGGCAGCTTGTCATCTCGTGCCATGCGCAGGTCGGCACGGACCAACTCACCGTCCGTGGTCGCCCCAAACAAGGTGTTTCCTGACACCCCGATACGCATGAGCTGCACCGGCAAACTTACCTCATCGACCGGACACACAGTGTGGGCGCCAGCCCCTTGAAGATGCACAACAGAAATATCCCGGTCCTGACTCAGCAGCACCGTGGTGCCCCCTTGGGCGCTGCTGTCTGCAAACCCTTCGGGCGTCTTCAGCAGCTGTCCTTCTTTGCTCAGGCCAATACGGGAGAATGCACGGGTATCTGCGTCTGGTTTCCAGGAAAGCGTGAGCGGCTCGAATCGAAACAGCCGTGCGCCATCCAGGCGAAACTGCTGGCCCTGCGCAGTTGTTTGAATGGCGCTGACGCGCCCCAAATGCGCGCGACCCGGGCCGTTACCGGCGCCATCGGCAGCATCGGGAAGGCTGCTTTTGAACACCGCTGCAACAGCAGGCGTGGACTGAATATGAAACAGGTACTGGCGTTCATCCTTCATCCGCAACGTATAGGTACCCGCTGCAGAAGAACCATCGGCTACATAGTGTTTATTCGGCTGGTTGAGGTGCTGGGCGATATCACGCCCCGCAAGCGTCGTATCAGCCTGCACCTTCCCGTTGATGAGTCGGGCATCGAACTGCATTGAGGTGGGTTGCAGTGTTTGATAGTGGAGCAACGACACTGGCGGCGGGCTTTTACGCGGAGGTGTTTGCTGGTGCCATTTCGTCGAGCAATTTCCAAGGGCTTGCTGTAATTTGAGAAGCGGATCTAATCCTGTGTGCATGGTAATGCTCCCAAACAAAATGAATCACAGCTGTCTAGTGGGTACTCGCTATTTTTGGTTCCACCTATGCCCGATCACCACGCCACCTTCATGCGCTCGAAAAAACCTTCCATCTGTATTTTGACGCTCGCTTGACCCACTGTTAGTGTCCGGCTCCCCCCTCAACGGAGTGCTCTCGATGAAACTGGATATCTTTCAAGTCGACGCTTTCAGCCAAACCGTCTTCGGCGGCAACCCGGCGGCGGTCTGCCCGCTGACCGAGTGGCTGAGCGATGAGCAACTGCAGAACATTGCAGCGGAAAACAATCTCTCCGAAACCGCCTACTTCGTCCCTCGTGAGGGGTTCTATGAGTTGCGTTGGTTTACCCCGCAAGTCGAAGTAGACCTGTGTGGCCATGCCACGCTCGCGGCGGCGTGGGTGCTGATCCACCAGATCGCGGATGCGCCAGACGTTTTGCGCTTTGCTACCCGTAGCGGCGAGCTACGGGTAACGCGTCAGGGCGATGAACTGGCGATGGACTTCCCCGCCAAGCAACCTCAGCGCTGCGAACCGCCCGCGGGCATGTTGAGCGCGCTGGGCATTGAACAGGCCGAAGTGTTCTGCACCGATGACTACATCGTGCTGCTCGAAGACGAAGCCCAAGTTGCCGCATTGACGCCGAATTTCGCAGCCCTCAAGGGCCTGCCCAAGCGCGGGATTGCGGTAACGGCCAAAAGCACGCCGTTTGATTTTATCTCCCGTTGGTTCGGCCCGAATGTGGGCGTGAATGAAGACCCTGTTACCGGATCGGCCCACACTTCATTGGCGCCGTTCTGGGCCGAACGCTTGGGCAAGTCGCAACTGACCGCAGAACAAGGCGGCAAGCGCCGTGGCCAATTGCGCTGTGAACTCGAGGGTGACCGCGTGATCATTTCCGGTCATGCGGTGCTCTACCTGCAAGGCACGATTTATCTGTAAAAACGCAGTAACCAAGGACAACAGATCATTCTCAAAATGAACGGAGTTCAGCGCGTGTTTTCGATTTCTCGCCGTCAACTGTCAGTGGTTGCCGCAGCCCTCGCCCTGGCTGCCTGCCACACGCCTGTCAACGAACAGCCACCGGCACCGGAGCTGGGTTCAGGCTATCGCACCGACCTCACGACCCAACACGCCGAGCGTCATATGGCCGCCGCCGCCAACCCTCTGGCGGCCGAGGCCGGACGCGAAATGCTGCGCATGGGCGGTTCGGCGATTGATGCGGCGATTGCGATGCAAGCGGTATTGACCCTGGTGGAGCCGCAATCATCGGGCATCGGCGGGGGTGCATTCATCATGCTGTGGGACGGCAAAAATGTGCAGGCGTATGACGGCCGTGAAACCGCACCAGCCGGGGCAACCGAGCGGTTGTTCCTGAAGGCCGACGGCAAACCAATGACGTTTCCCGAGGCGCAGATCGGTGGGCGCTCGGTCGGTACGCCAGGTGTCTTGCGTGCGCTCGAAATGGCACACGAAAAGACCGGCCACCTGCCGTGGGCCAAGCTGTTCGAACCGGCGATCCGGCTGTCGGAACAAGGCTTCGCGATTTCTCCGCGCCTGCACAGTTTGATCGCGGCCGATCGCTACATCGCGCAATCGCCAGACATGGCGGCGTACTTCCTGAACGCCGATGGCACGCCGAAAGCCATCGGCAGCGTGTTGAAAAACCCGGCACTGGCAGACGTGTTCAAGCGCATCGCCAAGGAAGGGCCGGATGCGCTGTACCACGGGCCGATTGCCGATGAGATCGCCCGCAAAGTGCAGGGCAATCGTAATGCGGGCAGCCTGTCGCTGGCAGATCTGAAGGGCTACACCGCCAAGGAACGCACGCCACTGTGTACTGACTACAGACAATGGAAGGTGTGTGGCATGCCGCCGCCGTCATCGGGTGGGATCGCCATCGCGCAAATCCTCGGCACCTTGCAAGCGCTGGAAGGCCGCGATCCTGGGCTGGCCATCGCAGCGATGCAACCGGTAAAAAGCCTATCGCACGCAGGTTTTGAGCCGACACCCGAAGCGGTGCACCTGCTGGCCGAAGCCGGTCGCCTGGCCTTTGCTGATCGCGCGCTCTATGTCGCCGACACCGATTTCGTCACTGTGCCGGTGGCGGGCCTTGTTGCACCGGACTACCTGGCCAAGCGCGCCACCTTGATCGGCGAGCGCAGCATGGGCATCGCCAAGCCAGGCTTGCCAGCAGGTATCCAGGTGGCTTACGCACCCGATCGCTCGCCGCTGCGCATCTCTACCTCGCAAGTGGTGGCCGTGGATGACCAGGGAGGCGCCGTGTCGATGACCACCACGGTGGAAGCGGCGTTTGGCTCGCATGTCATGGTCCAGGGCTTCTTGCTTAACAACCAGATGACCGACTTTTCGTTTATTCCCGAAGAGAATGGCCAGCCTGTTGCGAACCGTGTCGAGCCCGGCAAACGCCCGCGCTCGACCATGGCGCCGACGCTGGTGTTCGACCGCAAAAGCGGCGAGTTACTGGCCACGGTCGGCTCGCCCGGCGGATCGCAGATCATCGAATACGTGAGCAAGTCCCTGGTGGCGATGCTCGACTGGAAACTCGACCCGCAAGCCGCCATCAGCCTGCCCAACTTTGGCAGCCGCAACGGTGCGACCGAGCTGGAAGCTGGTATGTTCAGTCCCGCATTGAAGCAGGCGCTCAAGGACAAGGGCCATGCAGTGAGCGAGATCGATATGACCAGCGGCATCCAGGCCATCGTTCGCACGCGGGATGCCCAGGGGAAGGTGTCACTGAGCGGCGGCGCCGACCCTCGGCGTGAAGGCCAGGCCGTCGGCGACTGAACACTTCAATCAACGGAGAAAGCGCCCGTGCAGCAGGCAGAGGTGTTCATCTGCATGCAGCAGGCGTTCGACGAGAGCAGATCGAGGTGAGTAAGGTATGTACTTACTGCACCTCACCCACGTTTGCCAGCTATCGCCGCAGGACGCATCACCCGGAGGAAGCGAAGACACTGATCTATTCGTGGATTGCTCCCTCGCCACACGCCGCCAGCCTCACCGACTGACCTTCAGCCCCTTACGCCCCGCATGCCGCTCCAGCGCCAGTTCAATCAACCGGCTCACCAGCTCGTTGTAGGTCATCCCCGCCGCCTGCCACAGCTTGGGGTACATGCTGATACGGGTGAAGCCGGGCAGTGAGTTGATTTCGTTGATCAACACTTCGCCGGCATCGGTGAGGAACACGTCGACCCGCGCCAGGCCGGAACAGCCCAGCACTTCAAACGCCTCAATGGCCAGCCCGCGAATGCGCTCGCTGGCGTCGTGGCTGATATCGGCCGGCACCACCACTTGGGCAGCCTGGTCGTCGATGTATTTGCTGTCGTAGGAATAGAAACCGTTGCTCACCACGATTTCGCCACAACCACTGGCGATGGGGTGTTCGTTGCCCAGCACGGCGCATTCGATTTCACGGCCTTGGACGGCGGATTCAACCAGCACTTTTTCATCGAAGCCCAGGGCCAATTCGATGGCAGCCTGGTATTCGGCCTGGTCGCCGACCTTGCTCACGCCTACCGAGGAGCCTTGATTGGCGGGTTTGACGAACATCGGCAAGCCGAGCTTGCTCACCGCCGTCGCAAAGGACGTACGCGGCGCATTGCTCCGGGTCAGGGTGATGAACGGTGTAACGGCAATCCCGGCATCGCGCAGCAGGCGCTTGCTGATGTCCTTGTCCATGCACACCGCCGAACCGAGTACGTCCGAGCCGACGAAAGGCAGGTCAGCCATGCGCAGCAGGCCTTGCAGGCAACCGTCTTCGCCGAGGGTGCCGTGGACGATAGGAAAGATCACATCGACATGTTCCAGCAGGCCGGCGCCAGAGGTTTCCACCAGTTGCTGGCTGGCCTTGCCGGGCACTACAGCCAGTTCGCGGTTGGACCGGTTCAGGGCGATCAGGGCCGGGTCTTCCTGGTTGAGCAAGAAGTTCGACGTGTCGTTGAGGTGCCAGTGGCCGGCCTTGTCGATGCCGATCAGCACCGGCTCGAAACGTGAGCGATCCAGCGCATCGACGATGTTGCGCGCCGATTGCAACGAGACTTCGTGCTCGGCCGAACGGCCACCAAAAATAATACCTACCCGCACCTTGCTCATGACCCTGCCTCACTGTTGAAAGTAAGGTTTCTTACCACGGGCGGTCAGCGATTCGCTACCAGATGTGCGCCAAACAACAAGTAGCAGCCCCCGGCAAAGCGGTCGAGCCACTTACGCGAGCGGCTGTAAACGTTAGCCATACGCTCGCTGGAAAACACCAAGGCCACGCAGGAATACCAACTGAACGACAAGGTCGCCATGATGATCACCGCCAGTGTCAACAGCATCGGTGATGGCGAAGGCGGCATGGTGGAGGCGAAGATGGTCGCCACAAACAGCGCTGCCTTCGGGTTGGACAGATTACCCAGCAGCCCCAGGCGCCATGCAGAGAACAGCGAACGACGCGCCTCATCCGGCAGCAACTTCTGGCTCATGGTCGGTGCCGAGCGCTTGAAGAGTTTCAAGCCAAGATAAATCAGGTAGCAGCCGCCGATGATCTTGAACGCCATGTACAGCATTGGCGCGGCGGTAAACAGCGACTTGATGCCAAGGCCTCCCGCCAACCCCCACATGATGGTGCCCGTAGCCACACCGGCTGACGCCACCACACCATGGCGGCGCGAACAACTGGCGGCCAATTGCGCCGTGTTGAAGAAGTTAGGCCCCGGCGTCACCACCGCGACAGTCCAGAGCAACGCCAGCGACAACAACGGAGCAGCGTACGGCAGGTGGGTGAGCAGCATCGAATGATCCTTCTTCGCGGTGTGAACAAGACCCTACGGGTCGGCAGCCGGCTCTGGCATATGTACAAGCAAATCACCGGGCTGGCAATCCAGATAGGCGCAGATAGCATCCAGCGTCCCCAACCTGATGCCTTTGACCTTGCCTTGTTTAAGCAACAACAGGTTTTGTTCGGTAATCCCGATGGCGGCTGCTTCCACGGCGACACACTCGCACAATCGTTCAAGACCCGGCAGACAACCTTCCGCAGACTGGGTTAACGTGTTTCCACCTCTTTTTTGTGACCACTCACCATGGGCAAACCCTCCGTCACCCTCGATTGGCTGCACCGCGCCCCGCACGCCAATGGCCTGGACCGTATCGAGGCGTACTTTGCCGGCTTCGCCTTTGACCCGCATCGCCACGACACCTACGCGATCGGGCGCACGTTGACTGGCGTGCAAAGCTTTCACTATCGCGGTGCCATGATCCACAGCCTGCCTGGCACAACCATGGTGCTTCACCCGGATGAGACCCATGACGGTCACGCCGGCAGTGACGAAGGCTTCAAGTACCGGATGATTTACGTCGAGCCATCGCTGATCCAGCAGATCCTCGGCGGTAAGCCGTTGCCGTTTATCCCCAGTGGTCTATCCACAGACCCAAGGCTGTTCCGCGCCAGCGAAGTGCTGCTGCAAAACTTGGATAACCCCCTCGACCCGTTGCTGGAGCAGGACGCCCTATTCGATTTGGCCCATGCGCTGAGCAACGTCTCGGGCGGTATCGTCAGCCGCAAGACCTTCGATTACGTCGCCGCCGAGCGCGCCCGGAAGTTTATCCACAGCGCCTTGGGCCGCACCATCACCCTGGATGAAATGGCCGACCACGCCGGCCGGGATCGCTGGGCGCTATCGCGGGATTTTCGCTTGCTGTTCGGCACCAGCCCCTACCGCTACCTGACCATGCGTCGGCTGGACCTGGTGCGCAGCCTGTTGGCCCAGGGCCGGTCGCTGGTGGACGCGGCGTTGACCGCGGGGTTCACCGACCAGAGCCACATGACCCGGCAATTTCGCAGCACCTACGGCATGCCACCGTCGCGTTGGGTGAAGATGCTCGGGCGCTGAAACCCCCAACCTGAAATGCGATCAATGTGGGAGCTGATGGCGTTTGCCGAAGCGCTGGCAAACGCGCGCTGGCAAGGCTTAGAGCTGGCGCCCATCAATCGGCTGACCGATAGTGAGGAAATGCCCGCCCGCCACATGGTGCAACGTGCGCAGTTCATCATGCCCTTCGAAGTGCCACCGGCCGCCGCTGAACACGCGGTCGTCAGCATAGGCCGCGACGACTTCACCCAGGAAAAGATCGTAAGTCTGCTGGTTGCGAGGCTCAGGCAGCAGGCGGCATTCCAGCCACACCACGCAGCCTTCCAGCAGCGGCGCTTCGGTGTGTTCACCCTTGAACGCTTGCAAACCGTAAGCTGCAAACTTGTCAGTCTCGGAGCCGGTAGTGTTGCCGACCGTCTGCACGAGATCCGCCTGAGCCGCGCAAGGCACCTGAAGCACAAAGGTGCCGGCGCCTTCCAGCAGTTGGCGGGTCCATGTTGCCTTGTCCAACACCACGGCGACTGTCGGCGGTTCAAAATTCAACGGCATCGCCCAAGGCGCCGCGCCATCCGAGCTTTGGTGTGTCGTTGCTGATCATTCTGTTGCCGGTGATCCTGACGCTGGGCAGCACCTTGACCAAGGTCGCCCTGCCGGCCGAAAGCACCGTCGGCCTGACCCTGAAATGCCTCGATGAACCGCTGATCGCCGCCGTGATCTGCATGGGAAGGGCCGCTGGCATGCCGCGTGCCGATAAGGGCGGGGTTGGCGGCGACGCAAAGCTCGTTGGTGGCGCTGGCGATTGTGTCTGTCGTCGGCTTGGCGGGTACGCTGCTGTTCTGGCACTTATTGACCTGATATCTAGGCGGCCAAGGTGTGGCGCCTACCAAACAGCGCCACACTCACCACCCCCACCGCGCCCATCACCACGCAGTAAACCACGCAAATCCACGGGCTGGTCGGCATCAACGCAATCAGCAATAACGGCGTGGTACTCGCCCACAGCGCATAAGCAATGTTGTAGGTAAAGGAAATCCCCGACACTCGCACCGGCGCCGGGAACAACCCGACCATCACCGATGGCACCGCGCCCACCACGCCACAACTCAGGCCCGCCACGGCATAGGCCGCGCCCAGCCAGGTGCCGCCGCTGATCAGGCTTGCGTACAGAACCGCAACCCCCACTGGCAGCAACAGGCTGTAGACCAGCACTGCACGCCAGGCGCCGATGCGGTCTACGAGCAAGCCAGCCAATACACAGCCGATGTTCAAGAACACGATGCCCAAGGCACTCAAGGCGAAGGTGTGGCTGGGGCTCATGCCGAAGGTTTTTTGCATCATGGTTGGGGTGATGACCACGAGGACGACCACGGCTGAGGTCAGGACGCAGGTGAGGATCATCGCCGGCAGCAACACGGCGCGGTGGTCGCGCAATACAGTGCGCAGCGGCATCTCGGCGGCGGCCTGGCGGCGAGCCTGCATTTCGAGGAACACTGGGGTTTCGCTGAGCCAGCGGCGCAGCCATACGCCGATCACACCGAATACCCCGCCGAGCAGGAACGGGAAGCGCCAGGCGTAATCGAGGATTTCAGCCGGGGTGAAAACTTGCGCCAGCAATGTGGCAGTGAGTGCGCCAAGCAGGTAGCCGAAGGTCAGGCCGGCCTGCAGGAAACCCAGGGCGTAGCCACGATGATGGGGCGGCGCGTGTTCGGCAACGAAGGTCCAGGCGCTAGGGACTTCCCCGCCCACCGCGGCGCCTTGCAACACGCGCAGCGCCAGCAGGATCAAGGGTGCGAAATAGCCGATTTGCGCGTAGGTCGGCATGATCCCGATCAACAGGCAAGGCAAGGCCATCATCAGGATGCTCAGGCTGAACACGCGCTTGCGTCCCAGGTGATCGGCGAAATGGGCCATCAGGATGCCGCCCAACGGTCGCGCAAGGTAACCCGTGACGAAGATGCCGAAGCTTTGCAGCAGGCGCAGCCACTCGGGCATTTCCGGGGGGAAGAACAGTTGGCTCAAGGTCAGCGCAAAAAACACGAAGATGATGAAGTCGTAGATTTCCAGGGCACCGCCCAGGGCGGCCAGGCCCAGGGTTTTGTAGTCGGAGCGGGAAAAACGCTGCGCCTGTGAAGAAAAGGTAGCAGTCATATGAAGGCTCGGCAGACAAACAAAATGGCGTGCAGGTTATGAGCTGAGTCCAATGATGGCAATCACGACAGATATATTTGTTTTCCTCATGGATCGATGAAGATAACTGCATTCCCATATCAAAGACCGTAGCGGAACATGCCGGAAAACTGCCTCCCACCTAATAACTACAAGAGGAATGCCCCGTGGCCGATGCTATCGAAGAAAGCCGCTATGCCCGATTTGCCCTGCGCTGTTCCAACTTCGCCGAACGCTGGTTTCCAGACTCCTGGGTGTTTGCCGCCCTCGCCGTGATCATTGTCGCCGTGGCGACCCTGGGCATGGGCGCCGCGCCGACCGACGCGGCCAAAGCCTTTGGTGATGGGTTCTGGAGCCTGATCCCCTTTACGATGCAGATGGCCTTTGTAGTGATCGGAGGTTATGTAGTGGCCAGCTCGCCGCCTGCGGTAAAGCTGATCGACCGCCTGGCGCGTTTCCCCAAGAACGGTCGCTCGGCCGTGGCCTGGGTGGCGTTGATCTCGATGGTCGCCTCGTTGTTGAACTGGGGCTTGTCTCTGGTGTTTGCTGGGTTGCTGGTGCGGGCGTTGGCGCGTCGTACCGATTTGCGCATGGATTATCGCGCGGCCGGTGCCGCGGCCTACTTGGGGCTCGGTGCCGTGTGGGCGTTGGGGCTGTCGTCGTCGGCCGCGCAGTTGCAGGCCAACCCGGCGAGCCTACCGCCGTCGATTCTGTCGATTACCGGGATGATCCCGTTTACGGACACCATCTTCCTGTGGCAATCGGGCGTGCTGTTGCTGGCGCTGATCGTGGTGTCGCTGATCATCGCCTACGCCACTGCGCCCGGTCCGAACAGCGCGCGCGATGCCAAGGCCTGCGGCGTCGACCCGGCGTTCAACCTGCCCAAGCTACAAGCACCGACCCGACCGGGCGAATGGCTGGAACACAGCCCATTGCTGACTATCCTGCTGGCGTTGCTGGCGGCCGGTTGGCTGTTCCATGAGTTCTCGACCAAGCCGGCGATCAGCGCCATCTCGGGGCTGAACACCTATAACTTCCTGTTCATCATGGTCGGCGCCCTGTTGCACTGGCGCCCGCGCAGCTTCCTCGATGCAGTGGCCCGTGCGGTGCCGACCACCACCGGTGTACTGATCCAGTTCCCGCTGTACGGCTCGATCGCGGCATTGATGACCGTGGTCAAGGGCGGCGACGGCCAGACGCTGGCACACCATATCTCGACCTTCTTCACCTCCATCGCCTCCCATGACACCTACGCGCTGCTGATGGGCGTGTACTCGGCGGTGCTGGGCTTCTTTATCCCGTCAGGCGGTGGCAAGTGGATCATCGAAGCGCCCTATGTGATGCAAGTGGCCAATGACCTGCAGTACCACTTGGGCTGGGCGGTGCAGATTTATAACGCCGCTGAAGCGTTGCCGAACCTGATCAACCCGTTCTACATGCTGCCGCTGCTGGGGGTATTGGGGTTGAAGGCGCGGGATTTGATCGGCTTTTCGTTCGTGCAGTTACTGGTGCATACGCCGCTGGTGTTGTTCCTGTTGTGGGCGTTGGGCACGACGTTGAAGTATTTGCCGCCGGTGATGCCTTAACGACAGCAGTCAGCTTGTCGATTGAAGCCTGTTTCTGATGAATCGCGTGGGGTTGTCTCACCCCACGCGATGGCAATACCTGACTCCTCCCGCCAACCTCTTTGATTAAC
The DNA here is from genome assembly GCF_963970975.1 of Pseudomonas sp. RA_15y_Pfl1_P11. Lineage (NCBI taxonomy): Bacteria > Pseudomonadati > Pseudomonadota > Gammaproteobacteria > Pseudomonadales > Pseudomonadaceae > Pseudomonas > Pseudomonas sp. RA_15y_Pfl1_P11. The sequence continues at coordinate 20,258 of NZ_CAXAOY010000031.1, forward strand.
CTGACTCGGATCCCCACTCACAAAACACCAAGGAAAATCCGATGACGCCCCTATCAAAATCGCTGGAAGCGTTGATCACTGATATTTATAAGGACGACAACGTTTCGGTCACGGAGTACCGCGCTTTGCGAGACGATGCCGACCGGCGCATGGCGACCGTTATCAAGGAGTTTGGCCTGCACAACAACGTCACAGCCTTCCAGAAATCGATCGACGTGGCGATGCAGCTGTTGCAGACCACGGTTATCGATTCGAAAAAGGCCAAGCTGACCGACACGGGCGAGGCCATCGTCAAAGATGCGCTGACGGCACAGATGGAGTACTTGCGTGCCGGCAGCCAGTTGGCGCTGCGCCTGTTGTGAGCCTCTGACTCAATAACTGTCTTCTTTCCGTCATATTGCATTGCTACCGTCCTGGCGAAACATTTTGCAACAACTCGCCAGGGATTCCCCGCTATGAGTGACGATCACGAAGACCGCTCTTCCCCCGGTTCCGTAGCCCAACCGCCAGTAGACACCAGCCGCCGGCGCTTCCTGGGGGGGGCGGCGGTGTTGGGGGTTGGCGCCACCTTGAGTGCCTGCGGCAACACCAGCGAAGCGCCAGGCAAACCGGTGACGCGGCCGCTCACGCCGCAGGCGCTCGACAAAGCGCTGCGTGACCAGGTGAAAACCGTGGTGGTCATCTACGCAGAGAATCGCAGCTTCAACAATTTATTTGCCGATTTCCCCGGGGTGGAGAAACCGCTGTCGGCACTTTCTGCCGCCGACACACAACAACGCGACCGCGACGCCAGCGTACTGAGCACTCTGCCCCCGGTATGGGGCGGCGTATTGCAAGTCGGCCCGCAGACTGTGGACGGGGTGACGTACCCCAGCGAAGTGCAATTCCAGGAAAACCTGCCTAACGCGCCATTTGCCCTCAAGGGCCCCAACGCTGAAGACTTGCCCTTGAGCCTGGTCACCCGCGACTTGTGGCATGTGTTCTATCAAAACCAGATGCAGATCAACGGCGGCAAGAACGATAACTTCGTCGCCTGGGCGGACTCCGGCGGGCTGGTGATGGGCCATTACGCCCAGAGCCGTTATTCGCTGCGCCTGTGGGACGTGGCCAAGGAGTTTGTGCTCTGCGATAACTTCTTCCAGGGGGCTTTCGGTGGCTCGTTCCTCAACCACCAGTACCTGATCAGCGCCACGGCGCCGTTTTACCCGAATGCTGCTCAATCGGTAGCCAAGGCGCAGATCGCCACGCTGCAAAGTGAAGATCCCACCGACCCGCGCCTCAAGCCGCTGGACAAGTCCCCGGCCAGCGCCATGACTGGCCCCCCGCAGTTCGGCCCCAGCGCCCTGACCCCGGATGGCTACGGCGTGAACACCCTGGCACCGCCCTACTGGCCGACCTGGATTCGCGACCCGGAAAATCCGGATTACTCCAAGCCCGACCTGCCCAACGTACTGGTGCCGCAAACCCACGAACACATCGGCGACAAGCTGTCGAAAAAGAACGTCGACTGGGCGTGGTACGCCGGCGCGTGGCAAGCGACGTTGGACCAGTTCAGGGATTCGGGCGGGATTCCGAAGATTCCGAACTTCCAGTATCACCACCAGCCGTTCAACTACTTCAAAAAACAAGGCCCCGAGAACCGCGCCGAACGTGATAAACGCCTGCGCGACGGTGGCTTGGGTGATGAGGCGAGCACCAACAAGTTCTTCGCCGACGCCCAAGCCGGCAAGCTGCCCGCCGTGACCTTCTACAAGCCTCAGGGCAACCTGAACATGCACGCGGGCTATGCCGACGTGGCCTCGGGCGACCGCCACATCGTCCGCGCCTTGAAAGTCCTGCAAGACAGCCCGCAGTGGAAAAATATGGTGGTGGTGGTGACCGTCGACGAAAACGGCGGCTGGTGGGACCACGTGGCTCCGCCCAAGGGCGACCGCTGGGGCCCTGGGACGCGGGTTCCGGCGCTCGTGGTGTCACCGTTCGCGCGCAAAGGCACGGTGGACCATACGGTGTACGACACGGCATCGATCCTGCGGTTGATCACCCGAGTGTTCCAGCTGGAGACCCTGGACGGCCTGAAGCAACGTGATGACGCGATGATCGCCCGCGGCCAACAGCCGATGGGCGACTTGAGTAACGCGTTGCAACTCAACCTGTAGGTTTTCGTATCCAATAACGACACACCTGGTGATTTAGCACGCGGTTTTCCTGGTCAGCCGCTACTGTGTGGAGGTGGGCTTTCATCCCGCGCAGACGGGCTTTCGCTGACAAGGAAACAACCATGTTTAAACAGACCAGGCTGTCCTTCACCCTGGCCGCACTGATGGCGAGTGCGGTCGTACAGGCCGACATCGAGGTGCCGCTGGGGAGCACGCAGCGTGTAACCCAACTGTTCGCCTACCCGAATAACTGCAATGTGATCTGTTTTCGGCCATGGACGCTGGAGCAGACCGCCGAGCATTATCTGAGCCAGAGCCTGCAACGGGATGGGTACAGCCGCGCGAAAGTCAGCGTCAAGACCCATGACGGGCAGGTAGCAGCGACGTTCAGTGGCGTCCCTGACAGTTATGGCCTCCCCCTGACCACCCTGCTCAATACCGCCGACCTGGCCTATCAAGGCGCCAGCAAACTCAACAGTGACGGCAAGTGGGCCTACAACTGGTACCTGTTCCTGCCGCTGGGCATGGCCCTGGAAAATCGCAAAAGCATCGAGCTGCTGCACTTCCCGCCGGATTACTCGCTGACTCAAGCCCATGACTATCTGGAATCGGCCACCACTGACCGTTGGGCCGCCCTGCTCGTCGACAATGGCATCCCGGCCACCGAAACACCGGCTTACCAGACCATCATCGACATCGCGCCCATCGCCGCGCCTTCCAACGCCGGCAAGGACCTGGAAGCCGTCTACAGCTACTTCACCGATTACCAGGTGCGCATGGTCCAGGAACTGAGCCTGCCCGCCAAAGGGGCATTGCCGATGGTGGCGTTTGGCGCGCCCGTGCGCAGCTGGATCAAGCAGCAATACGGGCAGACCGTGGGTGTTCTGGGCCTGGCGCAGATCAGCCCGAGGGCGGGCCAGACCGTGTCGGTGCTGGGCGCCAACCATCCGAGTTACATCTGGTATGCCGCAAGCCCTGACACCTACGAGGGCAACGAACAGAAAGCCGACGAGGCCGGCTTGAAGGTGATGGGCCAGGACTTGAGCGCCGCCTGCTGGCAGGCCGGAATGGGGCAGAAACCTGCGAGTGACCCGAATGTGATGCTTAAGGCGTGCATGAACACCTGGCAGGTCACGCGTAAGGAGCAGACGTGTGAGTTGTTTTACAGCTCGGTGCGCAACCTGCCATCGGAGCAGGCAAACGCAAAATGCGCCACGCCCGCCATCAAGGCACAGTTGAAGCAGCTGAAGAACGCTGCCCCACCCCCCGCTACTGCCGCCCCGGCGCTATAAGCTGCACAAAAAACAACCGATTTCTACTGTCAACAATGCCAGTAGAAATCGGCGCCCTGTTCAGCGAGTCTTGAACCGTGTCCATCCGCTGCAAGACTGGTAGTCAGACACCACCTGCAGGTCGATGCAGCCTACCCCAGGAGAGTGATGAAAACTCTGACCATGGATAAGGCTAAAACCGTCGAGAGCGAATGCCTTTACCCCTTCAAGTCACACCTTGAGAAGGGCTACCCCTCTACCGCGCAGTTCGAAGTGGTGCACGCGGCTAATGGCCTGAGCGCAGGGATCAAGGCGCTTGTCGACTTCAATAGCCGCGTGTGCATCGCCAAGATCTCCGGCTACGCCGTGGGCGAGCAACGCCCCTGTACCGTGCAATTGTCGCCGCGCGTCCACCTGTACGACTGCTGGTTCAGCGGGCTGTTTTCACCCTCCTGCGATCCGAACGTATGTATCGACAAGCACTACCTGGAGGTCTGGTCCTTGCGTGAAATCCGTGCGGGTGAGCTGCTGACCATCGATCACGCCGAGACTAGACTTCACCCAACGGACGCAGACGATATTGCGGCGGCAGTTGCTCAAAGCCACTGATGGTCGTGTTCAAACTCTTCCAGCGACCATCCTTGATGCCGTAGATGCAACCATGGATCGACAGGCTCTGCCCACGGTGCCAAGCGTTTTGCACAATGCTGGTGTGACCGACGTTGGCCACTTGCTGGATCACATTCAGCTCGCACATACGGTCCACACGTTCTTCTTCGGTCGGCAACTCGGCCAGCACCTCACGGTTTTCGTAGTAGAGGTCGCGAATGGTGCGCAGCCAGCCGTCGATCAGGCCGAACTGCCGGTCCTGCATCGAAGCGCGCACGCCGCCACAGCCGTAGTGGCCAGTGACGAGGATGTGTTTGACCTTGAGCACGTCAACGGCGTACTGGATCACCGAGAGGCAATTGAGGTCGGTGTGCAGCACTACATTGGCCACGTTGCGGTGCACAAACAGATCACCGGGCAGCATGCCGACGATCTCGTTGGCCGGTACGCGTGCATCGGAGCAGCCGATCCACAGGTATTCCGGAGTTTGCTGGCGGGCGAGCTTGGCGAAGAATTCGGGATCTTCCTGTTTGATCGCGTCCGCCCAGCGTTCATTGTTATCAAGCAGGTCTTGTAGTTCGTTCATCAGGGAAAGCCTCAGGAATGATGCGCAGTTTTGTGACTGACAACCTCGCGTGCGGGTCACGCCTAGCGCAAATTAGCTTGAATCTTTGGGGCGCACAGCCTGTCCACACACTATAAGCCCCACAGTATGAGGATTGGCCATGACTGAATCACGACGTCCCTACGGCGCTACGCAGCCCGAACCGATTGATGATAACGAAGATCGCATGGGTTCGATGCGCGAGCTGGATTTTGACGAGCCCGATCAAACGGCTGAGATTGGCGATAAAATCCCATCTCGCGAGCGCGAGCACCTGATGCCTGACGATCGGGTACGTGAAGCCGGGATGACCGGAGCCTCCACCGACGATCATGAGTCAACCGATGATGACATGAGCCCGCAAACACTGATCCGCGAGGATGGTGCGCGGGATGCTCGAGAGGAAGGTGAGGATAATCCGGCGGATTACGACTTGAGTATCGTGGCCGAGGATGAGATTGGCGGCGGGAATGGGTTGGATGAGGCCGAACTGGCCGACCTTGATCCGGTTGACGGCAATCGCTGAAAAAAACGCGGTTCAACAGGTGGGAGCGGGCTTGCTCGCGAATGCGCAGTGTCAGTCGAACGATATCTTGACTTATACACCGCTTTCGCGAGCAAGCCCGCTCCACATTTGGATTTGTGGTTAATCCACCAAGGTGCAGGCCATGACAACCGCGTCTTCGCGGCCGCCGATGGCAGGGTAGTAATCCCGACGCCGGCCGATCTCGTTGAAACCATAGCGCTCATACAAGCGAAATGCGCCGGTATTACTATCCCGCACTTCCAGGAAGCACTCCCGCGCATTAGCGGCATAGGCGCGGGACATCAAGTGCTCCAACAGCGCCAAGCCCAGGCCACGGCCCTGGTTTTCCGGCTTGACGGTGATATTCAGCAAATGCGCCTCATCAAGGATGATCTGCACCACACCGTGCCCCACCTGCTGCTCACCTTCAAACATCAGCCAGATCTGATACTTGCCCAGCCCATCAAGAAAAATCCCGCGGGTCCAGGGGTGGCTGAACGCTGCGTATTCGATTTTCAGCACGGCGTCGAGGTCGGCCTCGGTCATCGGGCGGAAGGATAAAGCCTCACTCATCGGTTGTTTTCCAGCGCGCCATCAGCCGGCGCATGGCTTGCCAGACATCAGCCTTACGCTGTGGCTCTTCCATTAATAGTTCCAGGCCCGGCAGGGCCCACACCGAACCCAGGCCTTCGACCTGCAGTTCGCGGTACCAGGCTTCGGCGTTGGCTTCACCGGCAAACCGCACGGCGGGCAGGCCGATCAGCCACAGGCACACACAGGGTTCGTCTTCCAGGCGTGCCGACACAAAGCCTTGCACAAAATCCCGCGCCGCTTCCGGCCCCTGGTCCATGGTGCCGCGCACCAGCAACGGCCAGCGCACCGGGTCACCGACGATCTGCGGGCTGTCGGGCAGGCCGGCGGCGCGCAGCATGTCCTTGAGCAGCATGTAAGCCGGATCGCGGGTCTGGAAGCGCTCGCCGGTCGGCAACTCGACCAGCAGCAGGCAACGCCCGGCGCGCAGCAATTGCAGGGCGAAGCGCGGTGGCGGCACCACCGCTGCCTTGGCCACCGGCGAGGCCTCTTCGGCGACCACGGCTTTGACTGCCGGCGATGGGCGCGGCACTTCGATCTTCGCCCGCTCGACCACGGGGCGCATCTCGGGCACAGGCTTGACCACCGCAACCGGCGCGGCTGCCTCCTCGCCCGAAGACTCGAACGCCTCATAGGGCTCAAGCGCCCGCAACAGCTCGGGCCTCGAGGGCGCGGCAAACGGCAGTTCGGTGCGGGGCAGCCAATTGACCACCTGCATGGCGGTCAAGTAAGCGCGACGTCGGGACTCGATAAGCACAGCTCGGCCACTTGTGGATAACTAAAGAGCAGGGATTCTACCGCTGTTCGGTAACAATCGCCCACTGCACACTGACCGGCTGTGGATAAATCCCGCGTCCGATGCAGTACAATCGCGACTTTTAATCGCCAACCAGCCGGCCATTCCCATGATCGAACCCAAGCGCGTCCTGCGCGCCCTCGCCGAACACTGGGCCTTACTTGAGCCACTGTGCGAACACTTCGACCAAGGCACCTTGAGCCTGAGCGAACTGCGCGCGCAACTGGCCGCCCAACAACTGGACAGCACGCCCCAGGACATCACCAGCCTGCTGGACGTGTGGATTCGCCTGGATATCCTGGTGCCTGTCGCCAAGAGCCCGAACCGCTTCGAGCTCAACGCGCAGATCCACGACTTCCTGGCGTATCTTCGCAAGGAGCACCGGCTTGGCCTGTGCCTGGAAATCGAAGCCTACCTGCGCCACCTCGAGCGCCTGGCCGGGTATATCCAGGACGCCTTCGACATCCGTGATGGCCACGACCTCGCCCGCCAACTGCGCCTGCTGGATATGCGCGTGCGCGACGTGCTGAAAAAACTCGCCAACGACGAACAGGCCCTTGCCGCCGTGGCCGACCGCGCCAAGACCAGCGACCGGCAGATCCCGTTGCGCCAGCGTTACGCCGAAGTATTGGCGACCTGGGACGAATACGTCGAACCGATGATCCAACTGGTGAATGCCGACGGCGCCTTTGAACAAGGCGTGCGCAAGGTCGAGAATGTGCTGCTGCGCATGCTCACCGAGCAACAGCGCCTCGGCCACCTGGTAGACGACGACATGCTGTTGCGCACCCACGCGCGCATCCTCGAAATGCAGACCAGCGCCCAACTGACCTTGCGCCATGCCCGCGAACTGCTGCTGCCACTGCGAGAAGAAGCACGCCGGCACAATGCCGTGACCCGTGGCGCGGCGCTGGCCCTGTCAGCGATCCGCCGCAAAGGCCTGGACGCGGTACCGCAAGCAGCGATGCCGATGTTCACCCGGCCGCAAAGCACCTTCCTCGGCAGTGCCAGCCAAGTGGAAGCTTATGTGTATGCCCTGGCGAATTTCGAGCCGAAACCGGCGCGGTTTCCCAAGGCGCACAAATCCCACAAGGGCGACGCCCAGCGCGCACCGCGTACGGTCAAGGAAATGCTCGAGCGCTGCGAAGACGCGCTGCCGATGCCAGACTTGATGAACTGGCTGCTGGAGCAGGAACCCGACGGCGCGACCGACGAGTTGCTGTACTGGTTCTCGCGCCTCTCGCGTGAGAAACGTTTCAAGCGCGAGCGCCTGGAACGCCGCGATTACCACACACACGAGCACCAGGTCAGCCTGCGCTCATTCGCCCTGCTCCCGACCGGCACCGACGCCGCCGAGCATCCTGCGAGTACCGCTTATGTAAGGACTTCGCATGCAACTTGATCTATCCGAACTGTCCCAGCTGGCGCCGATCTTTCGCGAGCTGTTCAAGGGTTACCACGTCAGCCGTCGCGACCCGGAGCTGTACGCGCAACTGTCGAACTTCCAGGACCAGTACCGCACGCTGTTCAAGGCCCTGGGCTTTGAACTGGTGTGCGATACGCGAGGCTTCTACTACTTCGTGCCGGACACCGCCGTGGCTGCCGCGCAGGTAAACAAGACCGCGCAGCGCCTGGCGTTGTTCACCTTTATCATCGTCGAGCACCTGGCCGATCAGGGCCGCGACCCGATTGCCGTACTGGATGGCGGCAGCCTGGGCCGCGATGAGCTGCCGTCGTTGCTGGAGAAGTACCGCGACCTGTTTATCCAGGCCGAAGTGCAGACCCAGGAAGAGCTCGAAGAAAAAATCATGCGCCGCATGACCCAGCTGGGTTTTGCCAGCGAAGACAACGGCATTTACCGCTTCCTGCCGCCGATGCACCGTTTCCTGGATGTGTGCCTGTCGGTGCAGCAGGACCGCGACCTCGCTGCCAGCGTGCACAGCGTGTTGCCACTGCCGGCACCGGTGATCATCGACGAAGACAGCGATGAAAAACTGCTGACGACCGATGACCCGCTGGACCTGAGTGACTTTTGCGACGAAAGCGAAGAAGACGCCCTGGCCCGCGCCATTGCCGAAGAACAGGAGACCGACGCATGAGTAAGGAACGCTACGGCATCCGCCGCTTCGCCCTATTGAACACCGCCGGTTACAGCCTGGGTGTGTTCCCGCTGGAAGAACCGCTGTCGGTTTACGGCGCAAACAACCTGGGTAAATCCGCGTCGATCAACGCCTTGCAGTTCCCGATCCTGGCACGCATGTCGGACATGAGTTTCGGCAAGTACACCCTGGAACAATCGCGGCGCTTCTACTTCGCTACCGACACCAGCTACATCCTCGTGGAAGTCTCCCTGCCCCACGGCCCGCATGTAATCGGCGTGGTCGGGCGCGGCCCAGGCGGTGGTTTCGGGCACCAGTTCTTTGCCTATGCCGGCAAGCTGGACCTGGCCCACTACCAGAAGAATGACACCTGCCTGCGTCAGAAAGAGCTGTTCACCAACCTTGAACGCGAAGGCCTCAAAGCCTACGAACTGAAGCCAGATGAGCTGCGTCGTTTGTTGGTGGGTGGCCATACGTCGATCCCACTGGACCTGACGCTGATTCCGCTGCGCTCTACCAGCGAACAGAGCCTCAAGACGTTCCGCGCGCTGTTTATCAACCTGCTGCACATGCGCGAAATCACCGCAGCCAAGCTCAAGCAATTGTTCCTGGATGCCTTCGAACACAGCCTGCGTTCCGGCAGTGTTGATTACATCGCGGCGTGCGAAGAAGCCTTCCGTGACGTGCGACGCATGGAACAGGACTACAACGCGCTGGTTGCTGCCGGGCCATTGGTTGAAGCACTGGCCAATGGCGTACGGTTGCGTGACGTATTGCGCGGCAAGTTGCATCGCCTGTCGCCATTGCTGGATTCGTTGCTGGGCACTTGGTCCGATTACGCCAGTGCACGCAAGGAAGAGCTGACGATCCAGGCCGAGCATTACCGTAACGAGCAGGATGCCCTGCAGAACGACCAGCGCGGTGGCACCCAGGAGTTGATGCGACTGGAGCGTGAGATCAGCAGTATTCAGCGTTGGCTGGGAGAGCTGTCGGTGCTCAAGCATCGCTTTGCGTTGGTCGATGACGTCAAGGTGCTGGAGCAGCAACTGCTGGCGGCCAAGGATGCTCACGATGAGTTGGCGGGTGCCTTGGCGCAATCCCGACAGTTCAGCGCCGAGGACCTGGACGAGCGTCTGCGCGACTTGGAGAAACGCTTGAAGTCGGTCAAGCAGCAGTTGGATCACGCAGACAACAACAGCTACGCCAAGCTGCGCGAAGAATTCTCACAGCCAGATGTCGAGCGTCTGATGCGACTGTTCAACAGTTCGTTGTTCAGCCTGCCGTTGGGCGCACATGGCATTACGCTGGACGAGGAAGGCCTGTGGGTTAAATCCCTGGAGCAGATCCTCGATGGTTTCAAAGGCGAGCGTTTTGAAGTGCCAGGGCTGTCCATCGACATCTCTCACATTGAACCGCCGGCATTGCAGGCCTTGGCGGATCGCGCGGCGTTGCGCGACCAGAAAGAGCGTCTGGAAAAAGAACTCAAGCAGCTGAAAACCCAGCAGGCTGTGGCGTCTGACCGCGCGGCGAGCAAAACCCAGACTGAAGCGCTGTACCAGCAGGTACTTGATGCGCAGAAAGCGCTGGAAGACTTCCGTCGCGCGCAGACCCTGAGCGCAGAAGAAGGCGAGAAACTGGAAAACCTCGCGCAGATGGAAGCGGCGCAGGATGAGTTGAAGCGTTCCAGTGATGCGTTTACCGAGCGCGTCCAGCAGTTGTCGGCCAAGCTGCAATTGGTCGGCCGTCAGATCGGCGACATGGAAGCCAAGCAGCGCACGCTGGATGACGCCTTGCGCCGTCGTCAGTTGCTGCCGGCGGACTTGCCGTTCGGTACGCCCTTCATGGACCCAGTCGACGATTCAATGGACAACCTGCTGCCGCTGCTTAATGACTATCAGGACAGCTGGCAAGGTTTGTTGCGCGCCGATGGCCAGATCGAAGCGCTGTATGCGCAGGTGCGCCTCAAGGGCGTGGCCAAGTTCGACAGCGAGGACGACGTTGAGCGTCGCCTGCAACTGCTGATCAACGCTTATGCACACCGTACCGATGAAGCCCTGACGCTGGGCAAGGCGCGCCGTGCAGCCGTCACCGATATCGCCCGGACCCTGCGCAATATCCGCAGCGACTACGACAGCCTTGAGCACCAGTTGGCGTTGTTCAACCGCGAGATCAACAAGCGCCAGGTGTCCAACCTGCAAAGCTTCCGCATCGTGCTGGCGCCGAACAAGGAAGCGCTCAAGCATATCGACCAGATCATCCACAGTGCCGGTCAGTATGAAGAAGGCGAGACGCTGTCGGTGTTCGACTTGAGCCAGAGCGCCGAGCAGGACAACAAGAACGAAGAAGCCAAGGAGTACCTCGCGCGCCTAGTGGCTGCCAACCATAACCAGTTGGGCCTCAAGGATTTGTTCGAGCTGGCGTTCGAGATCACCAAGGTAAACGGTCAGCCGGTGATTCATACCGATATCGATGGTGCGGCGTCCAACGGCACCACCATGACCATCAAGGCACTGACCAACATGTACTTGTTGCTGCACTTGATGGACCGCGACCAGGCCGGGCGTGTGCGTTTGCCGTACTACCTCGACGAGGCAGCGGACATCGATGAGAAGAACCAGGCCGCATTGCTGGAGACGAGCTTGCAGTTGGGCTTCGTGCCTATTTTGGCCAGTGTGAAGCCGCAGGTATCCGCCCAGGTGGCGATCGACCTGGAAGGCGGTAGCGGGCCGAACGGGATCTATATCGATGAGGCGGATTGGAAGTACATCCGTCGTCACGATGTGGTGAAGGCGACGTTGAACGTGCAGGCGGATGAGCCGGAGTTGGACGAGGTCTGACTTGAATAGCTGAAACGCAAAAGGCCGCGATCTTATGGATCGCGGCCTTTTTTGTGGGCTGGGGTTGTGCGTCGAATGAAAGGGCCTCGGTTACTTGCCGAGTGGAATTTTGGGCGCCCAGGTCAGCCACTCATCTTCAAACTTGTCGAACAGCGGGAAGGTTTGCTGTGGCCGCGCCGCGTTGCCCATGCGTTCGCCGTCTGGCGTGGCAAAGGCGATACCGCCAGCGATCAAGGTCTCCAGCGATTCAGTACGTACGGAGGCACCTTTGAACAGACCGAAGTCGAAGCCGAAGCCGCTGGTGTTCCAGAAACGACTGCCGCTGCGCACGAGGGCGGCGTACTTGGGCTCAATCAGGATATGGATGAGGACACGGTCGGCGGTCTGGCCCAGCTCATAGCCGGTGACTTTGCCCACGGTGACTTCGCGATAGGTGACCGGCACGCCTTCCTTCAGCGAACCACGGCGGGCGGCGCTGAGTGTCAGCCTCAGGCCTTCTTCCTTATGAGCAGCCTCAGGCGGCTGTTCTAGGGCGACGAAGCTCTTTTGTGGCCCGCCATTTCTGGCTGCCGGTTGCACTTCGATGTATTGCCCAGTGACCAGGGTTTCCAGGTTAGAGGTTTTCATCAGGCCCAACTCAGGCTTGACCACCCAGAACTGACTGCCAACCCGTGCGATGCGGTCCGCTACCTGAGTGATACGCGCGCTGAGCAACACCGACTGCATGTCGGCGCTGAGGTCAATGCTTTCAATCTTGCCCACATCCAGGCCCTTGAAACGCACCGGCGTGCCAGGCCGCATGCCGTCGGCGCGGTCAACTTTGATGGTCACCAATGTGCCGTGCTGGTTGGCGGCCTCGCGGTCGGCGAACAGGCGGAAACGCGGGATGCGCTTTTTCAACGGCACGTTCGGCTCCGGCGTTTCGAAAGCGATACCGCCGGCCATCAAGCTGGCCAAGGATTCACTTTTCACCTGAATGCCTCCCGTAAGGCCGCCCGTGAGGGTGACACCGCTGGCATTCCAGAATCGCGTCGAACCGTTAACCAGGTTTTCGTATTCCTTCTCGATATGAACGCCGATCACGAGTTGTTTTTTCTTGCGCGAAAATTGATAGCTCTGAACCGAACCGACCTTGACCTGCTTGTAAAGGATCGGACTGCCGACATCCAGCGAGCCCAGGGTATCGGTGAGCAGCACCATGTGCAGGCCGGGGGAACGCAGGTCCAGCGGCGGTGCCTTGGCACGGGCCTCATATTCACGCTGCGGCGGGGTGCCTTTGTCACCGGGCCGGATGGCGATGTAGTTACCTTTGACCAACGCCTCAAGCCCGGTGATACCGGCGAGAGAAATGGAAGGTTTGACCACCCAGAACTGGGTGTCCTGGACTAGGTAGTCTTCCGCCAGGGGGTCGAGTGTCAGCTCAGCATTGGCGCTGGACAGATCAGGGTTTATCTTTAAGGTCTTCAGACTGCCAACCTGGATGCCTTTGTACATCACAGGCGTGCGGCCGGCCTGCAGGCCTTCAAAGTCAGAGAACTTGACCTTGACCTTGATACCGGCTGCGGCGGCGTCGAAATCTTCATACAAGCGGAACGGCAGGCTCGGGTCGGTTGGCGGACTGTCCTTGCGGTTCTCTGGCGTAGCGAAGGCGATACCGCCAGCGACAATGCTCGAGAGGGATTCGCTGCGCACCTTCACGCCGGAGAGATTGGCGTCAATGCTGATGCCGCTGGCGTTCCAGAAACGCGTGTGTTTGCGCACCAGGTTGGCGTAGGTCGGCTCGATGTAGACCTTGATCTCAACGGTGCTCTGGTCCTTGGAGAGCAGGTAGCTTTTAACCTGGCCGACCTGGATCTGCTTGTAGAACACAGGGCTGCCACGGTCCAGTGAACCGAGGCGATCGGCCTTGATGGTCAGGTGCAGGCCGGGCTTGGCGTCAGACAAGGGCGGCTCTTCGGAGAGTGCCTTGAATTTGCGTGTGGGCTCACCGTCGCCAGGGCTGGCAGCAATGTAGTTACCCGAGACCAGGGTTTCGAGGCCGGTGATCCCCGCCAAAGTAACGCTTGGCTTGACCAGCCAGAAACGGGTGTTGGTCCTGAGGTATTGCTCGACGTCCTTGTTCATCTCGATGGTGGCAATCACCCCGCGATTGCTGCCTTCGTCGTCAAGGGCCAGGGTTTTGACCTTGCCCACGGGCATGCCTTTGTAGACCACTTCTGTCTTATTGGCCTGGATCCCTTCACCGCTCTCAAAGCGCACCTGAATTTCGAGGCCTTGCTGGGAATAGGCACGCCATCCCAACCAGCCACCGATGATCAGGGCAATCAAAGGCAACACCCAGATAGCCGACCAATTGGAGGCCGGGCGGGTTTTAGCTTTAGGCAAATCACTCATTGTCGTCGTCCGACTCCGTGTTATCCCAAATCAGTCGGGGATCAAAGGTTACTGCGGCGAACATCGTCAAGATCACCACACTGGCGAACGCCGCAGCGCCGAGATTGGCCTCGACACTGGCAAGTCGCCCAAAGTTTACGACCGCCACCAGAATGGCGATCACGAAGATATCCAGCATGGACCAGCGGCCAATGAACTCGATAAAGCGGTACATCACAATGCGTTGTTGGGCAGACAGCGGCTGGTGGCGCTGCACTGAGAACAGTAGCAGCCCAATGCCCACCAACTTGAATGTGGGCACCAGAATACTGGCGATGAACACGACCGCCGCGATGGGGTACATGCCGTGTTGCATCAACTGAATCACGCCCGCCATGATAGTGCTGGGCTCGCCTTGCCCTAACGAGTTGACGGTCATGATGGGCAGCAGGTTGGCGGGGATATACAGAATCGCCGCCGTGATCAGCAACGCCCAGGTGCGTGTGAGGCTGTTCGGGCGTCGAGCATGAATTAGCGCACCGCAGCGGGTACAGAGCTGCTCGTCGGAGTCAGCGTTTTGTTTATTCAGTTCATGGCATTCGGTACAAATCAGAATGCCCGCATCAATCGCCCGCATGATCGTCCTCTCCTGACAACGCTTGCCAGATCTGGTGGGGCGACATCACCACCTCAAGCAGCACCTGAACCATTAATAGGCTGACAAAGCAGACCAGACCAAGGCCGAGCGTGATGGAGGCCATGTCGGCGAGTTTTACAATCGCCACCAGCACGCCCATCAAGTAGACCTCCAACATCCCCCAATCTTTCATGTGATGGTAGATGCGGTACAACAGCAGCCCATAACTGCGGCCGATATTCCAGCGGACACTGAGCAACACAGCCAGTTGGCAGAGCAATTTGAGCAACGGAATGGCCATGCTGCAAAGAAACACAACGGCGGCGACGCCCTGCATACCGGTATCGAACAGACCGACAACGCCACTCCATACGGTGTCTTCCGAGGACTGCCCGAGTAGATTGAGCTGCATGATGGGCAAAAAGTTCGCAGGGATATACAGCAGCAGCGCGGCCAGTACCAGGGCGAGACTTCGTTCAACGACGTTGTGGCGATGAGCATAAAGCTCATAACCGCACCGTGGGCATTGGGCTTTTTCACCGACGGCAAGCACTGGCTTGCGCATCAGCAAGTCGCACTCATGGCATGCCACCAAGTCGTCCAGTGGTAAATCCGATACCTCAAGGGCATCAACCGGCTCGGGCATAAGTAGGGCTCGGACTCTAAAAAAGGTTAGGTGCCTATTCTAGTGGTCTGGTTCAGAAATAACTGTGCATATTTGTCTGGGGGCTCAGGGTGGCCCGGGCGACAGAGACGGGGCTGTTTACAAGCCAGCGCATTGTCATGAGAGCCCCCAAGCGCGCACCCTGTGTTCTTTCCAACCGCCCAAAACAAAACCCCTGTTTGCGTTAGCAAACAGGGGTTTCGGAATTTAATCTTGACGATGACCTACTCTCACATGGGGAAACCCCACACTACCATCGGCGATGCATCGTTTCACTACTGAGTTCGGGA
>NZ_CAXAOY010000032.1:0-28868 GCF_963970975.1 Pseudomonas sp. RA_15y_Pfl1_P11
AGCCGTTGCGCTCCCAATAAAGTATTTTCACCCGATTACGGGGGCGATTCAGAAAAACAAAAAGCACGGGATCGAACACTGCCACTTTGATATCCAATTCAACCAGGGCGGCGAGGCCGTCGATGGACTTTCGGAAATCGACAGGTTTGGGGTAGAGATAGACTTTTTCGACCTTGGCGTCGGGACGCATCATGGTTGCGGGCTCCTAAGGGAAATCGGGAGCAGAGCATCAGCTGTCAGCTATTCGTTTGGAATGTGGGGTTCGTGGAGCGGATACGGGATAACGCGCCGATGGAGCGGGTGTTCAGGAGCCTGAAAACCGAGTGGATACCGACCATGGGCTACACGACGGTCCAACAAGCTCAGCGGGATATCAGCCATTTTTTGATGCACCGGTACAACTGGATTCGACCGCACCAATTTAATGGTGGGCTGCCACCGGCTCAGGCTGAGAAAAAACTTAACGTCGTGTCCGGGATCAGTTGACCACTACACTTCGAGGTATTGCTGAGTTGTACGAGAGTGTCGTGTTAGCAATTTCTATCGCCATCAGCCCAGCGCTTGATATCACTCACTTTTGGCGACCTGATGCCCGTACTCAAGATATTCTTGGTTGTGTATAGGCTGATCTTAGCTTTGTCACCATCATGACTTTCTATCTGAATTAGCGTGTTGTTGATCAACAGTCCTTCTGAAAGAAACTTTTGAGTGATCTCACCTTCTTTACGCTCACCGTCAAACTCGCTTAATACGATGACCGGATTTCCTGAATATGTCTCATATTCCATACACTGCCTTGCCATGTGCCTTATGGTTCGATAAGTATCGGAGGACCCCGTCTTGCTAATGAAACTGCCGTCTAAGGATGATTTGCTGTTTTTCAAATCGCTGACGGTTATGGCGCATCCGCTAAGTGATATAGAAAATAATATTGTAGTCAGGGCCAAATATTTCAATTTATGCTCCATTATTCTGGTAAGTGTCCTACGCATGATTGGGACTAAAATTGCGTTCTCTTTCAGACGGAATTGTGATTTGGGATATCAACAATAACCATGAGCCCACCTTCTGCAGACGTACTTAGTAAAACACTGCTGTTGTGTTGCTGCGCAACCGCTTTGACTATTGCAAGCCCCAATCCACTCCCGCTTTGTATCTGATTGGGATCACGAAAAAATCTGTCGAACACCCGCTCCTTCAATTCAACCATGATTCCGGGCCCTGCATCTGAGATACGCAATTGAATGGATTTTTCTAACGATCGTACCTCTACTTCAACCCGCCCGCCTTCAGGACTGTACTTCACAGCATTTTCAATTAAGTTGTCGATCAGCGACATCAGGCGTTCCCTGACACCTGTAATCCAGACTTCATCATGAGAGTAGAATTCAAGCTCAATTCGGCTCTCAGCAGCTAGCGGTGCCAACTCAGCCATTCGCTCTTGTATGAGCGTCGTCAGCGGCACAGGCTCCATAGCAGTGTCAATGCGCGCTTCACTATGCATCAGCAGCAGCAACTGATTGATGAGACGAGCAGCACGGCTATTGCTACGAATAATCCCTGCAAGCAATTCCTGTCGACTAACGTTGCTTACATCGGACTGCAAAGCTTCAACATTGACTCGCATTGCAGCCAGGGGAGTACGCAGTTCGTGAGCGGCATCTGCAATGAAAGTCCGTTCCCTTTCAGTGCTTTCTCGTACCCTGGCAAGGAATATATTAATCGCGTCGACTATTTGGCGAAGCTCCTTGTGCTTTGGAACTGCTTTTAAGGGAGAAAGATCTTCTGGTGTTCGGAGGGAAACTTCATTTGCCACCTTGTTCCAGGGACGCATTGCAATGCGGATTGACAGCCACGCAGGAAACAAAAGAAAAGGAATGCATACCAGTAGCGGTAATATGTAGTATCCGCGCGAGTTCAGGTATATGAAGAAGTTCCAACCGCCAGCAGGAGTGAGCAGTGTCACCTCTGTGTCGGATCTCCTAGACTTCAGAGTACGACTAGTCCAGGTGCGGCCGTTACTCTGAACACTCTGAATCATCCCATAATCGGTGTTTGTCACTCCTACTGGAGCGCCATCAGATGAATAAATTATCTCTTTATTCTTCCGAACGATTAGGCTGATTGACATTTTTGGGTCTTCACCTCCGCCATAGCCTTCCCGCAATGCCTTGCTGAATGTTTCCAGCACATCGGTTAGATCGTGCGGGCGATCCCCCATACGATCCACCAATGTCAGGATGGTTTCATAGGTTTTGTTGCCTGATAGCATTGGAGGGCTGCGTAAGTTATTCCATAAAATGTAGGTCAGAAAAATACACCAAAGCAGCGTGAGTAATAGCATCTGGGAGATCATAATTCGCCGTATGAGCGTTGGAATTCTCAGATAGCGCCAAAAATTACGCATCAACCTGCCCCCTTCTGAATGGGTACGGTTTCAATGACAAACCCCACACCTCTCACAGTTCGCACATAGCCATCACCAATTTTGCGACGCAAATTTCCCATATGTACATCGAGCGCATTACTCATATTTTCTTTTGCACCGAAGATCCTTTCTTCCAGAAAACTACGGGTCAGAACACGGTCAGAACGCAACATTAACGTTTCAAGCAGCGCGTATTCACTTGCCGTCAAATCAACATGACTTTCGCTCACTGTCACGCGACGAGTCGGCACATGGAGAGATAGCCCTCGAATCTCTATCACCTCATTCTGAAAACCGTAACTGCGCCGCACAAGTGCTCTCACCCTGGCCAATAACTCAGCGAGAACAAAAGGTTTGACGAGATAGTCGTCTGCACCGGCATCCAGCCCAGTCAAGCGATCTTGCAGAGTGCCCCGAGCAGTCAGGATGATGACGGGGATCCCCTTGAGCTGCTGACGCAGACGCGCCATCAGGCTCATGCCATCACCGTCGGGCAGGCCGAGGTCGAGCAATACAAGTTCTGGCACGCATAGATCGAGTTGATGCAGAGCATCCACTTTACGGCGAACCCATATGACATCTAATCCTTGGTCTGTAAGGGCAATACGTACGCCATTGCCGAGATCGATGTCGTCTTCGATTAGGAGAATTTTCACAATAGTGATTTTATCAACAGTGAATGAAGAACGTCTGAAGAAAAAAACGGTGCCAGTAAATCTATCAGGTTTGCAGAACTGGTACTAGCTTCAGTATTTCTTCATTTTTGGCTCATGAGAACTTCAGGGTCAGCATTCAAACTGAGCGTTCTGGCGTTTAAAACCGCTTGTATCGTAGTCAGTTGAACCCACAAGGACTTCCTTAATGAGAAGCATCGAACTGAGTCATAAGTTCCTCCATTCACTCTCGGGGCATACCCTGGAAAAATTTTTGTCAGGATTTGTCCTCGCGTTATTGGCAACCCCAATACTGGCAGCAGAACAGAAACAGGGCAACGAGTTGACCCTAGGAGGAAGCGTAGATGTTGCGCCACGTTATTCTGGTTCGGATCAAAGCCGAATCACGACGGCCCTAGTGATTGATTACTCTATGGTAAATGGTTTCTTCGTCAGCTCCACGCGTGGTATCGGTTACGGTAACAACATCGGCAAATTTGATTACAGCGCTGCGCTGAGTTATCGCGCAGGCAGAAAGGATCGTGACGTGGATAACGACTCGCTCAGCTATGGTAGCGACTACTTGCGAGGTATGGGTGACGTTAAGGGCTCAGCTATCGGTTTGCCTGGCCTAGGATACGAGGTGACCGACTGGCTTAATTTGCAATTGCAGGCTGAAGTGCCGTTTTCTCAGCGAAGCAATGGTGAGGCCCTGCATTTCAGCATTGTCAGCCCGCTCTATACGTCATCGAAAAACGCTGTGACGCTGGCGCTGACCAGTAGTTGGGGGACCAGCAAGTACATGCAGACTTACTACGGGGTAAGTGCATCACAGTCGGCCGCATCGGGGGTTACTCGATATGATGCCAAGTCTGGAATTTATTCCTATTCACTGAATATGGACTGGATGCACAAGCTTAATCAAGACTGGAGCGTAGTTGCCGCAGCAGGTTTTACGCAGTTGGCTGGTGATGCACGAAATAGTCCAATTGTTCAACGAAAAACATCGCCCACTGGCAGCCTGAAGGTGACATATAGCTTCTGATCGTTGTTCGACGTGTGCTTCTAGGTAGCTTGTGGCTATGCACTGTCAATAAATACAAATTCGCCCCGCCCCAGTTCAGATGATGGGGCGCTACTCAACTCACCAAATCGCCTTGATTATGCCATGTCACTCAGAGCTATGTTATTAACTATGCTTAGTTTGAGGAGCAATAAATGAATTTAAAACTGACTGGGAAAGTGGCTCTAGGGAAGCTCCGAAGTAGGCATCGATTTTTGATGCCCTCTCGGCCTGAGATTCAAAAAAACTCGCCCGATCAGATAATCAGACTTTTCCTAGCATCACCGCGCTAGGAAAAAAATAGCTATGGGGTTAAGCGAAAAGGGCAAGGAGAAGTAAACGCCCAAGGCACGATCAGCAGCGGTATCAATGCTCGTTTAGCGCGGTGATAGACAAAACTGCTTTCTCGCCCGGTTCCAAATTTGCGCAGGTCACGGCGCATCAAACCATCGACAAAACCAGTGAACATGGCCAGCAAGAACAGCGGCGTGGCCAGGACCAGAATGGTCAGACGCACCACGAAGGTAAAGGCCATATACACCGCTGCCAGCACAAAATCTTCAACGCTCAGGTAGAGTTGGTTGACCCAGCGCCAAGAGCCGTTTCCCTGGCTCGACACCCGCGCGTGCCGGGCAAAATCCGCAAAGCCAGTCTTAACCAACAGCCACTGATTGAGGAAATCCAGCCACCGGCCAATCGTTTGTCCAGGTTGTTGGAGGATGAGTGAAGCTTTGAAGTGCTCGCTGAGCCATCCCAATTTGCTATTCAACATGGCCTGGCTGTGTCGCCAACCCTGATCGCCCCAGAACAGCAGCAAACCAGCAATTTCGATGAGGATCGAGAACACCAACGAGGTAATCAGCAAATCGATGATGCGCAAACCGGCCTGTGACCACCACGTTTTTGTCGGAGGTTACAGTTCGAACGGTGACGGCTTATAGACGGTGAACAGTATGAATGCGATGCACAAGCCTGCCGTAGAGATGTTCGATGTCTCAAAAGAATTCGGCGGTATATCGGCGCGCTAAACAATGCGAGTTTCTCGGCAGGTGAGGGGACAATCACGCGATGATGGGCGAGAACGGCGCCGGCAAGTCGACCTTGATAAAGATCCTGTCCGGCGCCTATGTGCGCAATATGGGAGGGGTCAGCCTGAACGGCGAAAAAGTCGATATTCGCAACCCTGGCGATACCTCAAACTGGGTACTTCGATCATCCACTAGGAGTTTGCCCTGGCTCCGCATTTGTCGGTGGCCTAGAACATCTGCATCGATGATCTGGACAAGAGCAAGGGATTCGTGCAGTGGACGGTGATGCGTAAACAGGCCCGGGCGATTCTCGATGAACTGGGTTTCAGCGATATCAATGCGCGCCAACCTGTCGGCAGTTTGCCGGCGGCGTATCAGCGGGCGGTGGAGATCTGCAAGGCACTGTCGCGTAATTCGTCGGTGCTGGTTTTCGATGAACCCACGGCAGTGCTGACCTCTCATGAGGCAGAAAAGCTATTCAGGATTCTTGATGAGTTCCGCCGCAAAGGCGCGTGCATTGTTTATGTCTCGCACCGCATGGATGAAATATTCCGTATCTGCAATCGTGCCACGGTGCTCAAGGGTGGCAAGACCGTCGACACCCTGGAACTGGCCGACATTACCGAGCGTGACCTGATCGAAATGATGATCGGTCGAGAGTTCAGCGACCTCTTTCCTCCGCGCGACCAACAGCTTGGTGAGGTTTTGCTCAAGGTTGAGAAACTGAATGCCGGATGGCTGGCGCGCGATGTCAGTTTTGGGTTGACGCCGACGCCAAATTGACCGAATTGCCGATGTATGATTTACCCAACTTAAATAGGCACCAATCTAGAACAGGCAATGGTTCGTGAAGAGTCACACTGGGTCAGTGACATCTCGGCGACTAGGTCAAGTCGGCGTCGGCGCCAACACACTTGGTACAGATGATCAGAAAACGGGTAGGGATTTAATCTTACGGGCGCGAAAAATGGTTAAGGACATTTTTAGTTATCATCACAGTGTATAGATCATTCACCATGAGGCCGTGCACCCATTCACAGGTAGCGGCGGTGAAAACCTTTCCTTTTCCTTTGTTGAAATGGACAATCATGCCGGTGCCGCGACTGTGCTGACGGACACTTTCCTCCGAAAGCTCAGGCGCCAATAAAGATGCACGGTACCGGGCATCGCGGTCGCCAAGCATGAAAGAGTACGCATCTTCACCCCGACCATTTTCGGCAGAAGTAGCCCACCCCATGGCCAGGATTTCCAGCCCCAGGGGCGCACCATCAGTGCCCAGTGGTTCAGGAAGTCCTTGGACAAAGCTGTAGTCGAGCCCGTCTACTTCGTAGCCGAAAATGTTGGCCTCCTCGCCAAACATATCCGCATAGGCAAGGCCCGTGTCTGCAAAACACCAATGTTGCGGCCGGAACACTTGATATCCGCGCGGGCTGCGTCGGGCCATGCCACCAAAGCCCGCGTAGATGCCGCGAAGTCCATTCACGCCAAATGTGCTGGCGCCCGGGTAGTTCACCAAAGGGTCTTCCCATGCGCTTGTCAGTCTCGCGGGATCAATTCGAACGAAGGGGTCAAGCGTGCGAGCATCGTACTTGTAGGCAACTTGCCGCTTGTGGTCATCCTCCAGTCGAATCTGCCACATGAAGTTGCCGGCGAAGCGTGCAACGTTCCCGCCGCGTTCGACAAAGGCATCCACGTGGTCGCGCATTTCCCGGGTCCAGTACTCGTCGTGTCCGACAAAAACAGCGCAAGCATAGCCGTCAAGGGCGTCGGGCTCTCGATGCAGGTCTTCCTGGGTAATGATATCGACCGAGTAGCCTTGCTCTTCTGCCCAGATCACGAACGGACGCTCGTAGGAGGCCCATCCAGCGAGTGCATAGTATTTGCTGAAACCGTGGAGCGAAGCCCATTCGATGAATTCGTACCGTGCAGGCCCCGGTTTTTGCGGGCGTCTGGCGTTAATCGAACGCGGCGCATCCGCTGGCAGCCAGACTTGTCCACGCGCCCAGGGACGCTGAGTTGACAGCAGGGGAGAGCGCCCTCGCGCTGTGCCCGGATGTATGCCGAAATAGTGGTTCGCACCGCCCCAATCGTTGTACGCGGTCCAGGTAGAAGTTGCGGCTACCAGTACTAAAGAGTCCGAGTGCTTTTGAATCGCCCTCACGAAAAACAGATGATGCCCGAGGACGACACCTGCTGCATTGACAACTTCGACCACATAGGCGCCTGCCTGGGTGTTCCCGGCAATGGTCCATTGCGAGAAGACCGGCCAGTTGCATCCACGCTCATAGACCCGGTCGGGCAGGGCATGAAAGGGAGCTTCGAGAAGCGTTGTTTCGTACACAGTCCGCGTCATAGCGCCATCGCGGTAGATCCTCAGGGCGACTTGATCGGTGTTTGAAGACACATGCAACAGCACTGTGTCACCCGGCCAATAAGAGTGGCGATCGCAGTAGCACCAAGCCGCTGCAGGCCCGTCCTCTGTTGGGACCTCGACCCAGGTTTCGCGAGCGCCCTGGCGCGATGCTGAGGTCTGGCTGACGATGATGTCGGCACCGGCTTGCTTCTCGGATGTCGGGAGCGTCTTTATCTCGGTCATAGGTATTTACTCCGCGAACTGTAATGAGTGATCGAATGGCTGAGCACATAGGACTACGTGAATTTAAGCTCGGGCATTGCATTAATGTCAACTGATGATATATTGGGTCATCAGGTGACACGATCTGGCTAATTCAACATTTATTTGGAGTAACTTCATGACCGATACGACAGCCAGCCCACTGTCCAAAGTGCGCGCGGTGGAGCGCGCGATGATGATCCTGCGCGCATTTGGGCCTAACGCTCTGCGATTGTCGCTGGCAGAACTGACTCGACTGACAGAGTTGGACAAAGCAACCACGCGTCGCCTGTTACATACCCTTGCAGGCGGCGATTTCATCGAGTTCGACGATGCCACAAAGACCTACGCCCTTGGCCCGGGTGTGCTGCTTCTGATGCCGGGCGTGCAATATGGCAACGATCTGCGCGCCATCGCGGCTCCAGCCCTTACGCGTCTGGCAGAAAAAACTGGCGCGACCGCTTTCCTCTGGACTTACTTCGATGGTTCGGCCCTTTGTCTGGACAGAGTCAACTCGCCTGATTTGCACATCCACACACGCTGGTCCGGCATTGGCACCCGGGTTTCGTTGAACCATAGCGGCGGTCCCAGGGTGCTACTCGCCTACCTTTCAGCCGAGGAGCGCGCCAAAGTTCTGAACGGTCCGCTGGAGCGTCCGACCGAGCTCTCAACGGTCGATCCGGTCGCTCTGGAATCAGCGGCGGCAGACATCAGACAGCGGGGGTGGGAGTTTGCGGTTAATGACTTCACGCTTGGTATGTCAGGCCTTGGGGCGCCCATTCTGGATCACAAGGGAGACTTGGTTGCCAGCGTCAGCATTGCGACCCTGACCCCGCAATTTGCGATAAGCAATGGTCAGCCGGAACATCTTCCTCTCGTCCTGAAGGCCGCCGCCGAGATCGGTGCGAGCCTGCGGCGAGACTGATCTTCCTGCGAGTGAATTCCGGATCGAAATCCAGGCGGGCATCGCATGTCGAACAGATCATCCAATGAGCAACGCCGCGAGCTTGGGGTCTTCCTGGCCAGCCGCCGGGCGCGTCTGACCCCGGCGGACTTTGGCCTCCCGCCAGGGCCCCGGCGGACCCCCGGGCTTCGTAGAGAAGAGGTGGCATTGCTCGCCGGGGTCAGTGTCAGCTGGTACACGTGGCTTGAACAGGGGCGCGATATCAAACCCTCGACCGCAGCACTGCAACGGCTGTCGAAAGTCTTCAATCTCGACAGCGTGGAAGCTGCGCATTTACTGGCTTTGGGAGCACGCACAGCGCGCCCGGTCTCGATGAGCGGCGAGGTAAGCTCCGGTCTGAAATTGCTGGTTCGGGAGATGGATCCGATACCTGCCTATGTTCGCAACTCACGGCTAGATATCCTCGCCTGGAATGACGCTATCGCTGCTTTGTTTGTCGATTATGGATCGCTGCAACCTGACGAGCGCAATACGTTGCGCCTTTTATTCCTCTATCAGCCTTACCGCACGCTGATCCTGGACTGGGAGAACATGGCGCGAGGCATGATCTCCACCTTCCGAGCAGCCCGTGCTCAGGCCGATGACAAGGCGCCTTTCGATAGGCTGGTGAATGAACTCAATGACCTGAGCCCCGAGTTCCGTGACTGGTGGCCGGATACGGATGTGAAAGGGTTCGATGAAGGCTGTAAACGCCTCTTGCATCCCAAGGCAGGACCTATCGAGTTTACGTACATAGCGCTGACCCCGCACGGCCGACCGGATCTTTCGCTGGTGACTTATATTCCGCGGCCCGCTGACTGTGAGTCGCAGTCATAGGTTCACAAGGCACCTTCTTGGCGCCGCATGTGTTGCATAAACTCTACAGCTTGGGCAGATCACTCCGGCAACGGGCGAGACGATCGGCGCGGTCGGTATACGGATTCAACAATGTGCCGCCACGACCGAAAGCTGAAAAGTGTCGGACCGCCGGATCCTGCCTTTATCAACCCAGCCTGATAAGAGCAAATCCTATGTATACACCTGATAAAAGTCCGGTCCTTCAGCCTGTCACCCTGGGTGGTTTACACCTGAAGAACCGTATTGTCATGGCACCGATGACACGCAGCAGATCCGACGATGACGGGGTCCCTGCGCACTACGCTGCGGACTACTATTCGCAACGCGCCGGGGCCGGTCTGATCATCACCGAAGCGACGAATATTTCCGCGCAGGCCCGTGGTTATCCCCGAACGCCGGGTATCTGGTGCGACACGCAAGTGGCCGCCTGGAAACGCATCACCGATGCAGTGCATCGGCAGGATGGGAAGATTTTCCTTCAGCTGTGGCACACCGGCCGCATGTCGCATCCCGACATGCAGGGTGGCGAACTTCCGGTGGCACCCTCGGCCGTGAAGCCGGCTGGGCAGATCCGGGTGCACGATGGAATGAAGGATTTTGTCATCCCGCGGGCGTTGGAGACCGACGAGATAGGGCTGATCGTGGAGGACTATCGTCGTGCCGCAGTGAATGCGCAATTAGCAGGTTTTGACGGAGTAGAGGTGCATTGCGCGAACAATTATTTGCTGGAGCAATTCATCCGTGACAGTACCAACCACCGCACTGACCAATATGGGGGCGCGCTTCATAATCGCTTGAGGTTTCCCCTGGAGGTCATTAACGCGGTGATCGGGGTATGGGGTGCGGATCGTGTCGGTGTCAGAATCTCACCTATCACCACGACGCCGGGTGACACCCCGCTTGATAGCGACACGATGGACACATACGGCACTTTTCTGGACAAATTATCCAATCTGGGATTGCTTTACGTCCACGACATTGAAGGCATCACGCAAATGAGTCGCGAGGAGTCCGGTGGGGTGACCTTTGAACAGCTGCGCAAGCGTTTTCGGGGCGCCTACATAGCCAACAATCAGTACACGCTGGCCTTGGCCGAACTGGCCGTGTCCCAGGGCAATACCGACCTGGTCAGTTTGGGCCGGCCGTTCATCGCCAATCCCGACCTCGTCGACAGGCTCCGTGCCGGCGCGCCGCTGGCAGAGGCCCCCAAGGAATACTGGTACGGAGGTGACGCTACCGGGTATTCGGATTGGCCCGGCATGCGATAGGTAATTAATGATCGAGGATCGCGCCAGCGATCCTCATCTGGCAATCGATCAGCGGATTCGCCCATGCGTGGAGGCAATGCCCGGGCGGACCTGATCCGGGATCTCATGCACAGGCTTGCGGTCGCAAGGGCCAGGCGGCGCCACTGGACAGAAAGCGCTCGGTAAACATCTCTTCATAAGATAATGCGGCAATCAGAACGTTCTCATCGGCCCCCCGCGCTCCAATGAACTGCAGTCCGACTGGCAAGCCCATACGTGTGCGGCCGCAGGGGACAGAGCAGGCGGGTTGCTGGCTGAGGTTAAAGGGAAAGGTGAACGATGCCCACTCGATCCAACTGGTATAGCTGAGGGCTGCGGGGACATCGGCCCCCGCTTCAAACGGCGCGATGGCAACCGTCGGCGATACCACAAGGTCGTATTGGGCGAGAAGCGCATCCATCTTCGCGCCATATTGTGCCCTTGCCACTTGCGATCCTGCGTGGTCCACCGCACTGAGTTCCCGCCCAAGCGCAGCTGCCGCAAGCAGACCGGGATCACATTGGGTCTGTGCGTTTTCGTCGATTCCAGCGATTCGCGCCGCGGCCCCCACATACCAATGATTTTTGAACATCTCTGGCAACGAGTCCTGGTCTGGAAGGCGAATCGGTTCCACGGTTGCACCCGCCTGCGCCAGTGCATTGATTGTGGAACGCACGATTGCGTCGACTTCGTGATCCACAGGCCCGATACATGGCATTTCCCAATACCCGATCTTCACCCCTTTCCATTGGAATGGGCGGGCACAGATGCCCGCAAAAGCCGTCGGTGGTTGGCTCCAGTCGCGCAAGCTGCGGCCGCTGAGGATGTCGAGCATGAGTATCACGTCGCCGACGGTTCTAGCCATTGGCGCTACGTGGGCCAGGGTTCCGAACGTACTGGCGGGGTGCGTCGGTACGCGGCCAAACGTGGGCTTGTGTCCAACCACACCGCAAAAAGAGGCGGGAATGCGGATTGATCCTCCACCATCGGTGCCGAGATGAAGCACGCCCGCTCCCGTTGCTGCCGCAATCGCCGCGCCTCCTGAAGAACCGCCCGAGGTCATGGATGGATTCCAGGGATTGCGTGAAATTCCGTTGCGCGGGCTGTCCGTCACTCCCTTCCATCCAAACTCAGGCGTTGTCGTCAAACCCAGAATGACAGCGCCAGCGGCTCGCAACCGTTGAACGGAAGGTGCATCCGACATGGCGGGAGAACGGCCCCCAGAAAGACTGCCGTAGCGAACATCCAGGCCTTCGCACGCGATCAGATCCTTGACCGTGATCGGTATCCCATCGATGGCCGACAGTTGCTGCCCACGACTCCAGCGCACTTGCGCAGCTTTCGCCGACGCCAATGCTCCGTCGTGATCAATGACCGTAAATGCGTTAAGCGTAGAATTGATACTTTCAGCTCGCGCCAGACAAGCAGCGGCGAGTTCGACCGGGGATACGTCTGCGCTGGCAAACGCGGCACAGAGATCGCTCGCTGAGGCCTCACACAGCTCGGATAGGGGTTGCGAGATATGTCTCATAGGTATTTAACTATTCCAGCCAAAAGCGCCACGCCGTGGGCGAAGCGCAGTGCGAGGCTTCAGGTTTAACGGGCTGTGTCGCGGTGGGTGTTCGCTGCAGGCATGGAGGGCGTAGCGATGTTTGTCGATACGTTCCGTGCATCAATTTCGCAAAGGTCAACGCCCGCCGTTTCGCGGATCAGAAATCCTGCGGCAACAGCAACTAGTCCCAGGCTCATGACGTAGTAGCTATAGACATATTCCAGGCCGATGCCCGTCAGGTAAGTATTTAGATAAGGGGCCGTGCCGCCGAACAGGGCAACCGAGACCGACGAGACGAAACCGACGCCCTGGGCGCGTGCCTGGGTCGGTACTTGTTCCGACAACACCGCAGGGAAAATCGAGGCAATCAACGACCAGGCGCCGAGACCGATCACCTGAGCCCAAAACAGCGTGTGGGGCTCGGTAGTGACCATGACGGAGATCGGATACGTCAACAACACAACCAGTATGCCCCACGCGACAATGACCGGTTTGCGACCGATCCGGTCCGATATCATTCCGCAGATCGGTAACCAGATCACACACAGAATCATGGCAAACAGGCTGGCGCGGTAGGCGCCCCCGGGGTCCATGCCTCGAGTGATGGCGGTCGCCGGGGCAAAAGTCACCCAGGTGTAATAGGTCAGATTAGCTGAACAG
The DNA here is from genome assembly GCF_963970975.1 of Pseudomonas sp. RA_15y_Pfl1_P11. Classification (NCBI taxonomy): domain Bacteria; kingdom Pseudomonadati; phylum Pseudomonadota; class Gammaproteobacteria; order Pseudomonadales; family Pseudomonadaceae; genus Pseudomonas; species Pseudomonas sp. RA_15y_Pfl1_P11. Next base: position 13,086 of record NZ_CAXAOY010000032.1, read on the forward strand.
TTGAGCATCACCAGATTACGGGCAATACGGAAAAGTTCGCCCCGCGACAATTTTCGGCTGGGTTGGCGTTTCTCTTCCTGCGCTGTAAAGACATGCGACTCCTCAACGTTACGACGCATGAAAAGTACATAAATACCGAGCACTCCGCCGATCCCGAAACCGATACGCCAGCCGTAATCATTCATCGCGTCCGGGCCGAGCATTGACGTTAACGCAGCAGCAACGATCGTCGCCGCGATGACGCCAACAATGACACCCAGATAAATCGAACTGGACCATAAACCGCGATGCTCTTTGGGAGCGATTTCGGCGACATAGGTGTACGACACCCCGGTCTCGCCACCGTGGGCAATTCCTTGCAACAGCCGAAAGAACATCAGTGCAATTGAAGCGAGCAAACCGATATCGCCGTAACTTGGAATCACTGCGATGCCAACGCTGCTGAGTGCCAGAAGTGACATGGTGATCAGCATGATCTTCTGTCGCCCAAGACGGTCTGCCAGCCGGCCGAATATCAGTCCCCCCACCGGGCGCGCAAAAAACCCGACTGCAAATACCGCAAGTGTCGAGAGCATGGCAGAGCGCGCATCGGTTTTATCAAAAAGATTTCGGGCCAGATACACAGAAAACGTCGCATAGAGCGTCCAGTCAAACCATTCAAGCGCATTGCCAAGCCCTACAGCGCGTAAGGACCTGAGGCGCCCGCGATAGGGATTCAAATCAACCATGCCTGTTCTCCAAATTGTTTTTATCAAGAACGGCGACCGGGTTCGTCCGGTCGCCAGTTCATTAGAAGATCAAATGCTCTATGTGTCAACTAGTGATTCTATATGTCATCTGATGATACGCCGTACAAAGCCTTCCCTTGTGGCTGCTCAGGTTAAAGATGAGAGATAGCCCTACGTTATTCGGTCGGGATACCGAAAACCAAAGTGGCCCGACGCCTTAAAGATGCAGCGCCAGACCTGTGGAATCGCCGACAGGGGACGGCTGGACTTTGACGCGCCATGCAATAAGCAGCGCAGACAACAGCATCACGATCCCTCCAGCTATAAAGACGCCAGTGATGCCGCTGAAGCTAAACATTGCTCCTCCCGCGGCGGCACCCGCTGCGATGGAAGACTGCACCGAGGCCACCACCATCCCGCCCGCGCTTTCCGCCTGGTCAGGCACTGAACGTGCTACCCAGTTGGACCACGCCACCGGGACGCCCCCGAATGCCAACCCCCAAAACCCAACCAACAGCGCTTGCCCCGGTACTGAGGCAGGCAAAAACACCAGAGCCAGCGCTGCCAGCCCTACCAGCGCAGGCATGAGCGCCAGGGTCACGCGCAGACTGCGCGCAATCAGCCACCCGGTCAGCATCGTGCCAACAAAGTTGGCCACTCCGAACCCTAGCAACATAAGAGCGAGCCCATCCGTACCCACTCCGGTGGTGCTTTCCAAAAATGGTCGGATATAGGTGAACAGGGCGAAATGGCCTGTGTGTGCAAGTACACAACCAAACATGCCGATAGCAATGCCGGGACGCATCAGCACATCCAACACGGTTCTGAGTCGTGCCGGACTGCGCGGCGCCATGTGTGGCAGGGTGAACCACTGGAAGAGCAGAGTGATGCCGCCTGCGGCAGCCGCTGCGAGGAAAGCGGAGCGCCAGCCGTACAGTCCGCCCAAGTAACTTCCAAGTGGGACCGCGACGACCGTTCCTACTGCAATACCACTGAAAATGATCGACAGCGCGCGGGGGAGCAGCGAGGCCGGGACCAGACGCATTGCGACGGCCGCGGCCATGCACCAGAAACCACCCAGTGCCACCCCCAACAGAACACGCATGACCATCAGCACCCATATGCTGGACGACAAGGCAACCAGCAGATTGGATGCAATCATGAGGACTGAAAACCCCAAAAGCACTGTGCGTCGGTCAAGCGTTCGCGTGAAGCCTGGTACCAGCAATCCGGCAAACAGTGCCACGACGGCAGTCACCGTCACCGCTTGTCCCGCGATAGCTTCGGATACACCCAAGTCGGTGGCCATGGGGGTCAGCAGACTGGCCGGAAGATACTCGGCGGTCAGCAATCCGAACACACCCATTGCCAGCGAGAATACCGCCATCCACGCCGGCATCTTCGGTTCTATATCATCAAAACTGCCATGGTCGATATCGGATCCGGTGTTACATACGCTGCTATTCATTTATAAATATCTCCCTAAAATTGACGCGAACCCAAGTCTAGGCATCAAAATCAGGATTAACTATGATGGAGCGTCTGTAGTTATTGATCAAAACACCGGAATAAACATGTCTGAGCATTTCGCCCTTTCTTCCGATCTCATCAGCGAATTACTGACCGGCATGCGCCTGCGTGGCGTCCAGTACCGTCGCATCCAAACCGGACCATCGTTCGGCATCAGCTTGAACGCCAAGCCTGGACATGCCTACTTTCACTACCTCGCTGTCGGCTCTGCTGTGCTGCGCACGGAAGATGGCGTGCTGCATGAATTGTCCGCAGGGAATGCGGTGTTCCTGCCTCAGGGCGCGGCGCATCAGCTTCTGTCCCGCGTGGGGGAACCGATCCAGGACATCAGCTACTTCGAGTCGGCGCCTTTGGGTGATACAGTCAGCGCCGTCAACCTGTGCCCTACGACCAGCGCCATTCCCAGCACCATTCTTTTTTACGGCTGCATGCAGTTCGATCTTGGTGGAATGCAGGGGCTGGGGCCCTTGATGCCGGGCCTGATGGCCGTCGATGCCACAAGCGATCGTTACCCCGGGCTCATTCCGATACTCGCCGCCATGAAAGGAGAAATCTGCTCGGGTCGCATCGGCTTCGCCGGGATTCTCGCCCGTCTTGCTGATGTAGTCGCCGCGATGATCGTACGGGGTTGGGTTGAATGTGGTTGTGACGATGCGTCTGGCTTGGTCGCTGCGCTACGTGACCCCAGACTGGCCCGCGCCATTCTGGCGCTCCATCGTCACCCGGGTCGCAATTGGACAGTGTCGGAGCTGGCAGAGGAGTGCAATTCCTCCCGCTCTGTCTTTGCTGAACGCTTCCAGGCAACAATCGGAACGCCGCCACTACGCTATGCCACCGAATTGAGGATGCACCTCGCCAGTCAGTGGCTGATCCAAGACAGGGTCCCCATCGAAACCGTGGCGCAGAACCTCGGTTACACCTCTCAAGCAGCCTTCAGCCGTGCATTCAAACGCATCACGGGCCGCCCGCCCGGGGCCAGCCGACTGTCTCATCGGCTGCTTGGTTCCTGAGGCTCGCTGTCAGGGATAGGGCAGACGCTTTCGCCAACGAAACCACTTAAATAAGCGGCTAGTACTCAGTGGACGATCCGCTTGCTAACTGTTGTCCGATACTTCTGCTGAAGCTTTTGAAGTACGACGTCGGTTGCAATGTCGGCTTCTGGCTGTGGATTCAATTGGCCGACGCAACAAATTGGCTAAATCGTTCAGCGGGTGTTTCGTCGTTTAGTTTTTTCCAAGGGCGCCCGTATCCGGCGCGCCCTGGCCAATGTCATTGCCTTGGTAGCGGCGAAGTCGCTGTATGCGTAAAGATCGACGATAGCTGGCCCGTTATCCTGGTAGGTCATAGTGTTGGAAGGTGTACGGTCGCGCCTACCTGCTCGGGTAATGCATTTGAATTGGCGTACGATCAATATAAGGCGTTGCCCGCTGACGAACTGGTCGCCGAGCGTGCCAACATCAGCCAGATGTTTCCCCTTCTGGCCCGCACTACGTGATCGACACGATTGTAGAGTTACCCCCGTGGTCGACCACATTTACGCACGCCTCAGTCGCGCGGATACGCCGCAGAACGGCTAACGCAATCTGGGTTGGCCGATGGCGGCGTTTTTCCAGTACTTTCGGCAGCAGGCCGCCAGGCTCTAACATGAACTCTCACTCATAACTCGCGCGCATAAACGTCCGCTGAGAACCCTGCCATGAGACATCTGCCACCGACAGCCACCTTGCGCGCCTTTGAGGTGGCCACGCGGCACGCCACCTTCACCTCGGCGTCCGAGGAGCTGCATATCACCCAAAGCGCCGTCAGCCATCAGCTCAAGTACCTCGAGGACATCTGGGGCCTGAAGTTGTTCGAGCGGGGCAAGTCCCTGACCCTGACTCCCGCCGGGGCGGCCCTGGCCCCTATCGTGCGTGAGTTCTTCATGAGTCTTGAGGCCACGCTCGCCGAACTGCGGGAGCACAAGGGCAGAGTTCGGGTCAAGATCAGTACCACCTATTCCTACGCCCTGAAGTGGCTGCTTCCACGGTTGTCGAGCCTGGCCCAACAACACCCTGAGATATTGGTGACGCTGGACACCAGTGACAAAGCCATCAAGTTCTCCAGCACAGACCCCGATGTGGCGATTCGCCTGGGCACAGGAAATTATCCAGGCCTTTACTCGGAGTTCCTGTTCCGCGAACACATCTTTCCCGTGGCCAGCCCCGAGCTGCTCAAACGCTTCGGCCTACCCCGCCAGCCAGCCGAGTTATTGCGTTACCCCTTGCTGACCCGCGACGGCGCTGACCTGGTGCCAAAATGGGAGATATGGTTTCAACATGTTGGGCTGGGCATTTACACCCTCCAGGAGAGTGTTAGGTTTGCCGACACCAACATGACCGTCGAAGCCGCCTTGTTGGGCCAGGGAATCGCCCTGGCCCGCAGCGGCCATGTCGAAGCGCAAATCGCCGCCGGTAGCCTGGTCAAGCTGTTCAATGTGCCGTTCCCTTCCCCGGTCGCCTATTACTTCGTCTGCCCTAAGGGCATTGAAGCACAACCTCACATAGCAATCTTCCGCCACTGGCTGAGTGAGCAGGCTACCCACGCCCAGCTGGCCTATGGGCTGTGATGCGACATGAGAGTTTACTCATGCTGCAATGAGTAGACTTCGCTGTCGCAGACGCGTATCGGCGGCCTAACATGGCGCATGCCTATCCACATCACTTCACTCGTGTTGTTCGCTGCCTTGCTGCATACCACCTGGAATGCGCTGCTGCGCGGCGGTAGCGACCGGCTCTGGTTAATGACCATCATGTGCCTGGCCGTGGCTATCGCCAGCGCTATCACTGCCCTGTTCATGGCCGCTTCTGCCAGAGCCAACTGGCCCTATGCCATGCTGTCAGCACTGTTGCATCTAGACTACAACCTGTTTTTGGGTGCGCAGCTACCGCGCGGGCGACCTGGGGCAAACCTATCCAGTGGCACGGGGCTCTTCGCCGATCCTGATCACGCTCGCTGCGGGGATATTTGCCGGGGAGCGTGTCCAGGCCAGCGCATTGATGGGCATCGCCCTGGTATCAGGCGGCATTATTTCACTGGCCTGCAGCAAGGGGCAGTTGGCGTTGCCCGGCTTGTCCTATTCGTTAGGCACCGGAGGTTTCATCGCTACCTAGAGCATTACCGACGGTATCGGCGCGCGCCTGTCCGGCGCTCCGATGGCTTATCGTGCTGATGCCGGCGGTGTATATCGGCCGGCGAGGCCCCCGCAGTCTGTTGAGCCCTCGCCCCGGCGTGATGACGGCAGTCGTGAGTGGCCTGGTGTCTCTTTTGGCCTATGGCATCGTCATCTATGCCATGTCTGATGCCCCCATGGGTGCGGTCTCGGCGTTGCGCGAAACCAGCGTGCTGTTCGCAGCATTGATTGGCTATTTTTCCTGGGGGAGACGTTAACCGTCAGACAGATACTGGCGTGCATGATGATCGCTCTGGGCACCATCATTATGAGTTGAAGGCCACCGGCAAAGGGCTAGTCCCGATTATTTGTTCCACTACATGAGAGTTCACACCATGAAGATAGCCTCACAAGCACCCCTGATTCTGATCACCGGAGGAAGTCGCGGCGTAGGTGCCGCAACGGCGCGGCTCGCGGCTTCCCAGGGTTACGATGTAGCGATAAGCTTTATTGCCGATGAGTCGGCTGCCGCCGCAGTAGTGGTCGATGTGCAAGCCATAGGGCGACGCGCACTAGCCGTGCGTGCCGATAGCGCAGATCCGGAACAGGTCGTACACCTTTTCGCGGCAATCGACCAGTACTTCGGCCGTCTTGATGTGTTAGTGAATAATGCTGCAGTATTGGCGCGCCAGTCTCGGCTGGAGAACCTAGGGATCGAGCGACTGCAGCGTATCTTCGCGGTCAATGCCATCGGCCCGATCTTGTGTGCGCAGCAGGCGATCAAGCGTATGTCGTATCGGCACCATGGCCGTGGTGGCTCGGTGATCAATATATCCTCGGCGTCGGCCCGTCTCGGTAGCCCGAACGAATACGTCGACTACGCAGCCTCCAAGGGAGCGCTTGAAACCTTCACGATCGGCTTTGCCAAGGAAGTTGCCCGTGAGGGCATCCGCGTGAACTGCATACGCCCCGGGCATATTTACACTGACATGCATGCCAGCGGCGGCGAGCCGGGACGGGTGGATCGCGTCAAGGACTCGATACCCATGGGCCGAGGAGGCCAGCCTGAAGAAGTGGCGCGGGCTATTTTGTGGCTGGCCAGCGCCGAGGCGTCGTTTACCACCGGCACCTTCCTTGATGTGACAGGCGGAAAGTGAGTGGCCGGACAGATTGAAAGTGCATGTGTAAGAGGCGCTGCACGTTATTCAGCCAACACGGTTTTTGACATATGTGTGTTCCGGATTGCCGGGGAATGGCGGCGCCCATATACCCCGGCAAGGCGATATCTGTATTCGCCTCGCGCGTTGCTTGCCATGGACCGATCATCTCCAAATCGCGGACGTTCTCTTCGCAACGAAGAATGCTCGCTATGTCCACGAAACTATGAGGAACCAGCCTAAAGACACCGGCTTATGAGGCGGCAGAGATCCAGTCGCGGTCTAAGCTGGAAAGACAACATCAACTCGTTTGGCGGGTGCTCGTCAATTGATGACAGCCCGACACTGAATCGATCGCCCAACAGGTTCCAGGCGCGCTTCTTCTCTACGGCATAATCGTGGTGCAGGTAGTGGCGTCTCACCCGCGAGCCGGCCAGCAAATGGCTCTGACAGCGATCGATGACGTCCAGGCTGACCCCCAAGGCCTGCATCATGGTCGCGCCCGCGCGGCGCAGGTCATGCGGCGTCCAGTCACCGTTCTGGCCGTCGGCAAGCACCAACGTGTCGTCATCACTCCGTCTTGAAAGGGCCTTGCGGTTTTTGAACCTAACCTGGCGATCGCCGACCTGTTTACTCACCACTTTCACATCCACATGTCCGTCATCCTGCTTGTTCGGAAAGCACCATTGCGAATGTCCCGTGAGGCTTTTAAGTTCCTGAAAGAAATGCAGGGCAAAAGGGGAGACGAACATAAGGTGGTCCTGTTTCTTGGCGCTTGTGCCTTTGACATTTTCGGTGGAGAGGAACCAGGTCTGCTGGTCCAGATAGACATTTTTCCATTCGGCCTGCAGCAACTCGGGAATCCTGCATAGCGTGCCCAGGCTGATCCAGAGCGCGAGTTGCGTTTCCTTCTTTAGCGGTCGAATGCCGTCGTATTTTTGGCCCGTGGAGAGGGCGTCGTAATTGGCGGTCATTTGCTGGAAGCAGTTGTGCAGTTCCACCAGCTCAGCCGGGGAAAGGATGCGGCTTCGTTCTGTCTCGTAGTCGGCAGGCATCAAGGGGGAGATGTCGACCAGTTCCGTCGGATCGTCCTCGACTAATAAGGCACGCCAAGGCTGAGGCTTTCTAGCCCAGCTAAACATCTGGGTAAGGTCGGCGAAGAAGCTGATGGCTTGCCGCTGAGCGTCGCGGTTGACCACGGTGCGGATCAGCGCCCGAACATCGTGCTCCGACACGCTATAGATCCTTGTACCACGGGCGTCATGCGGAGCCCATTGGCATGTGCCTGGCTTAGGCTGCGAGTACGGGGCGATTCTGCTGGTATTTCGGGGCAGTTTTCTTTGGCTCGGTCGGGCTGTTTCTCGCGCTGGTTCACGTCAACCCCTAAGCGCGACAGTTTGGTATTTCCGCCACCCTGGCGAACTTGTTGATCGGACTGTTCGGCGCAGGCAGCGTCGCCGGCCGGTTGCTCCTAGGCAGCGTTGGTGACCGGATGGGCGCGCGTCGCCTGCTGATCGTTTTGACATTCACGCTGGTGCTGCTCAATCTGCTGTGTCTGAGTGCCATACATTTGTCACGCTGGCGCTGTTCGCCATTTTTTTTTTTTGCGTGGTCAACGGTGGCTGCATATCCCTTTACCCATCGGTGGCCGCCAATTGATTTGGCACGGCGAATCTGGGGGCGATCCAGGGCTCGCTGTACATTGCGGTGGGGGCAGCCATGATCGGCGGCAGTGTCGAGGGGCTGTTGTTCGACCTTTATCAGAGTTAAGCGGCATCTATCATCTTGGGCGCGCGCTGTGCACTGCTATTGGTGGTGTTCATCCTGATAGCCGCTCGCCCGTTGCCTGAGATTACCATCCCGGCAGCCTCGGCAGGTTCCTGAGCGAGCAACGGTGATGACTGACTGTCTTGAGATTCATGATCTGCGTTCTGCGTTGAGTGTGCTTTAGCCTCACGGGCAAACCGTCGCGCACATCGCTACGCCGATGGTTCCGAACCTGGATGCTGAGTGACTATCCGGCCGCGTACCGAACCACGACCAACTCGGTGATGAGCGCAGAGCAACCACTGCGGTTATACCGTAAGCCCCGCACTGGGGCATTTTCGGTATTGTTGTGGGTGTTCGGCAGCCGGGCCAATACCCGGATTTTCCTGGACCCTCAAGGCCGGCACTGCAGCGAGGTGTGCAATGCCGAGTTGATGTACCGGGCGATCACTGTCGACGATCGCGCGCCCAAGCCGGGCCCAGAGAGCTTTCTTGAACGGATCAAGACTCGGATGCGTCACGGCGACAACGCCCGGGTCTTGGTGATCGGCGACACCGAGATCGATCTCGGGTACTTCCACAACCTTGGAGTAGCGAGTTGCTGGGCGGCTTACGGGTATGGGATTGCATCACGCTGTGAGGTGCTGGCGCCGGATTTTGTTATTCAGTCGGCGACTAGTCTGCTTCGGCTGGAGGACTGCCGCGCGTCAAAGGTGCGCCCGGGCGCCAGGAGTCAGTCTAATGAGCAGGTAATCTGCCTATCTGGCCGGACTCTTGAGTGACTTTGGTTTTGAAGGATTGGAATAGCACCGGCGCTGTAGCTGCATGAAATAGTCGCTTAAAAGGCTAGTGACGATGTCCAACTTTCTTGGGGGAAAATTGAATGCAGACTATGTCTTGCCTTTGGAGGGTTGGGTAGATGAGTTGGCCGGGCGACTAGGATTTTTTAGCTAATTGCATTGTTAGAGGTATTTTTTGAACGTCGTTGCCGTGAGTGCTGTTGTTATCCCTAGCATCACCGCGCTAGGAAAAAAAATAGCTATGGGATTAAGCGAAAAGGGCAAGGAGAGGTAAACGCCCCAAGGCACGATCAGCAGCGGTATCAATGCTCGTTTAGCACGGTGATAGACAAAACTGCTCTCTCGCCCAGCGCCAAATTTTCGCAGGTCTCGGCGCATCAGGCCATCCACAAAACCGGTGAGCATGGCCAGCAGAAATAGGGGGGTGGCCAGGACCAGAATGGTCAGTCGCACCACGTAGGTAAAGGTCACATACACCGCCGCCAGTACGAAGTCCTCAATGCTCACGTAGAGCTGATTGGTCCAGCTCCAAAAGCCGTTGCCTAAGCTCGATACCCGCGCCTGCCGGGCAAAATCCGCAAAGCCAGTCTTAACCAATAGCCATTGATTGAGAAAATCCAGCCATTGGACAATCGTCTGTCCAGGTTGTTGGAGGATGAGAGAAAATTTGAAGTGCTCACTCAGCCAGCCCAGTTCGTTCTCCAACATGGCTTTGCTGTGCCGCCAACCCTGGTCGCCCCAGAACAGCAGCAAGCCGGCGAACTCGATGAGGATCGAAAACAGCAATGAGGAGATCAGCAAACCGATGATGCGTAAAACTAAGCCAATCGCCGAGATGATCAATCCCGGGCGCTGGATCGGTTGTGGCGGCGTATTCTGTGCGGTCGTCGCCATCGTTCACTCCATTGCGCGTTGCAGTGTTGGTGTTGTCACGACGCCTTTTGGAGCGTTTTTGCTGAATCGAAACCTGTGGTGAGGCCGGGCTAGTCCACCTGATCCAAATCGAAGTTTGTAGTCGGGCCGCCACCGCTTGCGCTCCACCATTGTCCTGCCTGTTTGTTGTAAGCCGCCCGCATCCGTTGGGTAAGCTCCTGCAGGTCTTTGGGCATGGCATCGTCGTTGGAGGGTTTTGGCAACGGCATGCGGACTTTCCAGAGCTGGCCCCCGGCCTGGAAGGAGAACATTTGCCCCTTGGGCAAACTGACGATGTGAGCAGGCTCAATCAGCGGCACGCCGGTGCTGCTGACACGGTCCTGTGAAGACGAGGTGAAGTCCGTGTTGGCCTCCGGATCGGAGGTGTCGGTCGCGCCCGAGACCAGGGTCTTGGTCAGCACATTAACCTTGGGCAACTGCTGGGTGAGCAGTTCCGCGGTCGCGGTTTCGCGCACCCGCAGCATCTGTAGGGTGTTGAAATTGCCGACCACCTGGCCGGCCTTGGCGCGGTTGCCTATACGTGCTTCGATATCGCTGAGGGTTTGGGTGTAGGCGGTTACCTGGATACCGGCACCGCCCCCCTTGTTGATCAGCGGAATGAACTCATTGCCCATCAACTCGTTGAACTCATCGGCATGCAGGTTGATTGGCAGTTTGTCACCAGCGTTGCCAGATTGAGGCAGCCCATGGTCAATGCCATGTTTGTAGATATGTCCTGCGACCGAGACCAAGTCGGCGAACATCGAATTGCCCACGGCGGCGGCCACTTCGGCATCAGTCAGCGCATCGAGGCCAACGTAGACGATGCCGCGTTTTCGGATGATCTGCATCCAGTCGAAGATCGGCCGCGGGTCATCCAGGTCGGTGTAGTTGGGAGCCAGTAACTGAGCGGTCTTGCCGGTGGTGAGCTTTTCCAGCAGCGGCAGTAGCGAGGCCACGATTTTGTCGAAGTAAGTGCGGTCGTAGCGCACCGCTGAACGCAGTCCGTCCATTACCGGATCAAATACACGCTTCACTGCCAGATATTGCTCGATAGCCACTACCCGCTTTTCGCGTCCTATCATATGCCGGGGAATGTTCTTCTCGGTGAGCTTGCCTTCGAGCTGGACGATCACTTCCCACGCCTTCGGGTCGGTCTTGGCGAAAAACTGCTGGGCGTATTCGATGAACAGCGCATCGATGTTGACCACATGCCGCTGGATCTGCAGGTAGTCCGGACGCCGGCCCAATTCGATCAAAGCCCGGGCAATGATGTTGACGAAACGCCAGGCGAACTCACGGAAGGCCGCGGAGTTACCTTCTCCACTGAGCTGCCCAGCAATGCGAGATGCCACCTCAGAAATACGTCCGAAACGTCCCACCGCGTTGTAGCGGGCGGAGATTTCTGGCCAGCCCAGATGGAAGACATAAAACTCTTTCTCCCGACCGGCACGTTTGGCTTCGACGTACATGCGCTTGAGCAAGTCGGCATCGCCCTTCGGGTCGAAGACAATCACTACCTCATGTTCAATGCGGTGAATGTCCTGGGTGATGTACACCTCGGCGAGTCGCGTCTTGCCGACGCGGGTCGTGCCTAGCACCAGGGTGTGACCGACCCGTTCGCCCAATGGCAGACTGACTTCCGTTTCATCGGGCTCGACCCCATGCAGCACTGGCGAGCCTCCTACCGGTGGTAAAGGGCGCAACGGATTGAAGGCACTGTCCCAGGCAGTGACACGGGCCAATATCGAGAGCGGAAACGGTGCATGCTCAAGGGACCGTTCGAGACCACGGGCCATGCGATAGCGTGTCGGTTGGTCGACATAGTGGGCGACCGCCGGATCCTGGGCTTCGACCAGGCGCTGGGTGTGCAGGCGGGTCCAGCGAAAGCCGCGGCCCATGAACAGACGCTTGCGGCTGATCGGAATTTGTCGACTGGTCAGCTCGTAACGGGGCAGCCGACGGATATTGCGCCGATAGCGCAGCACCTCCCAGGCTTGTCGAAGCCGAATAAGGCCGAACAGGGCATAGGCCAGCGCCGCAACCAGCCCGATCTCGGGTGACAGGGCCACAGCCCAAGGCGAGTACACGCACAACACCGCGGCGGCGATGCAGATCGCTACTGTGTACAACTCCACCGCCGGCCGGAGCTTGGACTCCATCGCATGTTCGGCCATGACCTGGACTCATTGTTCCAATGAGGTGGCGGTGATCACGACGGGGTAGTGCTCGATCTGCAAGCGGGTGGCAATGTCGTTACCGTTGACCGGCAGGATGGTGATGCCCGGGGCGGCTGCTCGAATCCGGATCAAAGCTTCGGCATCGGTTACTTCAACCGCTAGACCAGCCGCGCCCATTTCCTGCAATTCAGTCGCGCGTTGACGCAACCAAGCCAGTGATTGGGTATCCTCACCCACCAGGAAAAATGGCCGTAACCCCGGCATGTTTAAGGCGCGAGACTTGATTTGGCCGGGGCTCAAGTGGGAGCTGCGAACGGGTAATATCCAGGTTTCATCGGCAAACGTGGACAAGTCCGCATGCATGGCTCGACCAAGTTGGATATTGTTGTTTATGGGCGGCCTGGCAACTTTAAAATGGGGACGGATGAAGCCGCCAAACTGGTCCTCTGCAATGGATTGTTTCGACTGGGCGAAAGCAGCCAAGAGCAGGGAGAGGTAATAGCCAATAGGAATTCGTTTCATGGTGGTGTGCCTTGTTCAGCGGAAGCCTGTAGCCGTGCGAGTTGCCGGGAGAATCCATCGCGGTAAAGCGCGGCGGGTAAACCTCCCGCAGGGCGGTGATAACGCCCAGCGGCTGAAACCCAGTCACCGGTAACGGCGTGATGCTCTTGCAGCAGGGCGGCAGTCACAGCCAGATTGCGGTAGGGTTCGAGAGCTTCGCAGGGACTGGAAAAACGTTGTCCGTGATAACCCAGGTTGGTTTGCCCAAGTCCGGCGTCGACCCGTTTAGCGTCATATTGCGTGAGCGCCTGGAGCAAGGCGTGACATGCGGCCTGGCGAGTGGCGAAACGGTAGGGTGTTCCGGCGATATTCAGGGTCCAAGGCCACGGCAGCAGTCGACCACGGACGCGAATACCGCTCTCTTGTAAGGCAATCGCGAACAACACCGTAGAAGGGATGTTGGCGTCATGCGCCGCCAGTTGATAAGCCGGAGGCGGAAGTTCGTTAGCCCGAACCGCGTGCACCGTCAGCAGGAGCGCAATAGCAATCAATCGAGACGTTGCCATTGTCCATTCACCTGTTGAAATGTGGCGGGCAATGGCCCCGGAGCCCCCAGGCTGAACCATCGACCACGGTCATGGTTCAGGGTGATCTGCCGGCGTTTAACCTTAGCCGGATCGATGTCCGCTTGCCGAGCCCAACTGCGGACGCGTTCATCCTCGCCCTGGCTGCCCACCAGGTAGATATCGAACGCCGTGTCACTGTTCTGCAAACGTTGTGCTTCAGCGGTGCATGCAGGGCAGTGGTCCTCCACAAACAGGGCTGGGCGCGGGGCGACTGATGAGCTGGTAGGGGAAGAAGATGCCATACCCTGGATCGGTAGCTGCCCAGGAAACAGCTTGGTCCAGGCCGCGGTGTAAGCGTTTTGGTAGGCCAATTCACGCTCGGCGCGTTTGGCTTCCAGTGCTACCTGTAATTCAGCATAGCGCTGGCGCTCTTGGTCGGTCTGGGCCTCAACCCCTAGGGCGGTCAAGGGATCGAGATTCGGGCTCCAGAAACCACGTGGGCCGGCTTGGATCTTTTCGAAGCGCGTCCACTCCTGCTCCGTCAGACCCCAGCTTGCAGCCTGTTCAGAGTGCGAGCGTCCCAGCGGAGTGGATTGTGTGTCCTGGATCCGTGACGGTGTCGTGACAGGGGTGCCCATCGCAGCGCCCGTGCTGAGCAGCGAAACGAGATAGACGACGGGCAACAGTGGCGCTCGGTTCATAGTCGTTTCTCAGGGGATTTGCACTGTCTGGTCTGGATGAGCGGTCACTGCGAAGATGGCCGCGTTCGGCTCCAGCACTTTCAGTTGCCATGTGCCGAGCTGCTCGCCGTTGTGCAGCAACCGGATATCGTTGAGCGAGCGACTATCAGGAGGCACGACCGCCAGAAATCGCTCGCCACCACGGGACTCGACACTCAATACTGAGAATGGCGGCGGGAGTGGGGCAGGCTTTGGGCGAGCGGTTTTCTTCGGCTTGGCCGGGGAAGGTGTCGGTGGTTGAAGTGTTGGCTGTGGCTTGAGGTCCAGGAGTTGCTGCTCGACGTGCTCAAGTCGTGCGCGTAGCGCGTTCATGTCGGTTGCGGTGGCTCGGTCTGCCAGACGGTCGCGCAGTTCCTGTATCTCTTGCGCCCATTGATCCAACATCGGATCGAGTGTGTTGGCCTGTTGCTCACCGGAATCCACCATCTGCTTCAGGTCTTTCAGTGCGTACTGCAGCTTCTCCTGCGCGTCTTTGAGAGCGCTCGAATCATTTTGCAAGGTTTGCAGGATCTCTAGGTGTTGGGTGTTCGCATTTTCTAGCTCGATCACGCGTTGATACTGGTTGTACAAACCACCACTCAGCCCGGAGACCGCCAGGCAAAGTGAGCCGACAATGAGAGTTTGAAACGTCGAGGCTTTCATGGACGTACCCCCGACTGATGGGGCGAGATGGGGAGTAACAGCGCGACGCCAGCCTTCGTTTTCTGCCGTTCGAAGCAGACCGAACGGCTGACCTCATCGGTCGTGAGTTGCCAGGCGGAGCCCGCCAGTACTTGTAGTGCGCTGCGTAACGGAATCGGGCCGAGCTGGTAATGGGCTGCAGGCAGAGGCCGAGTGAAAAGTGTCTTTACTAGTTCGGTGGTAGGGCAGAGCGAATAACCCGAGCGCTGCAGCACGTAGTGCATCGCCTCCTGTACCGAGGGATTAAGGTTGGACGGTATGTTCACATCAATTATTTGAGCGAGAAGATCACGTTGCTCCGTGGTGGGCTCTGTGCTCACCAGCGTATAGCGACCATAACGGATCTCCGCCGGATGGCTTGCTTCGGCCGGGCTCCTTGATAATTGGGTCAGATTGGAGCCACTGTCGATCTTTGGATTAGTCGGCAATGGGGTGGGGATTTGCGCGCTGCAGGCACTCAAAAGACCCAGCAGGCAGACAGGCGTAAAAAAACGCTCCATGGAAAAGCCTCATGTCAGATTCAGTGCAGAACCTGACATGAGGTGAAGGAGTGATTCAGTAAAAAATCGATTCAGAGGATGATCGATTTAAGTCCAGTCACAGCCTGAAATGTGGTTTGTTTCGACGAGCATGCCCCCGATAAGTGAGAACGGCCCTGGCAATTTGAAGTTGTCAGAAAGGCTCTCCAGTCGGATACCGGTACTGCGGTTTCCTGATTTGGTCGTGCGGATAGTCATGTTGGGGTGGGGCGGATATCCGCAGTAAGAAGAAGGTGTTACGAATCCTAAGAATAATGAGTCAATGTTTTGACAGCGGTGGATTTTCTATCTATACACAAGACGTCGGCGCTAGAAACTAGTTATACCCATCAGCGGGGCGCCTCTTCGAAAGGAATTTCATCGTGCCGAACCCTAGTGAAAGGGAAGAGGAGCTGGTTCAGATCCGCCGTATGTAGTGGTCTAATGAAACCGGACACCCATTTAGGCGAGAATGCTCGCCAGAACGAGGTGTCAGATGACCAAACAACGCCGTACCTTTTCCCCTGAATTCAAACGCGAGGCTGCCGACCTCGT
>NZ_CAXAOY010000033.1:0-27108 GCF_963970975.1 Pseudomonas sp. RA_15y_Pfl1_P11
GTTGAAAAGGTCGCCGAGGTCGAGCAGGTGCTGCTGAACAGACATAAAAAATCCGATGCCAGATATCTGGCATCGGATTTTCTAGGAACTTCGACGTGAGCTCAAATGCTTAAGTGAACAGCATTACGACCTTGAGTCGGGCTTTTTCTTAGACTTCAAACCGAACGATCTTCAGCCGCTCTAGCCTGCCAGTGTCGGCAGATGTTGAAATATGCACTAAAACATCGGCTATCTCCTACCTCTACCGGGGAATTGCCGAATCCAGTGCACATCCGTACACTGCGCCACCTTTTGTCTCGATAGGCCGTGTCGATGCTTTATCTGTTGCGTATGTTGTTGATGAGCCTGCACTTTATGCTCGCCGGTGTGCTGGGTGTGCTGGTAGGTATCTGCCGGCCATTCAATCCGGACAACAGCCGCCTATGTGCCCGCCTTTACGCGCTGCCGGCCATGTGGATTCTGCGTTTGAACGTAAAAGCCGATGTTGACTCGCTGCGCAATAAGCCCGGCACCTGTGTGGTGATTGCAAACCACCAGTCCAACTATGACTTGTTTGTCGTTGGCAATGTGGTGCCGTACCGCACGGTGTGTATCGCCAAAAAAAGCCTGAAATGGGTGCCGCTGTTCGGCCAGTTATTCTGGCTGGCGGGCAATGTGTTGATCGACCGGGGCAATGCGCACAAGGCGCGCCGTGCGATGCTCACCACGACCCAGACGCTGCAACATAAAGACACGTCGATATGGGTGTTCCCGGAAGGTACGCGCAACCTGGGTAACGGTTTGCTGCCGTTCAAGAAGGGTGCGTTCCATATGGCGATCGCGGCGGGTGTGCCGATCGTGCAGGTGTGTGTCAGCAACTACGTCACTCACATGCGGCTTAATCGCTGGAACAGTGGTGATGTGCTCATACGTTCGTTGCCGCCAATTCCTACTACAGGCATGACGGTGGATGACATCCCGGCGTTGATGCAGGCTTGTTATGCGCAGATGGATGAATGCATTGCGCGGATGGATCGCGAGTTGCGGGCGGCCTGAATAACGATCGTGGGCGGTTCGCACCCCAGCGCGAGCAAGCTCGCTCACAACAACGGCAGCTACAACGGAACGCCATTCAAGCTAAGCTGCCCAACACCTGTCCCCCCAATAAGAAGTGATCAGCACCATGGGTAGAGTTGTTGCGGCCGCCGTCTACAGCGCCGGTAAGAAAGTCTCTGATATCACCCTCGACGAAGGCGCCGCCTGGGCCGCCAAACCCGGTCACTTTGTATGGATCGGCCTGGAAGAACCCAACGCCCAGGAACTGGCCAACTTGCAACGCCAGTTCAACCTGCATGAGCTGGCCATCGAAGACGCTCTGGAAAAACACAGCCGCCCCAAGCTTGAAACGTTCGGCGATGCACTGTTTATCGTCACCTATTCACCGGTGCGCGAGAACGGCAAGCTGGAGTTTATCGAAACCCATATTTTTGCCGGTAATGGCTACATCATCACCGCACGCAACGGTCACTCGGCGTCCTACGGCTTTGTGCGCCAACGCTGTGAGGCGCGACCGCTGTTGCTGGAGCATGGGGAAGATTTCGTACTCTATGCGCTGCTGGATTTTGTCACCGAGAACTACCAGCCGGTGAGTGAAGCGATCCATGCCGAGATCGATGAGCTGGAGCGTAACGTGCTGTGCAGTTCGCTGAGTGAACGCGACATCCAGAAGATCCACGGCCTACGTCGCGACGTGCTGCGGCTCAAGCGTTACGTGGCGCCGATGGTGGAGATCAGCCAGGAGCTGCAGAAGCTGAGTTTCCCGTTTATCGACAAGAACATGCGCCCGTATTTCCGTGACGTGCAGATCCACGTGACACGGCAGATGGAAGACCTCACCACCCTGCGCGATATCGCCAGCCAGACCATCGAGATCGGTGTATTACTGGAGGCCTCGCGCCAGAGCGTGGTGCAGCGCAAGTTCGCCGCATGGGCGGCAATCCTGGCGTTCCCCACCGCGGTGGCGGGGATTTATGGGATGAACTTCCAGAACATGCCCGAGCTGCAATGGCACTACGGCTATTTTGCGGTGCTCGGGTTTATTGCGACCGGTTGCACCGGCCTGTGGGCCAGCTTCAAGCGTTCGGGATGGCTTTAAACCCGGGCCTCGGGCTGGTGTGCCACAAAGCGCATCATCCATTCCGCCACCGTGGTGCCGTGGTGGTCACGCTCAAGGCTGGCGACACCGTTTGTGTAGACCTTTTCACCCAGCGTTGTCTGAAGAATCTCCAGCAATTCGCGGGAATAGTCGTGGATAAATTCCGGGTGGCCTTGGAAGCACAGCACTTGATCGCCGATGTGGTACGCGGCGAACGGGCAAAACGCGCTGGACGCGATGACCGTGGCATTTTCCGGCAGCGTGGTCACTTGGTCCTGGTGGCTGATCAATAGCGTCAGCTCTTCCACTTCCGGGCTCATCCACGGCGCCTTGGCGTCGAGCTTGTAATCGTGAATGCCCATGCCCCAACCCTGGCCGGCGCGCTCGGTCTTGCCGCCGAGCAGCAGTGCCAGTAACTGGTGACCGAAGCAGATACCGAGCAGCTTGTCGCCGCGCTCGTAACGCTCGAGCAGGTAGGTCTTGAGGGTCTGGATCCAAGGGTCGGTGCCGAAGGCGTCGGCCTTGCTGCCGGTCACCAGGTACGCGTCAAACACTTCATCGTCCGACGGGTATTCGCCATTCACCACGTTGTACACGACAAACTCGGCGGGGATAGGTTGCTTGGAGAACAGGCGCTTGAACATCTGCCCATACCCTTGGTATTGATCGATCAAGCCTGGACGCAGGATATCGGTTTCCAGGATACAGACGCGTAGCGACATAAAAAATACCTGACACGGTGATGGGAATAATGCACACCCCAGAGCCTGCCTTGAAATACCCCTTCAAGGCAAGCCCCCTTGATCACCGGAACACGTCACCCTCGGCAGCTTTTTCCAGCAATAAAGCCGGCGGTGTGAAGCGTTCGCCATACTGCTCGGCCAGATAGCGCGCGCGGGCGACAAAATCGTTCAGCCCATATTGGTTGATGAACTGCAAGGCGCCACCGCTCCAGGCCGCGAAACCAATGCCGAAAATCGACCCCACGTTAGCGTCCGCCGTGGACATCAACACCCCCTCCTCTACACACCGCACGGTTTCGATGGCCTGGATAAACAGCAGGCGGTCGCGCACGTCCTGTGGCGAGATGCGTTGACCGGCCCGTTCAAAGCGGCTTTTCAGCTCCGGCCACAGGTACTTCTGCCCGCCGTTGGGGTACTCATAGAAACCGCCTCCCGCCGCCTTGCCGACGCGTTTGTATTCATTGACCAAAAGGTCGATTACCGCTGCCGCCGGATGCGCTGGCACTGCCTTACCTTCCGCCTGCAGATCCTTGGCCGTCTGCTGCCTTATATGGCTCATCAGGCTCAGAGATACTTCATCCGACACTGCCAGCGGGCCGACCGGCATGCCGGCCTTGCGCGCTTCGGTCTCGATCATCGGTGCGGCCACGCCTTCGCCAAGCATGGCGATGCCTTCGTTGGTAAAGGTGCCGAACACCCGCGAGGTGAAAAAACCACGACTGTCGTTGACCACGATCGGGGTTTTCTTGATTTGCAGTACGAAATCGAAACCGCGGGCCAGGGTTTCGTCTGAGGTATGCGCTCCTTTGATGATCTCCACCAGTGGCATCTTGTCCACCGGGCTGAAGAAATGCAGGCCGATGAATTTGCCTGGATCCGGCACTGCTGTAGCAAGCCCGCTGATGGGCAAGGTGGAGGTGTTGGAAGCAATCACCGCATCGGCACCCACTACGCGTTGCGCTGCGGCGCTGACTTTAGCCTTGAGTTCGCGATCTTCGAACACGGCTTCGATGACCAGGTCGCAGCCGGCCAGGTCTGTATCGGAGGCCGTAGGATGAATCCGCGCCAAGATTGCTTGCCGTTGCTCAACGCTCAGTTGCCCACGGCTGACCTTTTTGTCCAGCAGCGCCGCAGAATGCGCCTTGCCCTTCTCGGCGGCCGCCAGGTTGACGTCCTTGAGCACGACTTCGACGCCTGCACTGGCGCTGACATAGGCAATGCCTGCGCCCATCATCCCAGCGCCGAGCACACCGACTTTGCCGGTGATACAAGGCGCGAAACCCTGCGGACGTGAACTGCCGGCGTTGATCTCGTTTAGCTGGAACCAAAAGGTGCCGATCATGTTTTTCGCCACTTGCCCGGTCACCAGCTCGGTGAAGTAGCGAGTCTCGATGAGGTGCGCCGTGTCAAAATCTACCTGGGCACCTTCAACGGCGGCGCAGAGGATTTTCTCCGGGGCCGGGAAACAGCCATTGGTTTTACTGCGCAAAATCGACGGCGCAATTGCCAGCATCTGCGCAATTTTTGGACTGGACGGTGTGCCGCCGGGCATTTGGTAAGCCTTGGTGTCCCAAGGCTGCTTTGCATCCGGGTTGGCCAGAATCCAGGCGCGGGATTTGGCCAGCAGCTCTTCGCGGTTTGCCGCCAACTCATTGATCAACCCGGCTTGCAGCGCCTGTTGTGGCCTGACTTTTTTACCTTCCAGCAAATACGGCAGAGCCTTTTCCAGCCCCAGCATGCGCACCATGCGCACCACCCCGCCGCCGCCCGGCAGTAGGCCCAAGGTGACTTCCGGCAAGCCAAGCTGCACTGACTTGTCATCCAGCGCGACGCGATAGTGGCACGCCAGGCAAATCTCCCAACCACCCCCCAGCGCCGCGCCATTGATGGCAGCCACCACGGGCTTGCCGAGGTTTTCCAGGCGGCGCAGTTGCGCTTTCAGCACCAACACACCGTTGTAGAAATCCTTGGCGTGGGCCTTGTCGACCTTGATCAGTTCATTGAGGTCGCCACCGGCAAAAAACGTCTTCTTCGCCGAGGTGATCACCACCCCGGCAATGCTGTCCCTTTCCGCCTCCAGCCGCTCGACCGTTGCCGCCATGGCCTCGCGGTACACGCCGTTCATGGTATTGGCGCTCTGGCCGGGCATGTCGAGGGTCAGCACCACGATCCCGTCCAGGCCTTGTTCGTAACGAATTGCTTGGGTCATGACAAATTCCTTGGGCTCAGAGGCGTTCGATGATGGTGGCGATGCCCATGCCACCGCCGACACACAGCGTGGCCAGGCCGTAGCGCTGCTGGCGTACTTCCAGCTCGTCGAGCAAGGTGCCGAGGATCGCGCAGCCGGTGGCGCCGAGCGGGTGGCCCATGGCGATCGAGCCGCCATTCACGTTGACCCGCGCAGCGTCGATGCCCATGTCCTTGATGAATTTGAGCACGACAGCGGCAAACGCTTCGTTGACCTCGAACAGGTCGATGTCTTCGACACGCAAGCCGGCCTTGGCCAGCGCTTTGCGCGTTGCCGGCGCGGGGCCGGTGAGCATGATGGTGGGGTCGGTGCTGGTGACCGCCGTGGCGACGATGCGCGCGCGCGGTTGCAGGCCCAGCTCGCGGCTCATAGCCTCGGAGCCGATCAGCATCAGCGCGGCGCCATCGACGATGCCGGAGCTGTTGCCGGGAGTATGTACATGATGGATGCGCTCGACGTGGCTGTAGACCCGCAACGCGGTGGCGTCGAAGCCCATCTGCCCCATCATTTCGAAGCTCGGCTTGAGCTTGCCAAGGCCTTCGAGGGTGGAATCGCCGCGGATGAATTCGTCTTGGTCCAGCAGCACAATGCCGTTCTGGTCCTGCACCGCGATCAGCGATTTGTTGAAGGAACCGTCTGCACGCGCCCTGGCCGCTTTCTGCTGCGAATGCAGGGCAAAGGTGTCGACGTCCTCTCGGGTGAACCCTTCCAGGGTCGCGATCAGGTCAGCGCCAATGCCCTGGGGGGTGAAATGGCTGTGCATATTGGTTTGCGGGTCCAGAACCCAGGCGCCACCATCACTGCCCATGGGCACGCGGGACATGGACTCGACGCCACCGACCACGACTAAGTCTTCGAAGCCGGAGCGGACTTTCATCGCACCCAGGTTGACCGCTTCCAGGCCTGAGGCGCAGAAGCGGTTGACTTGTACACCGGCAACGCTGATGTCCCAATCCGCCACCAGAGCGGCGGTCTTGGCAATGTCGGCGCCCTGATCGCCCACCGGGGTCACGCAGCCGAGCACGATATCATCCACTTGATGGGTGTCGAGGTCGTTGCGCCGGGCCAGCGCCGTGAGCAAACCAGCC
The DNA here is from genome assembly GCF_963970975.1 of Pseudomonas sp. RA_15y_Pfl1_P11. Taxonomy (NCBI): domain Bacteria; kingdom Pseudomonadati; phylum Pseudomonadota; class Gammaproteobacteria; order Pseudomonadales; family Pseudomonadaceae; genus Pseudomonas; species Pseudomonas sp. RA_15y_Pfl1_P11. The sequence continues at coordinate 6,214 of NZ_CAXAOY010000033.1, forward strand.
ACCAGGTTCACTGGCTTGACGCTGTGCAAGGCGCCGTCCGCCTTGCCTTTGCCACGGGGCGTGCGTATCGCATCAAAGATCAAAGCTTGGGTCATGACGTCCTCGAACCGCTGTGCATGGATGCCTCTACCTTAGGCCCGATTGACACGGTTTCAATGACGGATGCGCTCATTGCTTTTGACCCCCACGCTCGGACGAACGGTAGCCACCTAAGGTAATTGCGTGATTAATCGTTTTAGCTGTCTAGCCAAGGCATTGGCGCCAAGATGGCGTTATGCCTCATGCTTATTTAAGCTGAACTGCTGATTGGCTGATATGAAATAGGTCTAAGCCACGAAGAACGAGGGCTCTAAGGTTGAATCAGTAAGAAGCTGCTGCCGGGTTTTGCTGGAGCAGCTGAAAGAAAAGTGACACGTCATCTCGCCATACTGAAATAAAACCGGCACGCATTTGACGCTCAGAAATAACAACAAAAGGCAGTCAGCCATGTTCAAACATTCGAAAGTACGTCAGGCGGGACTTATTCTATTCGCCACCACACTGATCCTGATCTTGCCCAACTTGACCAAGGTTATTGGGTGATGCCTCAACACTCACATTCCGCGCCTACACAGCACCGGGTTTGCCGCTTTTGGCAGCACCTGCCGGGACATTGCGCATAGCGGTCCTGCAGGGGCTGCCTTTTTATGTATGGATTTCCGGTATCGTGAGCACCCTCGCCACTGCACACCGGGCCTCCCTCTTGAAAGCCATCTTCGCTCTATTCGCCTTGCTGATCGGCCTGCCCGCTTCGGCGGCGCAACTGACCATCGAGCTCGACCACAGCAGCAAGACCTGGCAGACCGCCGACTTGCTCAAGCATCCGCACGCGCAAACGGTGCAGATCGTTGATGACGTTTCCTACAAGCGCACTATGACTTATCGGGCAGTGCCGCTGGCCTTGCTCTTACCGGGACTGAAACCTGAGAGCCACCTGCAGGCTGTTGCCTTGGATGGTTTCGCCGCCGAGCTCACGGCCGCACCGCTGCTGGAAAAACAGGGCGCACGTGCCTGGCTGGCGGTGGAAGATCCCGCTCAACCGTGGCCTGCATTGACGGAAGGCAAACCGAGTGCCGGGCCGTTCTATCTGGTGTGGACCGATCCGCAAGCCGGGCATATCAGCCCTGAGCAGTGGCCGTTCCAGATCTCAGGGATCAAACAATTGAAGACCGTGGCGGAGCGCTTTCCGGCGTTGTTGCCCGACCCGAAACTGGCGGCCAATGACCCGATCAATCAGGGCTTTGCGCTGTTCCAGAAGAATTGCCTGGCCTGTCATCGCCTCAACGGTGCCGGTGACGCGCAGGTGGGGCCGGACTTGAATATTCCCTATAACCCCACCGAGTATTTTGGCGGTGATTTCCTCAAGCGCTATATCCGCGACCCACAGAGTTTGCGGCATTGGCCGCAGGCGAAAATGCCAGCATTTGCGGCCAGTGTGTTGCCGGACGGTGAGCTGGATTTGCTGGTGAGGTATTTGAAGCATATGGCGGGGCGTAAATTGTAGTGAGCGGGCTTGCCCGCTCACTACCATCCGTTATTGCTGCTGGACTGAAATCACCGGCGTCGGCGCCACAAACACCTTGGCATGCATCTGCTCATGCCCACCGCCCCGGCGCATGCCGCGTACCGGGCAAGCATCGAGGTAATCCAACCCCACCGCCAGTTTCAAATGCCGCTCCGGCCGGGCCAGTTGGTTGGTCACATCAAAGCTGTACCACGCGTCATCCAGCCAGGCTTCGGCCCAGGCGTGGCTGGCCAGGTGCGTACTGTCCTCAGTGTACAAATACCCCGACACATAGCGCGCAGGGATCCCAAGGCTACGCGCACACGCCAGGAACGCATGGGTGTGGTCCTGGCACACGCCTGCACGGCCAGCGAAGGCCTGGGCGGCGCAGGTGTCGACGTCGGTCGCGCCAGGCGTGTAGACCATCGACTGGTTAAGCGCATGCATCAAATCAATCAGCGCTGTACGGTCGCGGCGTTGATGGCAGTGCTGGTGGGCAAAGCCGCGCAGGGCGTCATCAGGCTCGGTCAGACGGGTGCAACGCAGGAACGGGAACGCCGACTGGCTCTCATGTTCGGCCTCGCGCAACTCGTCGATATCCACCTGGCCGCGGGCGCCGATGATGATGGCGTCGTGCGGTTCATCCAGGGTCAGCACGTGCAGGATGTTGCCGAACGGGTCCACCTGGGCGCGCACCGGACGCGGCAGGTCGAGCGCCCAACTGAGTACGCGCTGGCGCTCGCTGTCGTGAGGTGTAAGACGCAGGTACTGGATGCTGGCGCGCACTTGGTCTTCGTAGTGGTAGGTGGTTTCGTGGCTGATGGAGAGTCTCATGCGGCCTCCAGGTAGGAACTGTAGATGGCGTCGCCCAACTGGCGAACCAAGGGAATGAAGTCGGTCAGCCAGGCGTGCAGGCCTTCCTCGAGGATTTCATCGATGGCGGTAAAGCGCAGGCGCGCGTCCATCTCGGCGGCCAGGCGCTGGGCCGGTCGGCCATTGAGGCCGGGCAGGCTGGCGAGGATCTGGTCAATTTCTTCGCTGCAGGCGCGTAATGAACGCGGTACATCGGCGCGTAGCAGCAGTAACTCCGCGACCTGCCGGGCGCCGGGGGCATCACGGTAAATCTCGGTGTAGGCCTCGAACGACGACAAGGCGCGCAGCAAAGCGCTCCATTGATAGTAGGCGTGGGCCGTGCCATCGCTGACGGCTTCGGCCTGGTCGCCGGCCATTTCATAGCGGGCGTCCAGCAGGCGCAGGGTGTTATCGGCACGTTCGATAAAGGTGCCCAGGCGAATGAACCGGAACGCATCGTTGCGCATGATGGTGCCGTAGGTGGCACCACGGAACAGGTGGGACCGTTCCTTGACCCACTCACAGAACCGGCTCATGCCATAGCGGCTCAAGCCCTGCTGAGCGATGTCACGAATATCAAGCCAGGTAGCGTTGATGTTTTCCCACATGTCGGCGGTAATTCGCCCACGCACCGCATGGGCGCTGGCCCGCGCTGCGCCGAGACAGCTGTAGATGCTGGCCGGGTTCGCCGCGTCCAGGGCAAAAAAGTGCAACAGGCGTTCGGCGTGCAACTCGCCGTGGCGCGCGTGGTAATCCTCCAGGGTGCCGGTGATCAACAGCGGCATGGCCAGTTCATGCAGGCCATCACCGCGCCCATCTTGCGGCATCAGCGACAGCGAATAGCTGACATCAAGCATGCGCGCGAGGTTTTCCGCGCGTTCCAGGTAGCGCGACATCCAGTACAAATCCGAGGCAGTTCTACTCAACATGGCATCAGTCCTCGACCACCCAGGTGTCTTTGGTGCCGCCGCCCTGGGACGAGTTGACCACCAGCGAACCTTCACGCAATGCCACACGGGTCAGCCCGCCTGGGACTACACGGGTTTCCTTGCCCGACAATACGAATGGGCGCAGGTCGATGTGGCGCGGCGCAATGCCGTTTTCGACAAAGGTCGGGCAGGTGGACAAGCACAGGGTCGGTTGGGCGATATACGCATGGGGCTTGGCCTTGATGCGCGCACGGAAGGCTTCGATTTCGGCCTTCGTGGACGCCGGGCCGACCAGCATGCCGTAGCCACCGGATCCTTGGGTTTCCTTCACCACCAGGTCCGGCAGGTTAGCCAACACGTGGGACAGTTCGTCAGGCTTACGGCATTGGAATGTCGGAACGTTCTTCAGGATGGGTTCTTCATCCAGGTAAAAACGGATCATCTCGGTGACGAAGGGGTACACCGACTTGTCATCCGCCACCCCGGTGCCGATGGCATTGGCCAGCACTACGTTGCCCGAGCGATAAGCCGCGAGCAGGCCGGGCACGCCGAGCATGGAATCCGGGTTGAAGGCCAATGGGTCGAGAAACGCATCGTCGAGGCGGCGGTAGATCACGTCCACGGCCTTGGGGCCATCGGTGGTACGCATGAATACGCGGTCATCGCGCACAAACAGGTCGGCGCCTTCCACCAGCTCCACGCCCATTTCCCGGGCCAGGAACGCATGTTCAAAGAACGCGCTGTTGAAGCGTCCCGGGGTGAGCACAACCACGCTGGGGTTATCCAGGGGGCTGGAGCTTTTCAGGGTGTCGAGCAGCAGGTTGGGGTAATGATCGATGGGCGCAATACGCTGGGCGGCGAACAGTTCGGGGAACAGGCGCATCATCATCTTGCGGTCTTCGAGCATGTAGCTGACGCCGCTCGGGGTACGCAGGTTGTCTTCAAGCACGTAGTACGTGCCGTCGCCGTCACGTACGAGGTCGACACCGGAGACGTGGGAATACAAGTCGCGGTGCAGATTCAAACCCTGCATAGCCAGTTGGTATTGCTCGTTGGCCAATACCTGTTCGGCTGGGATGATCCCGGCCTTGATGATGCGTTGCTCGTGATACAGGTCGGCGAGGAACATATTCAGCGCCTTGACCCTTTGGATGCAGCCGCGCTCGACAATCCGCCATTCGCTGGCGGGAATGCTGCGCGGGATGGTGTCGAAGGGAATCAGGCGCTCGGTGCCCTGCTCGTCCCCGTAGAGCGTGAAGGTGATACCGGCGCGGTGAAACAGCAAATCGGCTTCACGCCGACGCTGGGCCAGCAGTTCAGCAGGGGTATCAGCCAACCAGCGCGCGAACTCGCGGTAATGCGGCCGGACCTGCCCTGCCCCGTCGTACATTTCATCGTAATAAGTGCGGATCATGCCGAACTCCTTGTCACCCGGGCGCTAGAACCATCGCAAGGCCCGTGCCAGCGGCATAAACACTTAAAAATCAGTGCGTTGAATAACCACCGAAATCCATTCGCACCGTCCTGGTGCGCAGAATGCCCGGTGCACTGCCCCCTGCTTCATCGCAATGCGGGCTTTGACTATCAACAGCATAGCCAGAGTTGATTTCACTGCCCGGACAAGCCTACGGATAATCATCAACATCTGCTGAACAGGACGTGTCCTACAGCTCAACCCTTTGCGCGATCGGTAACGTAGTGCTTCGTATACCGACCGACCTCCCGGTCTTCCCTTTCGGCCACCCTGCTCGGGTGGCTTTTTTTGGGCGCTGAAAAGACCTGGGTGGACGCCACAAACAAAATCGGCCGACCCAAAGGTCAGCCGATACGCTGTGTTTCTCATACTGCTCGCTGCTACATGGGTAACCCACGCACCTCCTGCTTCACGCCCCACCCCTCGATGATCCCGCCCAGCGGCTCGACCACCGCCCCAAAGTCTTGCTCGAAGTCTCCTATGCCGTCGTAGGTGGCAGACATGATTTTGCTCAGTTCCAAGTACCAGGCACCATCGTCGCGCGCACTGACTTGGGCATTCAGGGATTCCCCACGAAACTCACCCGCAGCCCTGCGCGCCCGTTCTTCATCAGGAAAAATGGCGTAGAACTCAATGGGGTGGAAGCGTGAAAAGTCAAAACCGCCTTCTTTCATGCGGCGCAGAACATTGGTGCTGATGTCTTCTTGATAGGCTGTGCTCATGAAAAGTGCTCCTCAAACTGATGGGTAGACTTTCCGTGCTTCCCGAAGCCCACGCCGTAATGGCGTAGGAGCTACGGCAATAACATCACCGCTGGAAAACAAGCATGTAGCTGACAAGACCAGTACCTAGCGATTCATTCGCTGATCTCACTTGCAGAGTAGCGCGAAGCTATCGCCTCCACCAGAGGTGCTTGAAGGGTGTACAGCGAATGTTCAGACGACAGGAGAGATGTCGAGGATCTGGATACTGTTCTGGTCTTTGAGGATCTTGACCGTAGGATCGGACTGACGGCCCTCAAGGTCGTTGAGGTCGAGTTCGGCGGCGACAGGCACCAGTTTGTTGCGAATCATGTGCGCAGCATCTTCGCGGCTAGGTTGTTGTTCGCAGGTGAACTGCTCCACGGACTGTACGCCGTGATCATCAACGAAAGTAATCTGCCACTTTTGCATCGGTGCCTCCTCGAAAAAGCCCGCGTGTGGGCTCACATTTATCTGGACCTTGAGGGGTCAGCAAACGTTCCACTCTGGGCAGGAAGCACCGGATCAATTGCGCTTATTTTTCAGCGTGTTCTTTCAAGGCTTTCAACGTGTTGAACGGCGCGTCCACCACAAACTTGTTGGCCAACCACGATGGCACGCTGCCGCCTGGCTCGGTGTGCACCTGATAAGTGACTTCGGTTTGGTTGTCGCCTTTTGGCACCAGTTTCCAGAAGCCTTCGACTTGGGCAACCCGTACGAAGCCTTTCTCTTCTGGCTGATAGGTCGGCACCTCCAGCAAGGTTCGGGTCACGCTGCCGTCAGCGCCCTTCGAGGTGGTGATTTTGAGGATCGAATCACGATCACTGACGGGGAACGGGGCATTGAACTGGGTGTAGGTGTAGCTGACGTCACCCTCGTGTTTCAGCAGTTTTTGCAATTTGCACTCGTGAATCCATTTGCAGGCACCCACTACGTCTTCCTGCAGCGCAACAATCTTGGCAACCGGCGCCTTGACCACGGTCACACCGCGATACGCCTTGTACTTGGAGCCGGCAACTTCGCTCAGGGACACCTTGATACCGTCTTCGTCCTTGGCGACTTGCCAATCCTCAGCCTGGGCAGTAGCAGCAAACAACACCGTAAAACCGCACAACACAGCCATTCGTTTCAGCGAACCCATAGGTGTATTCCTTATTGTTGAAGTTACGAGAGTAAAGCCCATCAAGCCGCCGTCATCTGCTCCCACCAGCCGATCAGACGGATGGCATCGGCCTGGTCGGTGCCGCAGACCTCGATGTCCGCCTTGAACTCACTGCACACCGCCGGGCGTTCCGGTTGCCCGAACAGCTGGCATAGCTGTTCGACCGACAGGTGCAGGCAGCGTTCGCCGGCCGGTTTGCCCTGTGGCATTCCAGGTAACGGCGAGCTGATGGAGGGGGCGATGCAGCAAGCGCCACAGCCTTCACGGCAATTCATGACCAGCAGGTCCTCGACGACTCAATGTGGATGGCCGGGCTAGAGTACGCCCTTAAACAGCCGTTTTAAAATGGTCTAACAGGGGTTTTTCGCAGAAAACAAACGTGACTGACCAGTCTGCGACAGATGGTCGGAGGGCGGCGTCACGTATGTGGGAAAAGTTTACTGCTTGAACTCGAATTCCAACGCTGCGCCTTCCACTTCACGCCGCTCTTCATTGCGCAACTGCAGCTTCATCTCATTGCTGAGCAGGCGGCCGTTGATCTGGAATGCACTGTTGTCGGTGGGCTTGGCACCAAACATCGGCGGCAGCAGGGGCACGCTTTTGGGCTTGGCCATGGTGCCAATGGGCTGAAGGTGCCTGACCATGTCCGTTGGCAATGACAGATCCAACTGTGCCGGCGGCAATTGTGTCTGCGCCACTTCACGGGACGATTTTGATCGACTTGCCGCACGTTTTTTGGCCGCAGCACTTTGTTTCTTCACGGCGGGAGCTTTCTTGGCAGAGGTTTTCTGTTTCGAACTGGCAGTTGGCTTGGTTTCGCTCACAGGTGCTGCCGCCAGCGCGGTGCTGAAGTTGCACAGGCTTAACAGGCCAATCACACAAACAGCGCGAAAAATCGAGGTCATATTGCCTACAGCATTAACGGCAGAGGGCCATATGCTCGCTTGTTGTGCACGGCATGACAAGTGCGCTGATTAGCGTGCTATAGGATTTTCCCCCTTTGTGCGCCTCAAAGGCCGGCTGCCGTTTCCTGGCAAAGCTGGCTGGCAAGCATACCCAGCGTCATCAGCGCCCGCTCTGCCTCACGGTTCCAGGGCGTACCGCAGTTGAGGCGAATGCAGTGGTTGAACTGCTCGGTGTTACTGAAGATCAGGCCTGGTGCGATGCTGATGCCCTGTTGCAGTGCGCGTACATGCAGTTCCTGGGTATTGACCCGTCCGGGTAAACTGACCCACAAAATGAAGCCGCCGGTCGGGCGGGTCATCTGCGTGCCTTCCGGGAAATATTGCTGCACCGCGAGCTGGAACGCGCTGAGATTCTTGCGGTACTCCTGGCGTATATAGCGCAGGTGCCGATCGTAGCCGCCGTTTTCCAGATAGGCCGCAACGCCCATCTGGGTGACGCTGCACGCCGAGTGAGTACTGAACATTTGCAGGCGCTGCAGCTCCTGCTGGTATTTGCCGGCGATCATCCAGCCGATGCGCACACCGGGGGACAGCGTCTTGGAAAAGCTCGAGCAATAGATAACTCGGTCGAGGCGGTCATAGGCTTTCAGGGCCTTGGTGCGGCCTAGTTCGAACATCAGCTCGCCGTAGATATCGTCCTCGACAATCTGGATATCGAAATCCGAAGCCAGGCGCAGCAACTGTTTCTGACGTTCCTCGGGCATGGTGCCGCCCAAGGGATTGCTCAGCCGCGTGGTCAGCACCAGCGCTTTGATCGACCATTGGTTAGCCGCCAGTTGCAGGGCTTCCAGGCTCATGCCGGTGGATGGGTCGCTGGGGATCTCGATGACCTTGAGCCCCAGCAAGTCAGCCAACTGCAGCAGGCCGTAATAGGTTGGCGATTCAGCGGCAATCAAGTCGCCAGGCCGTGTCAGCACCCGCAGTGACATCTGCAAGGCATCGACACACCCGTGGGTGATCACGACTTCGGAAGGGTCCACCACCACGCCCGCATCGCGCATACGGATCGCCACCTGGCGGCGCAGCGGCTCAAACCCGGGGCTGAACATGTAACTGAACGCCCGCGGGCTCTGGAAGCGCGTGACCTTGGCCAACTGTTGGTGCAATGCGCGTACCGGAAGGTAGTCCACGCTGGGCACAGCAGCGCCCAATGGGAACACGCCTTCGCGCCGCGACTCGCCCAATACCTGCTGGATGATACTGCTGCGGGTGACCAACCCTGGGCGTTCGACCCGTGCGATGTCCGGCGTCGGCGCGGTGAGTGCTGGCGTCTGGTGCACGTAATAGCCGGATTGCGGCCGCGCCCGGATCAGCCCCTGGTCTTCCAGGTTGGCGTAGGCCTGCAACACCGTGGCGTGGCTCACGTTCAACTGCGAGCTCATCTTGCGCACCGAAGGCACGCGCTCGCCCGGCTGATAGACACCGCGCCGGATATCTTCAGCCAGTTGCTGGGCAATACGTTGGTAAAGCAACAGATTGGTCATGACGCAGCACTCGATTTCACGGGTATTTTATTTTTGTGTGAAACATACCGGCACAGTTTAGAAGTGTACGGGGACAGTTGCCACAATAGTCGAGCGCGCGCGGGAGTGACAGTAAAAACTGTAACGGTGTACACCAAACAAATGTGGGAGTGGGCTTGCCTGCGAAAGCGGTGTGTCAGCCACTGAAATATTGACTGATACACCGCTTTCGCAGGCAAGCCCGCTCCCACAGCTTGATCGGTACCAGACGCCTACCGAGCGGCGCCCAGCTGGCCTTTCTCATCCGAGAACACAATTTCCACACGACGGTTCTGCGCTCTGCCCCGCTCGGAGGCGTTGGCCTCCACCGGGTACTGGTCACCATAACCTTCAACCTGGATGCGTTTTTCGTCGATCCCCAGGTCCACCAGCACATCCGCCACTGACTGCGCACGGTCGCGGGACAGTTTCAGATTTTCCCGCTCACCGCCCGTGTTGTCGGCATAACCCTCGATGCGCACCACGCGCTTGGGGTTCAATTGCAGGAACTGTACGATTTTCAGCACGGTACGGTTGGCCGAGTTTTTCAGTTCTGCCACGCCGGTATCGAACAGCACGTCGCCCAACGTCATCACCAGGCCGCGATCGGTCTGGGTGGTGGCCAGGGTGGCGATCTGTTCTTCAAGCCACTTGCCCTGCTGCTGCACGCTGATCAGCTTGCTTTCACGCAGGGCCAGTTGCAGGCGCTGGCGCTCCAGCTCGAGCTTGGCGGCGCGCTCTTCGTTCAGGGCCTGCTCGGTGTGTTCGCGGGCAATGGCGCTGTAGCGCTGGCTCAGGTAGGCGTAATGCACGACGTCGGAGCCGCTGCCCCAATAACTGGATAAGCGGTCGGCACGGGCCAGGGATTCACCGGCACGGATCACGTCCTTGGGGGCGATGCGCAACACATTGGCGTCTTCCTTGACCCTCTGGAAGTCAGTGCCCGCCTGTTGCAAGGCCTGTTCGCTATCGGAATGGCTGGCGCAACCGCCCAGCACGGCAGTGCCCAATAGCACCGCACAACTCAAACCGCGGATCATCGGGCTCATTGGGCTTCCCCCAACTGCAATTGCTTGCGCAGGCGGGTGATACGGGTGTTGAGCACGTTCAGTTGTTCCTGGCTCTTGCGCGTCAGCACCTTGGCTTCGGCCAGGCGTGCGTCCAGCTCGGCTTGCTCGAAACGCATACGCGCGTTTTTGTAGGACTCGTCGGCCATGCTCGACTTGGCTCGGGCGAATTTAGCTTCGGCCAGTTTCAATTCAGGCGATTCATCCGCGTTGGCACCCACGGCACTGGCTTGCTCCAAGGCTTGCTGGGTCAGGCGCATTTGTTCATTCGGCGCAGGATCGGCTGCACATCCCGCCAGAACGACAACGGCGAGGGCCGCGAAAAGAGGTCGAAGAGTCACTGAAAATCCCTACTTTGTTGGGGTGCCGACGGGTTGCTGCAATTGTGCTTTCAAGCGCTCCAGATTGCGCTGTAGCGCCGCTTCCGCCACACCGGACGTCGGCAATTCTGTCATCTTCTTGGCGAGCTGTCCGCGCAACCACGGATCATTGCAGGCCGAGTTGTGGGAAATCGCCAGGTACAAGCCCGGCTGGTCGATCGGCACATCGCGGGCGACCAGGTCGTTGCTCATGCCCAAGGTCTGCGCCATGCCCAAGGTCTGCGCCATGGCCATGCCGGAATAACGCCCAGCGAGCACATAGTCCACCTCGCCCAGCAGCAGTTTCTGAAACGCTGGCGTTAGGGATGGCAGGCGTTGCAGGGTCAATTGCTGGCCGGCGAAGGTCTCGAAGCCCGCGCTCAGGCGCGCCCGCTCGGACACAGCGCCCTTGTGGCCATGCAGATCGGCGGCCGTGGCGTAGGCCAGCGCCGAATCCTTGCGCGTCCACACCAGATAGTCGAGCTGCATCAACGCCGGGTGGATGTAGTCGAGGGTTTCCAGCTCACCCAGGTTCAGCGGCGCGTCGGCGAGGATGTCCATGCGCCCACTGCGCACTTCATCCAGGGCCAGGGAACGTGTGCCGCCGTAGAGCAGGTCGATTTTTAACCCGAGATCCTTGCCCACTTGCTGCAACACATCGGCGGTGGCGCCGATCAGGCGCGTGGGGTCCTGCGGGTCGCGCCAAAGCAAAGGTGGGGTGTCCGGGCTGCCGGTGATCACCAGGCGATCGCATTTGCCCGCCGCCAGCGACAGCGTCGGCAGCAGCGTGAGGCCCAGCAAAACGCTCCAGGGGCGCAGTTCCATGGCGAAGCTCTCCGGTGTTCAAAAAAGGGGTCGCAAAAAAAGCCCGGTCATAAGACCGGGCTCTTTATAAGTGAAGCGACTGGATTAGACCAGCTTCTCCAACTCGGGTACGGCTTCGAACAAATCCGCCACCAGGCCGTAATCAGCCACCTGGAAGATCGGTGCTTCTTCGTCCTTGTTGATCGCAACGATCACTTTGGAGTCTTTCATACCGGCCAAGTGCTGGATCGCACCGGAGATACCGACGGCGATGTACAGCTGTGGCGCAACGATTTTGCCGGTCTGGCCGACCTGCATATCGTTGGGTACGAAACCTGCATCGACGGCCGCGCGGGAAGCGCCGACCGCAGCGCCCAGCTTGTCAGCCAAGGCGTACAGGTGCTTGAAGTTGTCACCGTTCTGCATGCCACGGCCGCCGGAAACGACGATCTTGGCAGCGGTCAGCTCAGGACGATCCGACTTGGCCAACTCTTCGCCAACAAAGCTGGAAGTGCCAGCGTCGTGGGCAGCTGCAACAGCTTCAACGGCAGCCGAACCACCTTCGGCGGCAACCGGGTCGAAACCGGTGGCACGTACGGTGATGACTTTTACCGAAGCCGTCGATTGCACGGTGGCAATGGCGTTACCGGCGTAGATCGGGCGCTTGAAGGTGTCGGCGCTTTCGACCGAGATGATTTCGGAGATCTGGTCAACGTCCAGCTGCGCGGCAACGCGTGGCAGGATATTTTTGCCGTTGGAGGTCGCGGCAGCCAGGATGTGGCTGTAGCCAGCGCCCAGCTCTGCTACCAGTGGCGCGACGTTTTCCGGCAGTTGATGAGCGTAGGCCGCGTTGTCGGCGACCAGTACTTTGCTCACACCCGCGATTTTCGCAGCAGCTTCAGCCACTGCGCCAGCGCCCTGGCCGGCAACCAGTACGTGAATGTCCCCACCGATTTTAGCGGCGGCAGCCACGGTATTCAGGGTGGCCGGAGCCAGCACCTTGTTATCGTGTTCGGCGATTACGAGGATAGTCATGATCCTGCTCTCCAATTCAAAGCACCTTCGCTTCGTTTTTCAGTTTCTCGACCAATTCAGCCACCGACTTGACCTTGATGCCTGCGCTGCGAGCAGCCGGCGCTTCAACTTTTACAGTCTTGTTGGTGGAGGCGGTGGAAACGCCCAAAGCGTCAGGCGTCAGCACTTCGAGAGGCTTCTTCTTGGCTTTCATGATGTTTGGCAGGGACGCGTAGCGCGGCTCGTTCAAACGCAAGTCGGTGGTCACGATGGCCGGCAGTTTCAGCGAAACGGTCTGTGCGCCGCCGTCGATTTCACGGGTCACCGCCACGCTGTCGCCACTCACTTCGACTTTCGAGGCGAAGGTGCCTTGGCCGTAACCGGTCAGTGCAGCCAGCATCTGGCCAGTCTGGTTGTTGTCGCTGTCGATGGCTTGTTTGCCGAGGATCACCAGTTGCGGCTGTTCCTTGTCGACAACAGCCTTGAGCAGCTTGGCCACGGCCAGGGAGGTCAGGTCTTCAGCGGACTCGACCAGGATAGCGCGGTCGGCGCCCAGTGCCAGGGCGGTACGCAGCTGCTCTTGAGCAGTGGTAGGGCCGATGGAAACCACGACGATTTCAGTCGCCACGCCTTTCTCTTTCAGGCGGACGGCTTCTTCCACAGCGATTTCGCAGAAAGGGTTCATCGACATTTTGACGTTAGCAAGGTCGACGCCGGAATTGTCCGCCTTGACGCGAACTTTCACGTTGTAATCGACAACGCGTTTGACAGCTACAAGAACCTTCATGGATTCCTCGTTACTCTCCGGTGAAAAGAAAGTCGCCTAGGCGAACCTGGCGGTTGATGCTCATCGGCACACAAGGGCACCTCCAAAAACCTCAGCGAGTGACCTGGCTCACGGGAAATGATGACCGTTCGTCAGTGGTGACTGAGAGGTCATTCTTTATCGCAGCGTGTAAACTGCGCGCCAACGTTTGGGCGCGCGTCACCTGTCTTGCTTTTGGACGTGCTCTTGAAACCTGCAGTCTGCCTACGGTAAGCGCGAAACCGACCGTATATTGACCGGAACACCTATTCTGGTCAATACGGCAAAATAGCCAGTCATAAGCCGCGCCTCTTTGATTTACCTAGCCTGCGGGCAATTCAAACAAACGTTTGTATTGGACGCTATCAGTGGTCTATATATAATGCGCCACCTAGAGAGAAAGGTGGGTCCGGCCCCCGCGCCTGACGACACCGAACCTCCACCCATTAGAAAAAAAGCCTGTTGAGCCTTGAGTAGGAGATAGCCTGTGGAACGCGAATACATGGAATTCGACGTGGTCATCGTCGGCGCTGGCCCGGCGGGTCTGTCTGCCGCCTGCCGACTGAAGCAGAAGGCCGCCGAAGCCGGTAAGGAAATCAGCGTCTGCGTGGTTGAAAAAGGCTCCGAAGTCGGCGCACACATCCTCTCCGGTGCCGTGTTTGAACCACGCGCCCTGAACGAACTGTTCCCGGACTGGAAAGCACTCGGTGCCCCGCTCAACACCCCCGTGGTTCGCGATGACATTTATGTACTGCGCAGCCCGGACGCTTCCACCAAGGTGCCTGACTTTTTTGTGCCCAAGACCATGCACAACGAAGGCAACTACATCATCTCCCTGGGCAACCTGTGCCGCTGGCTGGCCCAGCAGGCCGAGAACCTGGGCGTGGAAGTCTACCCAGGCTTTGCAGCACAGGAAGCGCTGTTCGACGAAAACGGCGTGGTGCGCGGGATTATCACCGGTGACCTCGGCGTCGACCGCGAAGGCAATCCAAAAGAAGGCGTATACACCCCGGGTATGGAACTGCGTGGCAAATACACGCTGTTCGCCGAAGGCTGCCGTGGCCACATCGGCAAGCAACTCATCGAACGTTTCAACCTGGCCAGCGATGCCGACGCCCAGCACTACGGCATCGGCCTGAAGGAAATCTGGGAGATCGACCCGGCCAAGCATCAACCAGGCCTGGTGGTGCACACCGCCGGCTGGCCGCTGGACATCATGGGCAACGAGAACACCGGTGGCTCGTTCCTGTATCACCTGGAAAACAACCAGGTGGTTGTAGGCCTGATTGTCGACCTGTCTTACAGCAATACCTTTCTGTCGCCGTTCGATGAGTTCCAGCGCCTCAAGCATCACCCGGTGCTTGCCCAGTACCTGGAAGGTGGCAAGCGCATCAGCTACGGCGCACGCGCCTTGGCCAAAGGCGGCATCAATTCGCTGCCGAAGATGATCTTCAAGGGCGGCGCACTGATCGGTTGCGACCTGGGCACCATGAACGTGGCTAAGATCAAAGGCAGCCACACCGCGATGAAGTCCGGCATGCTCGCCGCCGACGCCGTGGCCGACCGCCTGTTTGCAGAGTCCGAAGGCGGTGATGAACTGACCGCTTACGTCGACAACTTCAAGTCCAGCTGGCTTTATGAGGAACTGTTCGCCAGCCGTAACTTCGGCCCGGCGATGCACAAGTTCGGCCCGATCATCGGCGCGGGCTTCAACTGGTTCGACCAGAACATCCTTGGCGGCAAAATGCCGTTCACCCTGCACGACACCAAGCCGGACTACGCCTGCCTCAAGCTGGCCAAGGACAGCACCCGGATCAACTATCCGAAACCTGACGGCAAGCTGAGCTTCGACAAACTGAGCTCGGTGTTCATCTCCGGTACCAACCATGAAGAAGAGCAGCCGTGCCACTTGAAGTTGAAAGACCCGAGCATCCCGATCGGCACCAACCTGCCGCTCTACGATGAACCGGCGCAGCGCTACTGCCCGGCGGGTGTGTATGAGGTGATCACCCAGGAAGACGGCGAGAAGCGCTTCCAGATCAACGCCCAGAACTGTGTGCACTGCAAGACCTGTGACATCAAAGACCCTTCGCAGAACATTACCTGGGTGACGCCGGAAGGCGCGGGTGGGCCGACTTATCCGAACATGTAAGTCAGCTGCTTGAACAACGAGGCCCTCAGTGCGAGGGCCTTTTTTGTGCTCGACTCGGTCAAAATGTGGAAGCTGGCTTGCCTGCTCCCATACTGACCGGGTTGAATCAATAAGATTTATGCGGCCCGCTCTTCCCCGGGATTACGCTCGAAGTAGCGCTTATATTCCCGGCTGAACTGCGATGTACTCTGATACCCCACGCTGTGCGCCGCCTGCGCCACACCCATCCCCTCCACCAGCAGTAACTGCTGGGACTTGAGCAAGCGCAAACGCTTCAGATATTGCACCGGCGACAACAGCGTGCAGCGCTTGAAGTGCTCATGAAAAGTCGACGCGCTCATGTGCGCATAGCCCGCCAGCGTCTCGATGTTCAGCGGCTCGGCGTAATGCGCATGCAGGTGATTCAGTGACGTGGCAATTCGCGAGAACTGCCCTTGCTGTTCGACCAGCGCACGCAGCACATCGGCCTGCGGCCCGCGCAACGCGGTGAACAATAACTCGCGCACCCGCGCCGGGCCCATGATCCGGCTTTCCAGCGGATCGTGCAGGCATTGCAACAGCCGTTCGACACACCCGCGCATGGCATCATCGAGCACCACCGAACTCATCGACTCCAGCGTCTGCGCCGTCGGCGGCGGCCCGGCCTGAACGCCCATGGCCATCACCAGTTCGCCCAGCACCACACGATCGATCCCCACCGTCACACCCAAAAGCGGTGCATCCGGCGCCATGGCAAATGTCTCGCACTCGAACGGCACCGGCATCGCCTGAATCAGGTAATGCCCGGCGCCATACTCCAGCGTACGCGGGCCCAGGTAGGCGACCTTGCTGCCCTGAGCCACAAACATCAGGCTCGGCTCATAGATCTGCGGCCCGCGCGCCACGTCGCAACTGGCGCGCAGCACCTGCACGCCGGGCAGGTGGGTGGGAGAAAAACCGTCACGCGGCGTGAGGCCTTCAATCAGGGAAACCAGCGTGGCGTTGGCGTCGAGATAGCGAGTCAACAACATGGCAAAAACTTCGCGAAAAAGGGATGAGAACATCATCGCAGGTCTGGCGACACAAAAATCCAATCAGGGGGCACTCCCGGACAAATAGGCATGAGACTCGGAGCAATCGCCATGGCCGCATCAAGGCTCGGCGCGGAAAATGCGCGGCCTCTCCTGTGATTGCTTTTGCGAGGTTCCCCCATGTACACCGCCATCGGTTACGCCGCCCAGTCGGCCACCACTCCCCTCGCCCCCATGTCCTTCCAGCGTCGCAGCCCGCGCGTGGATGACGTGGCTATCGAGACCCTGTACTGCGGCGTTTGTCACTCCGATATCCACCAGGCGCGCAACGAATGGGGCATCGCCGTGTACCCGCTGATGCCGGGCCACGAGATTGTCGGCAAGGTCACCGCCGTCGGCGCCAACGTGACCGCGCATAAGGTCGGCGACTTGGTGGGCGTGGGCTGCATGGTCGATTCGTGCCGTCACTGCGACGCGTGCAAAGCCGACCTGGAGCAATACTGCCTCGAAGGTCCAACCATGACCTACGCCACCCCGGACCGCGTCGACGGCAGCAACACCATGGGCGGCTACTCGGACAGCATCGTGGTCAGCGAGCACTTCGTGGTGAAGATCCCAGCCAAGCTCGACTTGGCCAGCGCCGCGCCGATCCTGTGCGCCGGCGTCACCATGTACTCGCCGATCAAGCACTACGGCATCAAGGCCGGCGATAAAGTGGGCGTATTGGGCATGGGCGGCCTGGGCCATATGGGCATCAAGCTGGCCAAGGCGATTGGCGCGCAAGTGACCTTGTTCACCCGCTCCGCGAGCAAGGCCGAAGAAGGTCGTCGCCAGGGCGCCGATCACGTGATCGTGTCCACCGACGCCGAGCAGATGAAAGCCGCCGCCGGGCACTTCGACTTCCTGCTGGACACCATCCCGGTGCAACACGACCTCAACCCCTACCTCGACGTATTGCGCTTTGACGGCGTGCACAT
This sequence comes from Pseudomonas sp. RA_15y_Pfl1_P11, assembly GCF_963970975.1. Classification (NCBI taxonomy): domain Bacteria; kingdom Pseudomonadati; phylum Pseudomonadota; class Gammaproteobacteria; order Pseudomonadales; family Pseudomonadaceae; genus Pseudomonas; species Pseudomonas sp. RA_15y_Pfl1_P11. Next base: position 23,569 of record NZ_CAXAOY010000033.1, read on the forward strand.
CCTGGTCGGCTTGATCGAACCGATCGACCCGCCGGTCAACGCCGCCAAGCTGATCATGGGCCGCAAAGTGCTGGCGGGTTCGTTGATCGGTGGCATTGCCGAAACCCAGGAAGTCCTGGATTTCTGCGCCGAGCACGGCATCAGCTGTGACATCGAGATGCTCGATATCCGCAATATCAACGAAGCCTACAGCCGCATGATCGCGGGCGATGTGAAGTACCGCTTTGTCATCGACATGGCGACCTTGAAGGTCTAACCAAGCGACGCTCGCCCGTAGCAGCTGTCGAGCCTTGGCGAGGCTGCGTCTGCGGCGTGTCAGGTACACCGCGAACGCAGCCTCGCCAAGGCTCGACAGCTGCTACGGCGGGGTCAGGTTCTTGCGCCCAATTCCGCGGAGAGGCGCGCTGCGACCTGTTTGATCACAGGAATCAGCTCGGCCATTTTTTCCAGCGGCATGTAGGGCACGGTACTGGCGATGCTGATGCCGGCGACGATTCGCCGGCTGGCATCGCGCACCGGTGCGGCCACGCAACGGATCGACGGTTCGTTGTCTTCCAGGTCGAACGCATAACCGCCCACCACGTATTCACGCATGCGCTGCTCGAACTGCGCCCAGGATTGCTCCGGGTGCTGCGGCCATTGCAGGTTCTTGCCACCCTCCGGCAAGCTGGCTTCGTAGAGACGCCGCCATTCCTCAGCCGAGTCATCCAGCAACATCGCCTTGCCAACCCCGGTCCGTGCCAGCGGCATGCGATGACCGACTCGCGAACGCATTTCCGGGCCGTAGCGGCCAGGGTTCTTGTGCAGGTAAAGCACGTCGTCGTATTCGCGAATAGCCAGGTGAATGGTGTCACCGGTCAGGGCCGACAGCTCGTCCAGATACGGGATGGCCAGGGTCACCAATGGCAACTCTTCCCGCGCTTGAAAACCCAGTTCGATCAACTTCGGCCCCAGCAGGTAACCAACCTGGGGCACCACGCGCAGGTAACGCTCGTCCACCAGGCAACTGGCCAGGCGGTGGGTGGTGCTGCGGGTGGTGCCGATGCGCCGGGCGATCTCTTTCAGATCCCGCGCACCGGCCGCCACTGCCTGTACCACGCCCAGGCCACGCAGCAGGGTCTGGGTACCGGTGGGGGCGGTGTCTTTGGCGGGGGTGTGGGCGTTTTCCTGCATATCGGGCCTATTGGGAAGTACGAAAACGGCGCCATTATGGCAAAAGCTGAACCTCAATACTGTGGAGATCCAAATGTGGGAGCGGCGGTTCGACTTGCTCGCTCCCACATTAGATTTCCAGCGTCTTTTAGACTGTGACGTTAGCGTTGCTTCATGCGGTCGATGATGACGGCCAGCAACAGGATCGAACCCCTGATCACGTACTGGTAAAACGTGTCGATGTTCTTCAGGTTCATCGCATTCTCGATGATCGCTAAGATCAGCACACCCGCAATCACATGGCGGATCATGCCGATGCCGCCGCTCAACGACACCCCACCCAGCACGCAAGCCGAAATCACCGTCAGCTCAAAACCCTGGCCAATCATTGGCTGGCCAGAGGTCATGCGCGACGCAAGAATCACCCCGGCCAAGGCGCCAATCAAACCATGCACGGCAAAGATGATGATCTTGGTCCGGTCAACGTTCACCCCGGCCAGCAACGCGGCTTCCTGGTTACCGCCGATGGCTATGGTGTTGCGCCCGTAGGTGGTGTAGTTGAGCAGCCAGCCGAAGAATATAAAGCACAGCACGGTGATGATGATCGGCACCGGCACACCCAACAGCTGGCCGCTGCCAAAGACGAAGAAGTCTTCGTTCATCACGCCAACCGCCTTGCCGTTGGAGAAGATGTACGCCAGCCCACGCACGATCTGCATGGTCGCCAACGTCGCGATCAACGCGTTGATGCGCAGCTTGGCGATGACGATGCCGTTGATCAGCCCTACCACCAGGCCCATGGCCAAGGCCGCCGATACGCCAAGGAGCACGCTGTCGGTGTCACGAATCACAATGCCCGCGACGACGCCGGCGCAGGCGATCACCGAGCCCACCGACAAGTCGAAATGCCCCGACGCCAGGCAGAACAGCATGGTGCACGCCGCAATGCCCACCGTAGAAATAGCCAGGCCCAGCCCGCGCATATTCAGTGGAGAAAGGAAGTTGTCGATAAACAGCGCGCTGAGCACAAAGATGCCGAGTGCCGCCAACAGCATCACCCAATCGTCCAGGAACTTGCGCTGGTTGAAACCCGGCCAGAAGCCCTTTGCAGTTTTTACCTCAGACATCATTCACCTCGAATTCTTCAAGCCCGCGAACGCGGGAGAGCCAGTTGCAACAGCCGTGCTTCATCCGCCTGATCGCGGACCACCTCGCCGGTCAGGGCGCCTTCGCTCATCGCCAGGATGCGGTCGGAGATACCCATCACTTCCATCAGGTCGCTGGACACCACAATCACCGCGATGCCGCTGGCCGCGAGGTTATGGATGATCTGGTAGATCTCCGACTTGGCGCCGATATCAATACCCCGAGTCGGCTCATCCAGCAGCAGCACTTTCATCGGCATCGACAGCCAGCGGCCGAGAATGGCCTTCTGCTGATTGCCACCGGACAGGTACATGATTTTCTGTTCGGCGTTAGGCGTTTTGACTTTCATTGCCTTGATTTGCTGGTCGGCGTTGCCCTTCTCCCACCCCTCACGCAACAGCCAGCCGAAACGGGAGTGCGTGCTGCGTGCGCTGATATTGATGTTCTCGGCAACGCTGGACAGCGCAATGATGCCTTCCTTCTTGCGGTCTTCCGGGCACAGCAGCACGCCCGCGGCGATGGCATCGCGCGGTGAGCGCAGTTGCAGTTTTTCGCCGCACAGTTCCAGCTGCCCTGCGGTCGTACGCGTTAATCCGCTGAGCAGGCGGAACAACTCGGTACGCCCAGCCCCCACCAACCCGAACAAGCCGAGAATCTCGCCCTTGCGCACGTTGAAACTGATCGGCTCACGCAGGCCGGGACCGAGCAGGCCATCGACCTTGAGCGCGACCTCGCCGTGCTCACGTGGGCGGTAGTCGTAAATGTCCTGGATATCGCGCCCGACCATACAGGTCACCAACTGGTCGTGGGTCAGCGCGCTCATGTCCTCGAAGGTGCGCACGTAGCGGCCGTCCTTGAACACCGTGACCGCGTTGCAGATGCGGAACACTTCTTCCATGCGGTGCGACACGTAGAGCACCACTTTGCCCTCATCGCGCAGGCGCGTGATGATCGCCATCAAGCGGTCGATCTCCCGCGCCGACAGGCTGCTGGTGGGTTCATCAAACGCGATCACATGCGCACCACGGGACAACGCCTTGGCGATTTCCACCAGTTGGCGCTGCCCCAGGGACAGGCGGCCGAGCTTTTCATCCGGGTCGATTTCATCCGCCAGGCCCTTGAGGCAAGCCAACGCCTGCTTGCGCAGCCGCGCCCGATTGACCACCCCAAAACGCGACGGCAAATGCCCGAGGAACAGGTTCTCGGCCACGGTCATTTCCGGCACCAGATGCAGCTCCTGGT
>NZ_CAXAOY010000034.1:0-22237 GCF_963970975.1 Pseudomonas sp. RA_15y_Pfl1_P11
AAGAACGAGGTCGGCAGCCTCGCGTTTGAATTCAGGGGAAAAGGTACGGCGTTGTTTGGTCATCAGACACCTCTCTGTGGCGAGTATTCTCGCCTAAATGGGTGTCCGGTTTCATTAGACCACTACACTGCAACATATCTCGCTCTGTTTGTCGTTAGGCGCTCACACTGCTTTATTTCATTCTGCGCATCGGTCCTGCGACGCCTGATAACTTCCCGCATGTCACGGATAGGCATCGCATTCAGCGGATAGTCGGCACCGCTGAAGGTGCCCAATATCATCTCCAACGTACCTGAACCATTGGAGACTCGATATGAAAGGCCAGTATGTCAGCGTGCCGGTTGCTTCCGGCAGTCACTTCCAGGCTTACCTGGCGACCTCTGTCGATGGTTGCGGGCCGGGCGTGGTGCTCTGCCAGGAAATCTTTGGCGTTAACCAGGCTATGCGTGAAGTCGCCGACCTGTTGGCCGAGGAAGGGTACACCGTGCTGGTGCCGGACCTTTACTGGCGCCAGGAGCCTGGTGTCGAGTTAGGTTATACCGAGGCAGACTTTGGTCGTGCCTATGAGCTCTACCAGGGTTTCGACGAGGCACTTGGCATTGATGATGTCCGCGCCAGTCTGAATGCCTTGGAGACCTTACCTCAATGTAAACCGGGTGACCTGGGTGTTGTCGGCTACTGCCTGGGTGGCAAGTTGGCTTACCTGGCGGCCTGCCGGTTGCCTGAGGTGGCTTGTGCCGTCGGTTACTACGGCGTGGGTATTGAAAACGCCTTGTCGGAAGCTGAAGGACTGCAGGGGCGTCTGGTGCTCCATATGGCAGAGCAGGATCAGTTCTGCCCCGCCGAAGCTCGGTCCGCGATCCAGAAGGTCCTGCACGATAAGCCAGGCGTCGAACTCTACGTTTACCCAGGGGTTGATCACGCCTTTGCTCGCCCAAACGGTCATCACTATCACAAACCGTCGGCACTGTTGGCTCACGAACGGACGGTTGCTGCATTGCGTCGGGTTCTAGGACCGGACTACAACCTTTCCGATCTCTGGGATGAGCACGTGCGACACGAGTTCGATACCCGGGACGTACCTGCGACCATGGCCACTATGGTCGCCGAGCCTTACGTCAATCACATCCCAACCATGACCGGTGGCGTGGGTGCAAAAGAGTTGAGCCGGTTCTATCAGCATCACTTCGTCCATGGCAATCCCAAGGACATGGTGCTGACACCACTGTCACGCACGGTGGGTGCATCACAGATCGTTGATGAATTCATCATGAGCTTTACCCATGACTCGGAGATCGACTGGATGCTTCCCGGGGTGGCACCGACCGGGCGCTACGTCGAAATCCCGATGCTTGGCGTGGTCAAGTTCCGCGGTCCCAAGCTCTATCACGAACATATCTACTGGGATCAGGCCAGTGTGCTTGTTCAGATCGGCCTGCTTGACCCGACTGGGCTTCCAGTGGCGGGTGTGGTGACTGCGCAAAAGTTGCTTGATGAGTCGCTGCCCTCCAATACGCTGATGCCGAGCTGGGCCTCCAGCGCCGACAAGTCGGTTTAAGGGGATAACCATGTCTCATCTACAGAACAAGGTTGCTGTAATCAGCGGTGGTGCGACCCTGATTGGCTCCGCCGTCGCTCGGGCGTTGATGGACGCAGGGGCTAGCGTTGCGCTGTTCGATATAGATCGTGAAGCGGGTCTCAAGACCGCTGCCGAGCTCGGTGAGCGAGCGACATTTTTTCACCTCGATGTGACGGATGACGAACTCATCGCGCAAGCAGTCGAAGAAGTTCGAGCACGTTTAGGTGGGGTCGATCTGCTGATCAATCTGGCCTGCACATACAGCGACCAGGGCTTTGCTTCCAGCCGCCAGGATTGGCTACAGGCGCTTGATGTGAATCTGGTGTCGGCGGTGGCATTGACCCAAGCGGTGCATCCGGACCTTAAAGCCCGACGTGGCGCGATTGTGAATTTTACTTCCATCTCGGCCAAGTGTGCCCAGACCGGGCGTTGGCTCTATCCAGTCTCGAAGGCCGCGATGGTGCAGCTGACTCGCTGCATGGCCATGGACCTGGCCGCCGATGGTATCCGCGTTAACTCGGTGTCGCCTGGCTGGACCTGGTCGCGGGTGATCGACCAGGCCAGTGGCGGTAACCGCGAAAAGGCTGATGCAGTCGCTGCTTCCTATCACCTGTTGGGTCGCTTGGGAGAACCCTCCGAGGTGGCCAATGTGGTGGCGTTTTTATGTTCGCCAGCCGCCAGCTTTGTGACGGGAGCGGATTATGCCGTCGATGGAGGCTACTCGGTCATGGGGCCGGAGCAGAACCTGCCGGCGATACCACGGCTTGCCGAGTAACACAGAACACTAACAAGAAACCCTGTTCGGCGACTGCCGAATGCTGCACCTGTAACCGTCGATAACCAGGAGAATAACAATGCGTCGAATCGCCATCGTCGGAGCCGGTCAAGCCGGCCTGCAACTCGCTCTAGGCCTGCTCGCCAAGGGCTATCATGTAACCCTGGCCACCAATCGTAATGGCGAAGACATTCGCAACGGTAAAGTGATGTCAAGTCAGTGCATGTTCAACGCCGCCCTGCAAAGCGAGCGTGATTTGGGCCTCAACTTTTGGGAAGACCAGTGCCCGGCCGTAGAAGGTATTGGTCTGGCAGTACCTAATCCAGAGAAGCCGAATGAGCCACTGTTCAATTGGAGTACCCGGCTGGATCGCTACGCCCAATCAGTTGATCAGCGCCTGAAAATGCCAGTCTGGATGGACGAGGTCGCGAAGCGTGGCGGCGAGGTCATTATCCAGGATGTCGGTGTGGCCGAGTTGGAGCTTTTGTCGACCAGCCACGACCTGGTACTGCTGGCGGCGGGTAAGGGCGAAATCGTCAATCTGTTTGAAAAAGATGCCGAGCGGACTCAGTTTCAGCAACCGCAAAGGGCGCTGTCATTGACCTATGTGAAGGGCATGACACCGATGTCGCCGTTTTCCCGGGTCAGCTTCAATCTCATTCCAGGTGTCGGCGAGTACTTTGTGTTTCCTTGCCTCACGACCACCGGACCTTGCGAAATCATGGTCTTCGAAGGGATTCCGGGCGGTCCGATGGACTGCTGGCAGGGGATTACGTCTGCCGAGCAACATCTCGAGAAAAGCCTGGAGCTGGTCAATCGCTACGTTCCTTGGGAAGCCGAACGCTGTCGCTCCGTGGAAATAACCGATGACAAGGGTTTCTTGTCCGGCAGATTCACGCCGATGGTACGCAAACCGGTGTTGACGCTGCCGTCTGGCCGCAAGGTCTTTGGTATGGCCGATGCTCTTGTAGTCAACGACCCGATTACCGGCCAGGGTTCGAACAATGCCGCCAAGTGCAGCAAGGTTTACCTGGACGCGATTGTCGCGCGTGGCGCGCAAGACTTTGATCCCGACTGGATGCACGACACGTTCGAGCTGTACTGGAGCTACGCCCAGCATGTGGTCAAGTGGACCAACACTATGCTGACTCCACCGCCTCAGCACCTGCTCGAACTGCTCGGTGCCGCGAGCCAGTCGCAACCGCTGGCATCGGCTATAGCTAACGGCTTTGATGATCCACGTACCTTTGCACCTTGGTGGTTCGAAGCGCAGTCTTGCCAGGCCTTTATTCAGAAGAAGACTCGTCAGGCCGCTTGAGCCGCCATCGAGCCAGGAGTTCATCATGAATGCAATTACTGCAGAATCCATCGAACGTGATCTGATCAACGCACAGGATTGCGATCCGCGCCAACTGCGCAATCTCCTCGGGCAATTTGCCACGGGTGTTACCGTCATCACTACCCGCACATCCGATGGACGCAATGTTGGCATGACCGCGAATTCTTTTTCATCGGTCTCGCTCGACCCGCCGCTGGTGCTCTGGAGCATTGCTCGCAACGCTCCGAGTCTCGCGGATTACCTCTCGTGCAATCATTTTGCGATCAACGTTCTGGGCGCGGACCAGCATGATATCTCCGGACGTTTTGCACGACCTGCGCCAGACAAGTTTTCCGGGGTGGCTTTCAAGGCCGGAGAGTCTGGAGTGCCGCTTCTCGATGGCGTGATCGCCACGCTGGTCTGCCGTAATATCACTCAGTATGAAGGGGGTGACCATCTGATCTTCCTTGGACAAATCGAACACTATCGCCAAGGCGGAGGGGACCCGCTGGTATTTCACGGTGGGCAGTATCGAGTGGCGGCAGAGCATCCTGGTTTGAGCCGATAAGGCAGACGATGTTGCACTTCGCCGTTCTTCCTGAGCGGCGAAGTACGCCTGTTGCTATGACACGTATCTCGCTGCGGGAATGATGGTTCCGAAGCATTGCAGAGTGACCATGATTCCGTCCGGAGCCAGCTCTCTGGATGCAGCCTGAGTCAGCGCACGCAACGCCATTTTTGACGCGGTGTGGATATCCACCCAAGACGCGCTCTCGTGCCCGGCGCTGGACCATACATTGACGATCGTGCCTTTTCGACGTCGCTGACGAAACGTGTCCGCCGCGACCTGAATACCCCAACAGGTGCTGTGAATACTGTGATTGATCAGTTGTTCGACTTCTTCATAGCCAATAGCAGCGTCTGCATCTTTTCTCTCAAAGCAGGGGTTATTGACCATGATGTCCAAAGTGCCGAATGTTTTTTCAGCATGATCGACGGCGTCACGAAGTTGTTCTCGTCCGGTGATATCGGTCAAGTAAACTGACACTCGACGACCGGTTGCGGTGATCTGATCGGCTGTCTCGTTCAGCTGCGCTGCGTCCTTATCGACCAACACAATATTAGCCCCCTCCTTGGCCAAGCGAAGGGCGATCCCCCGCCCGGTGTTCCGTCCAGCACCCGTTATAAGTGCAACTTTTCTTAGGCTATTCATATGTACTTATTAGTGCGCTCGGATAATTAAATAAAAAATTAATGCCATTTATTTTTGGAGAGGCCGAAGCCCGCCTTACCAGCAGCTTTGCATCTTAAATGCAGGCGGATCAATCCGTCGCCTGAAAAAAATAACCCATTGGATTTATCTGCGCATAGTGGATAACGCGTGCAGTTGTCGGATAGTCAGAAAGAGATGCGGTAATCATGATCTGATCAGCCGCACACTGAAAAATAGTGGCTGTAAAAACACAAATGCCTGCTGAACATCCTATGGGTATTTAGAGTTGTTGAAGCGTGGCTGGTGTGGCGAGGGCTCAACGTTATGTGTTAACGGCTGGCCTTTAGGCGCCCATTACTACGTTCAATTACTCTGCCTTTGGCCTTGCTGAAAGTGGAGAGCGTCATGAAAATAAAAATAAAACTGCTGTCGGTATGCGTGTTGGGGTCTGGTCTCTTGTGTATCTCCCCGGCGTACGCGTATGACCTGCCGGTAGTCAATCTTGGATTCACCAGTTTTCTCGATGGCGCCCCGCCGGCGGGAGCGGGGTGGTATTTCCAGGAGTATTTCCAGAACTACAGTGCTAATCGTTTTCGAGATCAAAATGGCAAGGCCCTAGGTTTACCCACGCAAGAACTGGATTATCAGGTTGCAGTGACACAAGTCAGCTATTTTTCCGATCTTCGCGTTGGCAATGCAACGCTGGGCATAAATGTGTTGCTGCCTTTTGTAACCCGCATGGAGGTAGATGACGGACTGAATAATGCGGCGCTAAAGGGCCAAAGTGGCGTAGGTGATCTGCTAGTGGGGCCGATGATCCAGTTTGATCCGATCATGGGGCCGGATGGGCCGCGTTTCGCACACCGCATTGAATTGCAGGTCAATGTTCCTAACGGTAACTACGACAATAAACATGGCATCAACCCCGGTGCGAACGCTTGGTCGTTTGACCCCTATTGGGCGGCCACTTACTGGTTTACTCCAAAATGGACGGCGTCAGTTCGTGCTCACTATCTTTACAATGGCAAGAACGATGATCCGGGCCCAGGGTTTGGTGGCGCCGATGATATGCAAGCAGGCCAGGCTTTACACGCAAACTTTGCTACCGAGTATGCGGTGACGCCGCAGCTGCGTGTGGGTATCAATGGCTATTGGTTGAAGCAAATCACCGATACCAAAGTTGACGGTCATGAGGTTTCTGGCCGCCGCGAAAAGGTGTGGGCTATCGGACCTGGGGCGATGTACAGCTTTTCCCAAGAGGATCATGTGTTTGTGAATGCGTACTTCGAACAAGACGTCGAGAATCGTCCTGAAGGTAGTCGTGTGCAAGTTCGGTATGTCCATCACTTTTAAGACTGCCATCGTTAGTGTGCTCCATAGCTTCGATTACTTTGGTCTTCTGCCTGCCCCCTAGGGGGGCAGGTTTTTTTTTCCTTTTTGGGGCCTTCAGCCATGTCTGCATCTCCTACTTCTTCTTCTGACAAGGGTGTTCTGATATGTCGTACCGACCTGCAGGGGCGCATTACGCACAGTAGCGAAGCGTTTATCAAACTTAGCGGGTATACGATTAAGGAGCTGTTGCAACAGTCAAGCAGTCTTCTGAAACACCCTGATATGCCTGCACATATTTTCAGAAGCTTGTGGAACGCGCTGCAACAGGGAAAACCCTGGATGGGACTTTTGAAGAACAGGCGCAAGGACGGTTCAACGTACTGGCTGAACGTCTACATAAAACCAGTGTTCGGCGATGATGGAATTCAGGCATATGGGGCTGTCTATAGCTCACCCTCGCAAGCGCAATGTGAGCGTGCAGAAAAGCTTTACTCACGACTGAAATCTGGAGGCGGCGCTCTGCAGTGGAGTTCTCATGTCCATCAACTGATGGGCGTTGCATTACCGAACCTGCCGCTCGGATTACTGTTGTCGGCAGGCCTTTGGCAACTGAACGCCCCTATGGCCCAGAGCGCTTTCATTGTTGCTGGATCGCTCGTTATGGCGGGTATTCAGGATTGGCGGCATACCCGAGCCGTCAAGCAGGTTTTTGTGGCGCATCCCAAAGCGTTTGCCGATCGATTGACCGCGAAAATTTACAGCAGCGCGCCAGGTGTTGCAGCGTTGATGGAGATGGCCCTGGTTGCCGAAGAACGTCGTTTGCACAGCGCATTATCACGAATAGGGACGACCGGGGGCGTCGTAGAGCAGCGGGTGGTCGAGCTTGCCCAACTGATCCAGGGCGAAACCCTGCGCCTCGAACGTCAACGCGATGAAACCGACTTGTCGGTGACCGCCCTAAGCGAATTGGGCGCCACCATTCAGGAAGTTGCCAGCAATGTTCAGGCGACCAATCTGGCCACTCAGGAAGCTGCCCGGCTTGCCAATCATGGCGAACAATTGTCTGGCAAAAGCCTCGATGCAATGCAGCAGCTCAGTGCATCAGTTGGGGATATTGCACTGGCGGTTCAACAACTGGCCAGCTCTACCGAGTCCATTGGCGCTATTACCAACATCATCAGTTCGATTGCCGGACAAACTAATCTACTGGCTCTGAACGCGGCTATTGAAGCCGCTCGCGCGGGCGAAGCGGGCAGGGGGTTCAGTGTCGTTGCCGACGAGGTACGGCAACTGGCAACTCGGACGCAGGAAGCAACACAGCAGATCCAACCGCTGTTATTGCAACTGCGTAATGCCACCGAACGCACCGTACAACTGACCAAGGAGGGGCGGGAGTTCGCGCGAAACAGTACGTGTGAGGTGGAATCAGTCCAAGGCAATTTGGTTGGAGTGAGTTTTTCACTGACCCAGATATCGGGTATGAGCATGCAGATCGCATCCGCCATGGAGCAACAATCCCAAGTGGTCGAGAGCTTGTCGCAACAGGTTATGCAAGTGTCCGAGCTGTCGACGCAAAGCGTTGATAAGGCATTGGACGGTCAGCGGATTGGTGAGGATCTACTCGCTCAGGCCAAAGCGCTACGGCATTTGGCAGATCGTTTTGATCGCTGAGAGTTCGACGCTGGGGCATTGATCAGCAGCGTCGGCGGATGATGATGATAAAAGCACAGGAATATCTGGTCTGCACCAGATATTCCTCATGCAACCTCAGTGCTTGGAATTGCTCTCGATGAATTTTTCGTAATACATCTGGAACCGCTCAATCTTCTGATCGTTGAACCAGGTTTTAATCGCTTCGACCATCGGCGGGGGACCGCACAGATAAATGTCGAATGGATTGGCTTCGAGCGACTGGCGGTCAAAGTGATCAGGAATCCAGCCGGTTTTACCTTTCCAGTGTTCTGACGGCTTCGATACCACCAAGTGATAATCGAAGTTTGCGATTCTGTCGCGATAGTCAGCCAGGCGTTGAGTTTCGCAGAGGTCATTATCCTGCGTGACGCCATAGAACAGTTGGATCGGGTGTCCGCAACCACCTTTTTCGGCAATGGTATCCAGCATTCCGAGGAAGGCCGATAGGCCGGTTCCTCCTGCCACCAGGACGAGAGGCTTACTGACCTGACGTAGATAAAAGCTACCCAAAGGCGCCTCGAACTCGAGCATTTCTCCGGGGCGGCAATGCTCGCGGATGAAGTTGCTCATCACTCCATCAGGCAACAGCCTGATGAGAAACTGAAGCTGGTTATTGGGGTTGGGTCGGTTGGCAAATGAGTAGGAGCGCCACTCATCGGTGCCAGGTACATGCAGTCGAGCGTATTGCCCCGGAAGAAAGTCCAATTGCTGGGAGTGGGAGCAAGCATCTAGGTGAAGGATCGCCGTGGTGGCCGAAACCTGCTCTACACCAGTGATCACCGCTTGCAATAACTGAGTGGCCCCAGCGTTGCACAAGCTCGAATCGAAGTCGAAGTAGAACGAGGCATCCGATTGCACGCGGGTCTGGCAAGAGAGCATCTTGCGTTGCGCCAGGTCCTGTTCGGAAAGGGCCTCGTCATCGACGTAATCTTGAGTGTATTGGCCTGATTCGCAGCGCCCCTGGCACGTCCCGCAAACACCTTCGCGACAGTCCAGGGGGATGTTTACGCCATTACGTAGCGCGGCGTCGAGCAGCAACTCGTTTGGCTTGACCTCGAAGAACGAGGTCTTGCCGTCGGCGAAGCTGAAAGCGACTTTATGATTCATGACAGCGTGCTCCTCAGCTCACAGGTGATAGAAATCAAGCACTGAGTTGATGGTGTCGTTGAGCAATACGATGTGCTTGCGAGTGATCTTCCAGCTGTCCGCGACGGGTTTGAGGTGGTAGGTCACATGGCCGTAGAACTGCTCGGACAACCCTTGTCGCGTGAAGAGCGTGACCCATGCTGCCTTGACTTCAAGTAGTCCATTATCGAGCTCGTTGATGCGCACATTGCTGATTTGATGCAAGGTGCGCGGCATCGGCGTTGAGGCCGCCGACTTACCGGTGCGCAAACGAAACACGCGATCTTCGAGGCCGGAGCGGTTGGCGTAGTAAATCAGCGACATACCGCGCTTGGGGTCGGTGGTGTACACATGCTCTGACTCCCATTGCGGCAGGTGGAATTCACTCTGCTCATCAAACAGGGCGATATAGGCGTCCCAGTTCTGTTGATCACACAGCTCGGCTTTGCGGTAGAGAAATTGTTCGACGCAATACTGTAGTGCGGTCATTTCACACCTCCTTCAACTTCAGGGCTTTTTGTTCCAGGCCTTGCAAAAGGAAGCGCTGCCAGGATCCGTGCTGATTGATGTAAAGCCCTTCATGGGTGAACTCGGTGCCGGTCAGTACCGGTTTGATACCCAGCACCTCGCTGTTAGGGGTGGGACCTTCGACCCATTTTTCACTGCCGCGTGATACTTCGTTCCAGCGCTCAAGGCGGGCCTGGAATCCGCGCTGGGCTTCGCGAAACTCCACCAGATCGTCGGGGGTTCCCATGCCTGAAACATTGAAGAAATCCTCGAACTGGCGAATACGGTTTTCCCGGTCTGCGTCGGACTCACCTTTGACGCCGATGCATTGGCTGGTGATCTCTGTCTTGTTCCAGGCCACCGGGCGCACGATACGCAGCTGGGAGCTGATCTGATCCATAAAAAACAGGCTTGGATAGATGTTGAGGTTGCGCAGGCGGTGCATCATCCACTCCGCTTGCTGCTGGCCGTACTCCTCCACCAGGCGCGGCATGACTGTGGCATAACCGGCGCGTACAGATGGATTAGGCATGTCGCTGAACAGGAGACTGTGACCATTCTTGAACGAGAACCAGCCATCGTCAGTTTCTGCATCACCAGCGCCCAGTTTGCTGTAGTCCAATGTGTCGGATACGCCGCCATTGGCGGCATTGACTTGCTGGCGATGTTGCACCGTGGAGACGTAATTGTAGTGCACAGTGCTGACGTGATAACCGTCCAGACCGTTTTCGTGCTGCAGTTTCCAATTTCCGTCGTAGCTATACGTCGACTTGCCGGGCAGTATTTCCAACTCTCCAGTGGGGGACTGCGCGACCATCATGTCGAAGAACACTTTGGCATCGCCGAGGTAGTCTTCCAGCGAGTCGCTGCCGTTGACGTCCAGGCTAATGAAGACGAATCCCTTGTAGCTCTCGATCCGGGCTTTCTTCAGGCCGCGGGTGGCCTTGTCGAAACCTTCCGGATACTCCCCCGGGGCCTTGACCTTGACCAGGCGACCATCACTTTTGTAACACCAGGCGTGGAACGGGCAGGTGAAGGTGGACTGGTTCCCTTTACTGACGCGTGTAAGGGTGGCGCCCCGATGCTGACAAGCGTTGATCAGCGCGTGAAACTGGTTGTTGCCGTCGCGGGTGATGATCATCGGCTGACGACCTGCACGCATCGTCAGAAAGTCATTGGGATTGGCGATTTCACTCTCGTGGCAGGCGTAGATCCAGTTCTTCTCGAAGATCAGTTCCATCTCCAGGTCGAAAAGTTCCGGCTCGGTGAACATGTCACGGGCGACGCGGTAAATACCTTCGGAGGGCCGAAAATCCAGGCAACCCTGAATGTATTCCTGCCACTGAGTAATACTTTTAGCGCTGTTCATCAGGTACACCCTTTTGTAGTGTTAGGCTCACCTCGATTGAATGCCTTTCTGTACGGTGCAACTATCCGCATTTGAGGCGATATCTATCCGTTTCTGAGGGGGGGAGCTGGCTTTCCGTGAGGATGAATAGAGAAGGTTTATTTGTGCGTTTTTTTGATCATTTTTGCATTATGCGGATAGCGATCCTGAGGCCTTGGACGTACGGTTGCAGTTAATCTGTAACCACTGTGGTGCTGCGATGAATCTGCAAACTCATGCGGGAACCGATGTTGAATTTCAAGACATCCATGCGGTACGTCATGACCTGCAGAGTGCGCAGGCTTGGATGGCGAACATTTGCGGCCCCCACGAGCTCAAGGCCTCGTGTCCACAACGTATTCATTTTCAACATGCCGGAAACGTTTTGAAGTCGATGTCTACGGTGATTGGGTATATCGAATATGGTACCGATGTCACTATCGATATTGATGCCTCGGAACTCAACAGCTACAGCATCAGTCTTCCTGTGCGTGGTCAACAGGAACTCCGAAAATCAAATGGATTGCTGATGTCCGATAGCGATAATGGACTAATCATTTCGCCTTATGATAGACAAGAGCTTTCTATTGCCGGTGATTGCCGAAAGATTCAGGTCGCAATTAAGTGTGCAGCAATGCGTCAGGTGTTGGAGGAGTTACTACAACGACCCACGCAACAGCCCATTATCTTCGAGACGCAGATAAGTACACGTCAGGGAGCGCCTGCAGCATGGTGGCGGCTTGTCAATTACCTGCTTGTGGAGATGGATCAGGCGCGTAACTTATTGGGTTATGTGGCCGTGGCTCGTGACATTGAAAAAGCATTGGTAAAGGGTTTTATTTTGTCGCAGCCAAATAATTATTCAAGCGAGTTGGTTGGCCTCTCGCGAACTCGGTGTCCTGAGTACTTATTGAAAGCCAAGCGGCTTATACATGAGCATGCTGGCGATGAAGTCGATTTGGACGAGGTCGGTCGGGCGGTTGGAGTGTCTCGCTTCAAACTATATGATGACTTCAAGAAGTACTTTGATATCACGCCAACTTTGTACTTGAAGCGTTTTCGTCTTGAAGCCGTAAGGCAGGCGCTGCTGGAGGGCGGCCACAATGAAAATATTACGGCGGTGGCGATGCGCTGGGGGTTTAATCACTTGGGTCGTTTCTCATCCGATTACAAAAAATTATTTTTGGAAGTGCCATCGAAGACGGTTGAGCGAAGTCGCAAGCATTGATCTCGGACGCTGGGTTCAATGCCAGGTTTTTTGAAGAAAATGCGTAAAGGTTAAACTGATTTAAACCTTCTTCTTTTGATTTAGACATGTTTGTTGGCTGTCGTGGTCTTTGCGGGTTAAGCGCCCGGCAGAGGGCGTTCGTATTCAAGAAAAATAAGAGAGCGTCATGGTGAAAACAGTTGCGCAGGTACTTTTTTTAAAAGCAGAACATAATCAAAAGGTACATACCGTTGCACCGGAACAAATGGTGCTTGAGGCGGTTAGGATTATGGCTGAACGGAACATTGGCGCTCTACCTGTCGTAGAGAACGGGATCGTAATCGGCGTGATCAGTGAGCGAGACTACGCGCGAAAGATGGTGCTACAGGGGCGCTCCTCGGCAGGTACACCCGTGAGGGTTATTATGAGTGCGCCAGTGGTAACAGTGGACTCTCGTCAGAGCATTGAAGCTTGCATGGGTATTATGACCGATAGTCACCTTCGTCATCTGCCGGTTGTAGAAAACGGAAAACTGCTTGGCTTACTGTCGATTGGCGATCTGGTAAAGACAGCCATTACCGAGCAAGCTGACCTAATACTGCAACTTGAACGTTACATTCGCGGAGATTAATACTTCTCCGACGACTGGCACGGTTTTGCCGGCGTGGGGCATAAGTTCTTTGGCTTGACTTGGTTCGCACCTCGTTGATTTCGTCCGCATGAGCACAGACGCATTCAGCAAAGCCGCACGTGCGAAGTCGGGATCGAGGCACCGCGCTCCTCGTATAGTCAATGCCTCGGTGGTCACCGATGCGGCAGTGCTAGTGAGTGGGCGTCATGATATCGACTGAAATAAAAAAATTAGCACTCGTATCGCACTCAGATATATTTTTTGAACGTCGTCGCCGTGATTGCCATAGTTACCCCACGCATCACGGAGCAAGGCAGAAATATCGCCCTTGGAATGATCGAAAATGGCAGGGATAGATAAATGATCCACGGCACAATGGACAATCGTCTTTCCAGGTTGTTGGAGGATGAGTGACGATTTGAAGTGACCACTGAGCCAACCAAGTTCACTGGACTGGCAAAGCTGACCTCACAAGGGCCGCCGACCACGGGATAGGTAAGCCCGCAATCAGCAAAAAACCTCAAATCAACCTATTAACCAAGCTGTAACGATCAACGCAGAACCGGAAAGCCACGCAACGTGGTGACCAGGTTCCGAATCGAGGGCCAACGTCGGCTTTTTCCAGCCTGAAATTCCGACTTGTTCAACTGTGACTGTCGTCGCCGAACAGGCGATGCTACTGGACACCGTCACGGAGCGGTTTGGCAAGCTCGACATTCTCGTCAGCAATGCAGGCCAGCTCATTGAGCGGGATTTTGCTGCGGGCCTGTCGGACATGATCGCTCTCGCCGATGAAATCACCCTCAACCTGACGGCACCGGTCCAATTGACGGCAGCCACATTGGCGCGCTGGCCGGCCCTAGAGGCAATTGTCATCGTAAGCTCCGGCTTCGCCCTGGTGTCGCCCGCGCGAGCACCGACCTACGGCGCCGCCAAGGCGGGCCTGCACGGTTTTGCCGAGGGGCTTCGCCGGCAGCTCGTGAGACATGGAACGCATGTCTTGGAGGTATTGCCTCCCAGTGTCGACACTCGTGCAACAAGAGATAAGCAAGGCAAGAAGATTTCGCCCTCCGAGGTCGCCAAGCAAACCCTAACAGCACTGGCAAACAAACGTTCAATGGTGTTGCCAGGTCAGGCGAGATTTTTACCTGTGTTATTGCGCCTCTTACCTGTAATGACCGGTCGTATAGTCGGAAGAGGTTAGTGCCCAGTGATGCCATCAGTTTGATGAACGCTTGTCCGGCTGGCTACGAAAGAAGCTCGGCCCAAGGCCTGATTACCCTGGCCTGCTGAGCGGTTTCTGGGTCGCGGGCCATGTCTCTGATTACTACGCCACCCCTTCGGGTCACCAGTGGCAGAGCATCTGGTTGTTCCCGGCGATCTTTTCCCTGGGTGTGGTGCTGGTGTTCATGTTGGCCTTTCGCGATGCGCGGCGCTATGAGTTGGCGCCTGCCAAGGCTTGAGCGGTTATGACTTGATAACCACCCACCATGAAATGGCGATGCGCAGCGCGGTGCTTTTGCCTGAACCGGACTCGCCGACAATCGTCAGGGTCTGCCCGGGGTAGACCTGCAGGCTCAGGTCCTCCAGCGCCACAAAGGTCGCGTCTTCAGCGCGAACGTCTTGCCAACGTTTTGCAGTTGCAGGATCGGCGGCGGCGATCAAGGCGCGGATGTAGTCATGCTGCGGCGCGCCGAGAATCTGCCGTGGTTGCCCCTTGCTCCACCACTTGCCCCTGTCGCCTCGCCGTTGGATGTGCGCAACGTCATCGCCTGTCATAATCCACCCGTCCCACCCCAGCCCCCACACGGAGTCCATGCCATTCATGGTGCTGTTCAATCGATTGAGCGCGTTTTCCATCCAGGCGCGCAGGGCACTGAAGCTGGTGTGGGGGACGTCGCGTCCCTTATTCATAGGCCTGCTGCTGGCCACCATCGTTGCCGGTCTGTTGCCTGCGCTGGCAGCCTGGATCGGCCAGCGTATTGTCGATGGCGTGGTGCACGCGATGCAGATTCATGCAGCCGGCAGCCAGGCGCCCGTGTGGCCAGTGATGCAGTACGTGCTGGCCGAGGCGGGCGTATTGGCGCTGCTGGCCGCCGCCCAGCGCGCGTTGTCAATGCAGCAATCGTTGCTGCGGGTGCAGTTGGGGGTGAAGGTCAACCTGATGATTCTGGAGAAAGCCCAGACCCTCTCACTCCTGCAATTTGAAGACGCCGAGTTCCACGACAAGCTGGTGCGCGTGCGCCAGGGCGCGTCAACAAGACCCCTGAGCCTGGTCACCAAGGGCCTGGGGCTGGTGCAGAACCTGATCGCGCTGATCAGCTTTGCCGTGCTGTTAGTGCACTTTTCGCCGTGGGCGCTGGTGATTCTGGTGGTCGGCGCCTTACCGGTGTTCTTCGCCGAGACGCATTTCTCGGGCAATGCGTTTCGCCTGTTCCACCGGCGCGCGCCCGAGACCCGTCAGCAGAATTACCTGGAATCGCTGCTGTCCCACGAGACCCATGCCAAAGAGGTCAAGCTGTTCGGCCTGGCGCCGCTGTTCCTCAAGCGCTACCGCGACAACGCCCGACGCTTGTACACCGAAGACCGCCAGTTGACAGTGCGTCGCGATGCCTGGGGCTTTGCCCTGGGCCTGCTGGGCACCGCGGCGTTTTATGTGGCTTACGCCTGGGTGGTGCTGGACACCGTGCGCGGCCAGACCAGCCTGGGACAGATGACCATGTACATCGTGCTGTTCAAGCAGGGGCAAAGCGCGATCACCGCCAGCCTCAGCGCCATTGCCGGCCTGTATGACGACAGTCTGTTTCTGTCGGACCTTTATGAGTACCTGCTAACCCCTGTGGTCCTGCCGAGTGGCCGGCTTACCCAGGGCGCGTGTCCCGGCGACGGTCTGCGCTGCGAGCACGTGGGGTTCAGTTACCCCGGCGCTGAGCGGCAGGCATTGACTGACATCAACCTGCACTTGGCGCCGGGGCAAAGCCTGGCCCTGGTGGGCGAGAATGGCTCGGGCAAAACCAGCCTGATCAAACTGCTCACGCGCCTGTATACCCCGCACGAGGGGCGCATTCTGCTGGATGGCAGCGACTTGCAAGACTGGGATGAACAGACACTGCGCCAGCGCATTGGGGTGATTTTCCAGGATTACATCCGCTACCAGATGACCGTCGGCGAGAACCTTGGAGTGGGTGACGTCGATGCGCTGAACGATGAGGCGCGCTGGCGCACGGCCGCAACCCAGGGGGTGGCCGCCGAATTCATCGAGCGCCTGAGCAGGGCCTACGGCACACAGTTAGGGCGCTGGCTTGGCGGCCAGGAGTTGTCGGGTGGGCAATGGCAGAAAGTCGCCTTGTCACGCGCGTATATGCGCCAGGAGGCGGATCTGCTGATTCTTGACGAGCCGACGGCCGCGCTGGACGCCGGCGCCGAGGCGGCGGTGTTCGAGCACTTTCGCGAACACGCCAAGGGCCGCATGACGTTGTTGATTTCCCATCGATTTTCCAGCGTGCGCAATGCCGACCACATCATCGTGCTGGACGGCGGGCGAATCCTGGAGGAGGGCAGCCATCAACAGCTGATGGTGGCGGGTGGGCGCTATGCCGAGTTGTTCGATGTTCAGGCGCGGGGGTATCGCTAGGTCCCGAGCGCCCGTCCAATCCGGCCAAGAGTATTGTTTCAACGTTTTAGGACGACATTGTCACCTCAAGCCCTGCGCGCACCGACGCACCGCTGAAAGCCTGGCGCAGAACGCCCGACAATACCTCCAGGGTATCCCTTCAGACTTTATCCATATTGGACGCCCCCCTACCCAGGCGTCAGCCTGAGCCCAATAATTATAAAAGAGTCGCAACCATGACCGTGCTATTGAGTGAGCGCAGCCAGATTCTCCAGGGCGCCGATGCCTACGCGGTGTCGGACTACGTCAACCAGCATGTGGGCAGCCACCGCATTCGCCTGCCTCCCAAGGGCCGGCCCCGGGCGAGCATCAGCCATCGCACCTTCGCCAGCCTGGACCTGTGCCGCATCAGCTACGGCGCACCGGTACGGGTCACATCGGTGGCGCTGGAGACCATCTATCACCTGCAGATCCTGTTGAGCGGGCATTGCCGCTCCAGCTCCCGTGGCGAGGATGACGTGTTCGGGCCGGGGGAAATCCTGCTGATCAACCCCGACGACCCGGTAGACCTCACCTATTCCGCCGACTGCGAGAAATTCATCATCAAACTGCCGGTGCGCCTGCTGGAAAACGCCTGCCTGGAGCAGCACTGGAGCCTGCCGCAGGTGGGTATCCGCTTCGCGACGGCCCGCCAGGCGCTCAGTGAAATGGGCGGCTTCCTGCCGTTGCTCGGGCTGATCTGTCATGAGGCGGAAAACGCTGCCGAGCCCCACATGCAGGGCCTGTACGAACGCATCGTGGCCAACAAGCTGCTGGCATTGCTGGGCAGCAATGTGTTGCGGGTGATCCCCCAGGCTACCCACGGCGGTGGGTTTGAAGCGGTGCGCGAATTTATCCAGCAGCACCTGGGCGATGACATCAGCGTCGAGCAGTTGATGACCGTGGCCAACGTCAGCGAACGTTCGCTGTACAGCCTGTTTGCGCGCCAGGTGGGGCTGTCACCGCGCGACTATGTACGCCGCTGCAAGCTCGAACGAGTGCACGCACGCTTGCAACTGAGCAGTACGCGCAGCGTGACTGAGGTGGCTTTGGACCATGGCTTCATGCACCTGGGGCGGTTTTCCGAGGCCTATCGCAAACACTTCGGCGAACTGCCGTCGCAGACCTGGAAACGCCATCGTTAAGCGACGTGCGCCTGGCGGATAGCGATGTGCAGGCAGCGGATATTGACGCGCACGGCGAACACGTAAGGTGAGGGCGCCTGATACAAGAACAACGGAGGGCCCGCCCCATGATCAGTACACTCGCCCGACTCGCCTGCCAATTGCGCGAGTCCGTACAGGAAGACCCCGCCACTGGGGTGTTTCGCTGCCGCCGCGACATCTTTACCGACCCCGACCTGTTTGCCCTGGAGATGAAACACATCTTCGAAGGCGGCTGGATCTACCTGGCGCATGAAAGCCAGGTGCCGGAGATCAACGATTACTTCACCACCTGGATCGGCCGCCAGCCGGTGGTCATCACCCGTGACAAACACGGCGCGCTGCATGGCCTGGTCAACGCCTGCGCGCATCGCGGCGCCATGCTGTGCCGGCGCAAACGAGGCAACAAGGGCTCATTCACTTGCCCCTTCCATGGCTGGACCTTCAGCAACGCCGGCAAGTTGCTCAAGGTAAAGGACGCGAAGACCGGCGCCTACCCGGACAGCTTCGACTGCGAAGGCTCCCATGACCTCAAGCGCCTGGCGCGCTTTGAAAACTACCGTGGTTTCCTGTTCGGCAGCCTCAGCGACGCGGTGCCGGAACTCAGCGATTACCTGGGCGAAACCCGCGTCATCATCGACCAGATGGTCGACCAGGCTCCTTTGGGCCTGGAGGTGCTGCGCGGCAGCTCATCCTATGTCTATGACGGCAACTGGAAGCTGCAAATCGAAAACGGCGCCGACGGTTACCACGTCAGCTCCGTGCACTGGAACTACTCGGCGACCATGGGCCGGCGCAACTACGAAGCCGAAGGCACGCGCACCGTCGACGCCAATGGCTGGTCGAAAAGCCTTGGCGGCGTCTACGCCTTCGACCACGGGCATATCCTGCTGTGGACGCGCCTGCTCAATCCCGAAGTGCGCCCGGTGCACGCTCACCGCGAGGCCTTGGCCGAACGCCTTGGCCAGGCGCGCGCCGACTTTATCGTCGACCAGACCCGCAACCTCTGCCTCTACCCCAATGTGTACCTGATGGACCAGTTCTCGACGCAGATCCGCGTGGTGCGCCCCCTCGCCGTGGATAAAACCGAAGTGACAATCTATTGCATGGCGCCCATCGGCGAAAGCGCCCAGGAGCGCGCCACGCGGATTCGCCAGTACGAAGATTTCTTCAACGTCAGCGGCATGGGCACGCCGGATGACCTCGAGGAATTCCGCGCCTGCCAGACCGGTTACCAGGGCGCGAGCACCTTGTGGAATGACTTGAGCCGTGGCGCCAGGCAGTGGGTCGAAGGCGCGGACGAAAATGCCTTGGTCATGGGCATGCAACCGCAGCTCAGCGGGGTCAAGACCGAGGACGAGGGTTTGTTTGTGCGCCAGCATGCGCACTGGGCCCAAAGCCTGCAACGTGCGATCGAGCGCGAACAGCGAGGGCTGATTGCCAGCGACCGCGAGGTGCAGCCATGAGCCTCGCCCGTGACCACCTGCTGGATTTTGTCTACCGTGAAGCGCGCCTGCTCGACGACCGCCAATGGGATGACTGGCTGGCCTGCTATTCGCCCAAGGCCGAGTTCTGGATGCCCGCCTGGGACGATCACGACACCCTCACCGAAGACCCGCAGCGCGAAATCTCGCTGATCTACTACCCCAACCGTGACGGCCTGGAAGACCGTATCTTCCGCATCAAGACCGAGCGCTCCAGCGCCAGCACGCCCGAGCCGCGCACCGTGCACATGCTGTGCAACCTCGAAGTGCTGTCCGACGACGGCGTGCAGGTGGACCTGCGTTTCAACTGGCACACCCTCAGCCACCGCTACAAAACCACCGACAGTTATTTCGGTACCTCCTTCTATCGCCTCGACATCCGTGCCGAGCAGCCGCTGATCACGCGCAAGAAGGTGGTGCTGAAAAACGACTACATCCACCAGGTCATCGACATCTACCACATCTGAGGACACCGCCATGACGTATGCCATCGCCCTGAACTTCGAGGATGGGGTGACACGCTTCATCGACTGCAAGGTGGGGGAAAAGGTGCTCGATGCCGCCTTCCGCCAACGCATCAACCTGCCCATGGACTGCTCGGATGGTGTGTGCGGCACCTGCAAATGCCACTGTGAAACCGGCGCCTACGACTTGGGCGACGACTATATCGACGACGCCCTGAGCGCCGATGAAGCGCAGGCGCGCCAGGTACTGACCTGCCAGATGGTGCCGCAGTCCGACTGCGTGATCGCTGTGCCGATGCCGTCCAGCGCCTGCAAGACCGGCACCACGCACTTCGCCGCGACGCTGGCTGGCATCACCCGACATGCCGATGCCGCGGTGGAGGCGAGTTTCGAGCTGGACCAGGCGCCGGTATTCCTGCCTGGCCAGTACGTGAATATCAGCGTGCCCGACAGTGGGCAGACACGCGCGTACTCCTTCAGCAGTCGCCCGGGCGACACGCGCGCCAGCTTCCTGATCAAGCACGTGCCCGGCGGGTTGATGAGCAGCTGGCTCGAGCGCGCCCATCCGGGCGACTGCGTGGCGATCACCGGCCCACTGGGGAGTTTCTATCTGCGTGAGGTGGAGCGGCCGCTGCTGTTACTGGCCGGTGGTACCGGCCTGGCGCCGTTCCTGTCGATGCTTGAAGTGCTCGCGCAGCGCCAGGAAACTCGCCCGATCCGGTTGATCTACGGCGTAACGCGGGATCAGGACCTGGTGATGGTCGAGGCGTTGCAGGCTTTTACCGCGCGTTTGCCCGACTTCAACCTGGTGACCTGCGTGGCTGATCCGCACACCACTCACCCGCGCCAGGGCTATGTGACCCAGCACATGGCCGACGAATCCCTCAATGGCGGCGATGTCGACGTGTACCTGTGCGGCCCGCCGCCGATGGTCGATGCGGTGCGCGAGCACTTCATGCAGCAGGGCGTGACCCCGGCCAGCTTCCATTACGAGAAATTCACCCCTAACGCCGTCGCCCCGTGCGATGCCGCCTGAGGACTGCCGCATGACTCAACGGTTTAACAACAAGGTCGCGCTGGTCACCGGCGCTGCCCAAGGGATCGGCCGGCGTGTCGCCGAGCGCTTGCTGGAGGAGGGCGCCTGGCTGGTCGCGGTGGATCGCGCCGAGCTTGTGCATGAATTGCAGCATGAGCGAGCGCTGCTGCTGACCGCCGACCTGGAACAATACAGCGAGTGCGCGCGGGTGATGGCCGCCGCCACGGCCCGTTTCGGGCGCATCGACGTGCTGGTCAATAACGTCGGCGGGACCATTTGGGCCAAGCCTTTCGAGCATTACGCCGAGGCTGAAATCGAGGCCGAAGTGCGCCGCTCGCTGTTCCCTACGTTGTGGTGCTGCCATTGCGTGCTGCCGTACATGCTGGAGCAGGGAGAAGGCGCCATCGTCAACGTGTCTTCCGTGGCTACGCGCGGGGTCAATCGCGTGCCGTATGGCGCGGCCAAGGGCGGCGTGAATGCCTTGACGGCCTGCCTGGCCCTGGAGACTGCCGGCAGCGGGATTCGCGTCAACGCCACCGCGCCCGGCGGCACCCGATTTCGGCGTCGCGCCGGTTGCGCGCGACGTCCGTCGGCGCTTCGCCGGGGCCTGCGACGCCCTGGCGCGCGTCGCGGACGTCGCGTCCGACGCGCCGGATTGCAGCGGTTCGATCGAGACGTTCCGGACGCTTCGTGCGGCTCACATCGCCAACAGCTATGGCGATCTGCTCAAGGCGCGCCGCAACGAGCTGACGCCGACCGTGATCTGGAACATCGAGGCCGGGGCCGATCTCTCCGCGCAGGACTATCTCGATGCCGAGCGCCGCCGCACGATCGTCTATCGCAGCTTTCGCGACCTGTTCACGCGTGCCGATCTCCTGGTCGCGCCCGCTGCTTCCGTGGTCCCGTGGCCGAACGAGATCAGCGACGTCACGACGATCGACGGTGCGGTCTTGGAGACGCCGATCGACTATCTCGCGGTGACCTTCATCGTCTCGCTGGTCGGCTTCCCCGTCCTGACCGTGCCGGTACCGTGCGGACAGGGCGAATTGCCGTTCGGCCTCCAGATCATTGCGCCGCCGGGGTGCGAATCCCGTCTGTTTGCTTTTGGGCGGATCCTCGAGAACGAATTGGGTTTTTCGCATCGCCCGCCGCCTGCCTGATCAACTGTCGCGATGTTCGAGCCGGGCCGCCAGCGCACCGGCGAGTCCGGTGGTCGGCTTGGCGGCGGGCCGTTTGAACGTGCCGGCCGTCGCCTTGCGCAGCCGCAGCGCCACCAGCGCTTCGGCCTGCTTCACGGCGGCCACGACCTGGTCGATGACCGGGACCGGGATCCGATCGGCCACGCGCTCGGCGAGTCCGGAGAGGGGCGCGCCGGCGAAGATCAGGACGTCGGCGTCGTTCTCCACGATCGCGCGCTGGGCCAGCGCGACGAGTACGTCTTCCTTCTCGGTGCCGACTTCGGAGATCGCGCGGAACGGCGTGTCCAGCATGCGGATGCCGGCGCAGCGTTCCCACAGGCCATGGGCACGCACGCATTCTTCATACCAGGGCCCCAGCGCCTGGGCGAAGGTGACGATGGCAAAGCGGCGGCCGGCCATGCAGGCCGTCAGCATCGCGGCTTCCGCCATGCCGACCACCGGGATGTCGAAGGTCTCTCGGGCGGCGAACAGGC
>NZ_CAXAOY010000035.1:0-18585 GCF_963970975.1 Pseudomonas sp. RA_15y_Pfl1_P11
AAAAGGGAAGAAAAGTATTAATATCACGCATAAGAACGCCGGTTTTTTAGATGTGTTTGCTCGCACGAACATCATCCATCAAATCGGCGTTCTTGTTTCTGTCTTTCCCGTGATTCCGTGAAGAACCATTTTTTTTGCCTAGGGTTTTGTCGGCTCTTGGAGTGTTTATAGCGCTTAAACATGTGTTGATGTTTTTTTGCCGAGGTCTCTCACAAGTGATGGTCTTGAATGAACTGTCGTTGAAAGTTTGTAGGGGGAATGAATTTTTTACATCTGCGTAGGAACTGGTCTTACAGAAAATTCACTCATGTAAGTGCCGTGAATATATAAAACGCAGAATGGTCTGTAGGAAATATGGAAGTAAGTGGATATGTTGAATGGAACTAAATCGACCCGTTTTTTCTTGCCGGTTTTCTCGGCGGCGGGCCAGAGGCAAGGGGCATTTCCTGAGAGTTGCGTGTGGCGCGTTTACCCTGTCCCCCATACGCCATGGATATTTCGCTCAAAGTATGTAAGTCCCCGGAAAGTTCTGAAAGGATCCATAAAACTGGATACATCTGAGACGGCGTTTTTTTGTAGGGCAATTCCTTTATCGCTGTGGGTTGGGTCTCTGCTTGCTAATGCTTGGGGGGGAATGCTATGCCAACTAGTAAACGACTAGGCTATTGTGCTTGCTCTAAATAATTCGAACAGCGAAATTGGACTTTCTCATGAATAAAGTGCTGATCGTGGATGATCATCCCGTCATTCGTCTTGCTGTGCGTATGCTAATGGAACGTCATGGTTATGAGGTCGTTGCCGAGACCGATAACGGTGTCGATGCGTTGCAACTTGCGCGAGAGCATATGCCGGACATTGTCATACTGGATATTGGGATCCCCAAACTTGATGGCCTGGAAGTTATTTGCCGGCTTTCCTCTACCAAACAACCCGCGCCGTTCAAGGTGTTGGTGCTTACGTCCCAGGCCCCTGGCCATTTCTCCATGCGCTGCATGCAGGCGGGGGCTGCCGGCTACGTGTGCAAGCAACAGGACCTGACCGAGCTGCTGAGTGCGATCAAGGCGGTCTTGTCGGGCTACAGCTACTTCCCGAATCAGGCGCTCAACTCGGTACGCTCCACCATGGGTAATGCCAGTGAGGCTGATATGGTCGAGCGCCTGTCGGGACGGGAAATGATGGTATTGCAGCAGTTGGCCAGGGGTCGAACCAACAAGGAGATCGCCGACGGTATGTTCCTCAGCAACAAGACCGTCAGCACCTACAAGACACGTTTGCTGCTCAAGCTGAACGCACGCTCCCTCGTAGACCTGATTGAACTGGCCCAGCGCAACGGCTTGGTATAGAAGAGGGCAGTGCACCACGTATTGCTTGGATAAACGGCAGAAAAAAGCCTCCGTGAGGGAGGCTTCCGGCCGTCGACCGCTCGATTAGAGATCGAAGTCGTAATCGGCCAGCTGTTTTTGCAAGCGTCGTTCTTCCAGAAGGTTGTCGATGGTGCGGCGTTTGCTCAAATTGGTCTTGGCGACCTCTACCACTGGTGCCTCGACCACATCGTCATCCGATTCAACGAGGTCGTCTTCCACTTCCAGTTGTTCTTTGCCAGTGCTCATAAGGTTCACTCCGGGCTAAGACTGCCGTTGGCGCCCCTTATAACGATAATCCATGATCCGGTAAAAAAGATTTTTTCAATCGACTGATTGAGAAAAGCAATGATCCCTCAATCGTCGGACGTCTTTTCCTTGTATTCGCACAAGTCTTCGATGCGACAGCTGCCGCAGCGTGGCTTGCGAGCCTGACAAACATAGCGCCCGTGAAGGATCAGCCAGTGGTGGGAGTCCAGCAGATAGGGCTTGGGCACGAACTTCATCAGCTGCTTTTCCACCTCCACCACGTTCTTCCCGCGGGCTATACCGGTGCGGTTGCTGACCCGGAATATGTGGGTGTCCACGGCCATGGCCAGTTGCCGGAATGCGGTGTTGAGCACCACGTTAGCGGTCTTACGGCCAACGCCCGGCAGGGCTTCCAGTTCCTCACGGGTTTGCGGCACTTGGCTGCCATGCCGCTCGACCAGCAGGCGGCATGTCTCGATAACGTTCTTGGCTTTGCTGTTGTACAGGCCAATGGTCTTGATGTACTCCGATAACCCGTCCACACCCAGGGCATACATCGCTTCCGGCGTGTTCGCCACGGGATACAGCTTCGCCGTGGCCTTGTTGACGCCGACGTCGGTGGATTGTGCCGACAGGATCACCGCAATCAGCAACTCGAACGGCGTGGTGTAAGCCAGTTCGGTCTTGGGTTCCGGATTGTCTTCGTGAAGCCTGCGGAAAATTTCCAGGCGTTTTGCGGCGTTCATGGGGTGGGGCGTTCCTAGGAGTCGGTCGGCGGGATTGTAGCAATACACACAGCAGGTTTTTGCGGATCAGATCTTGCCATGGGCATCCACTTGGCGCTGCGCCTCATCGAGGTTGTGTTGTGCCTCGGCCATTTGCTGCGAGTCGGCGTTCAGGTCCTTGGCTTTCTTCAATGCCGCACGGCGCATCGCCGGCTGGATTTTGGCGCGTTTCAGGTCGGCGATATTCATGGTCGTACCGACGGCCTTCGATGCGGTGCCCGGTTCCAAGGTCGCCAGCGCTTGTTCTGCCGCTTCGTACTGCTGCTGCAGGACGATCAACTGCGACTGTTGTTCATAGGTTGGCGGGTGACCGAAAGCCTTCAAGGATTTATGCAGTTGGGCGCGACTCATTGCGACCGTGATTTTAGCTTTTTTGATCGCCGCATCCTGCGCGGTACCGACCTCTACAGGTAAAGCCGGTACTGGGCGTTTGACCCGAGCCAGGCGTTCGGCGAGTTTTTGCGATTCTTCCCGCTGCAGCCGCGCATTGCGTTGTTCATAACGCCGCCTTGCGCGATCGCGCTTGAGCCCTCGTTCATGGCGTTGCTGATCATTGGCGGCCAGGCCGCCGACAATTGGCAATACGGTGGCTGTCGGGCGCATTTCAATGCAGTCTACAGGGCATGGTGCAACGCAGAGGTCGCAACCGGTGCACTCGTCGATGAGCACGGTGTGCATGAGCTTGGCAGCGCCAACAATGGCATCCACCGGGCAGGCTTGGATGCATTTGGTACAGCCGATGCACTCGGCCTCGCGAATATAGGCGATCTGGGCCGCAGCTTCCCCACGGCTCGTATCCAGTTCCAGCACGGGCACACGCAGTAGTTGCGCAAGGCCAGCAATGGTCTCCTGTCCGCCAGGCGGGCACTTGTTAATCGCCTCGCCTTGAGCAATACCCTCGGCGTAAGGTGTGCAGCCGGGATGCCCGCATTTGCCGCACTGGGTTTGCGGCAGCAGCGCGTCGATACGTTTAATCAGATTCATGGGGTGATCATTGGCATGCCATTGAGCGAACGGGTGCGTTGTGGATTTGTAGGCGCCCGGCAAGCCGGGCTCCTACAGTAGACCTAATTCGCTTGCAGCAGGCCCATAGGCTTACTTGATCCGTTGACCCGGCTTGGCGCCGCTGTCAGGGCTCAGCAGGTAGATCTCTTCGCCGCCAGGGCCGGCCGCCATGACCATGCCTTCGGAAATACCGAACTTCATTTTCCGTGGCTTGAGGTTGGCGATCATCATGGTCAGGCGACCGTCGAGCTTGGACGGGTCTGGATAAGCGCTCTTGATCCCGGAGAACACGTTGCGTTGCTCGTCACCGATGTCCAGTGTGAGGCGCAGCAGCTTGTCGGCGCCTTCCACGGCTTCAGCCTTGACGATCAGCGCGACACGCAGGTCCACGGCAGCGAAGGCATCAAAGTCGATTTCCGGCGAGATCGGGTCTTTGGCCAGCTCACCGTTGCCGGCTGGCGCAGCCGAGCCGGTGTCGGTCTGGCTGGCGACCAGGTCTTCTTTCGAAGCGTCGGTCATGGCCTGGACTTTAACCGGGTCGATACGGGTCATCAGCGGCTTGAACTCGTTCAACTGATGGTTGCTGAGCAAGGTGGCGTGATCGTTCCAGGTCAGCGGCGCCACATTGAGGAACGCCTCGGCATCCGCGGCCAACAATGGCAGCACCGGCTTGAGGAAAATCACCAGTTGGCGGAACAGGTTGATGCCCGTGGCGCAGATCGCCTGGACTTCTGCCTGTTTGCCTTCCTGCTTGTTCAGCGACCACGGCGCCTTGTCGGCGATCCACGCGTTGGCGCGGTCGGCCAGGCCCATGATCTCGCGCATCGCGCGGGCAAAGTCGCGGGCTTCATAGGCGTCGGCGATGCTTGGCGCAGCGGCCAGGAACGCTTCCGTCAGTTCCGGCGCGGCGTTCTCGGCCACCAGTACACCGGCGTTACCCTTGTGGATAAAACCGGCGCAACGGCTGGCGATGTTGACGACCTTGCCGACCAGGTCCGAGTTGACCTTCTGTACGAAGTCTTCCAGGTTCAGGTCGAGGTCATCGACGCCACGGCCCAGCTTGGAGGCGTAGTAGTAGCGCAGGTATTCCGGCGACAGGTGGTCCAGGTAGGTGCGCGCCTTGATAAAGGTGCCACGGGACTTGGACATCTTCTGGCCATTGACCGTCAGGTAGCCGTGCACCGCGATGCCGGTTGGCTTGCGGTAGCCCGAACCTTCAAGCATCGCCGGCCAGAACAGGGCGTGGAAGTTGACGATATCCTTGCCGATGAAGTGGTACAGCTCGGCGGTGGAATCCTTGGCCCAGAAGGCATCGAAGTCCAGCTCAGGCGTGCGATCACACAGGTTCTTGAAGCTGGCCATGTAGCCGATCGGCGCGTCCAGCCACACATAGAAGTACTTGCCCGGCTCGCCCGGGATCTCGAAGCCGAAGTACGGCGCGTCGCGGGAGATGTCCCACTGCTGCAAGCCGGCATCCAGCCATTCGGCGATCTTGTTGGCGACGGCGTCCTGCAGCGTGCCGCTGCGCGTCCAGGTTTGCAGCATCTGCTGGAAATCCGGGAGCTTGAAGAAGAAGTGCTGGGAATCCTTGAGCACCGGCGTGGCGCCGGAGATCGCCGACTTCGGATCCTTCAAGTCAGTCGGTGCATAAGTAGCACCGCATTTTTCGCAGTTGTCACCGTACTGGTCTTCGGTGCCGCATTTCGGGCAGGTGCCCTTGATGAAGCGGTCGGCCAGGAACATTTTCTTTTCCGGATCGAAATACTGCGTGATCGAACGCTGGGCAATGTGTCCGGCGTCTTTCAAGCGCAGGTAGATCTGGCTCGACAGCTCGCGGTTTTCGTCGGAGTGGGTTGAGTGGAAGTTGTCGAAATCCACCAGGAACTCGGCAAAGTCGGCGCTGTGTTCAGCCTGCACGTTGGCGATCAGTTGTTCCGGGGTGATGCCTTCCTTTTCGGCGCGCAACATGATGGCCGAGCCGTGGGCGTCGTCCGCGCAGACATAAATGCATTGGTTGCCGCGATGCTTCTGGAAGCGCACCCACATATCGGTCTGGATGTACTCAAGCATATGGCCAAGATGGATCGAACCATTGGCATAGGGCAGGGCGCTGGTGACGAGAATCTTGCGTGGCTCGGACATGGGGCTCGGCTACTTGATGAAACGGAGGTCGGCCACTATAAAGCGCCGGGAAATATATTTCACCCCGTGGCGCCGTTTCAGAATCTTCCGAACCTGCGAAAGCATGCCGTTGGGCGGCTGGAACGGTTAGGATAGCCGCCTGTTTCAGTCAGTCTTTTTTCGGGAGTAGCCCATGAGCGCCGTCAATCGCGCAGCGGTGGAAGCCGTTCTTCGCCAGTACACCGACCCCTATTTGAACCAGGACCCGGTCAGCTCCGGCTGTGTGCGCGCCGTCGAAGTCCGCGGCGACCAGGTGTCGGTCCAGTTGGAATTGGGCTATGCCGCAGGCCTTTTCAAGAGCGGTTGGGCGCAGATGCTGCAAATGGCCATCGAAGGCCTGGACGGCGTACGGTCGGCCAAGGTCGACATTCAATGCGTGATCGCCGCGCACAAGGCCCAGGCGCAGATTCCGGGCCTGGCCAACGTCAAGAACGTTGTCGCCGTGGCGTCCGGCAAGGGCGGCGTGGGTAAGTCCACTACGGCGGCCAACCTGGCGCTGGCCCTGGCTCGTGAAGGTGCGCGCGTGGGCATTCTCGACGCCGATATCTATGGCCCGAGCCAAGGTGTGATGTTCGGCATTACCGAAGGCACTCGGCCGAAGGTCAAGGACCAGAAGTGGTTCGTGCCTATCGAATCCTTGGGCGTGGAAGTGATGTCCATGGCTTTCCTCACCGATGACAACACGCCGATGGTCTGGCGCGGGCCGATGGTTTCCGGCGCGTTGCTGCAACTGGTCACCCAGACCGCTTGGGGTGATCTGGATTACCTGGTGATCGACATGCCGCCAGGCACCGGCGATATCCAGCTAACCCTGGCGCAGAAAGTCCCGGTGGCCGGCGCGGTGATTGTCACCACCCCCCAGGACCTAGCGCTGCTCGACGCGAAAAAAGGCGTGGAGATGTTCCGCAAGGTCAATATCCCGGTGCTGGGCGTGGTTGAGAACATGGCGGTGCATATCTGCTCCAACTGCGGCCACGCCGAGCATCTGTTTGGTGAGGGCGGTGGCGAGAAACTGGCGACTCAATACGGTGTGGAGCTGTTGGCCTCGTTGCCGCTGTCAATGCTGATCCGTGAGCAGGCGGACGGCGGCAAGCCCACCGTAGTAGCCGAACCGGATAGCCCGGTCGCCATGATCTATCAGGAACTCGCACGTCACGTCGGCGCGCGAATCGTCCTGCAGGAAGCAGCAGCACCGGCCATGCCGACTATTACCGTCAGCGACGACTGAGGGTGATGCAGGGAAAAGGCCTCGACCCTGTCGGGGCTTTCTCATGTCTGGAGGGCGGTCAAGCGGTGGCGGTTACGCATTTACGCAATTGGTCGTGTAAGCATTTACTTACTTTTTCGTAAGCGATTGGTTTTTTTACCCGTCTTGTGCGGCCCAGTTCTTCGAGAGCTTTCTCTATCTGATTGAAATATAACAATTAATTATTTCATGGTGCCCGCGAGAGCCTGCCAGCCAATGGGTTAGATGCCGTTGAACTTTCTTTGGAACTCTCTAACATCAGCCCTGTGTCCACGGATTGGCACAGCCATCAAGGAACGATGGTTGAAGGAACGTCGCAGGATGCGACTCATCAGGATGATGAAAAGGAATAAAGGGACTAGGGAAAAAATGTGGGCGGGTCATACCGCCCCTTTTTTTTGTCTGTAGAAAAGTGAAACCCGCCATCCAGAAACGCAAAAAGGCCCGCAAGGGGCCTTTTAGGGGGGCGACGCTATTAGCGTTCGAGCTCTGCAATCTTACCTTTTTTGCCATCCCACTCCGCTGCGTCCGGCATCGGGTCCTTGCGCTCAGTGATGTTCGGCCAGATTTCCGCCAGCTCGACGTTCAACTGAATAAATTGCTGCATCTCTGCCGGGACTTCATCCTCGGAGAAAATAGCGACGGCCGGGCATTCAGGCTCACACAGGGCGCAATCGATGCACTCATCCGGGTGGATAACCAGGAAATTCGGGCCTTCGTAGAAGCAGTCCACCGGACACACTTCTACGCAGTCGGTGTACTTGCACTTGATGCAGTTGTCGGTGACGACGAAGGTCATTTCTAATTTTCTCCTCAGGCGGCGGCAGCGAAACCCCTTATGGCGGGGTTCGCGAGGTTTGGGAGCGATAATCTGCAGGCCAGGCTAAACGCCCGCAGCATCCCAAACCGCGCGAGATAATATCAGCTTGCAAGCGTCTGCGTTAGACCCGTGTCTTCAGTGCATAGAGCAATTCCAACGCTTTTCGCGGCGTCAAGTCGTCCAGGTCAAGCTTTGCCAGCTCATCCAGTACCGGATGGGGCAGGCTCGCGAACATATCGCTCTGGTGCGGCGCGGCCGGCTTGTTGGAGGTTTTGGCAGCGCTGGCGACCACGGTTTCATGGGGCAGCGCCGTGGTTTCCAGCCGGCTGAGGTGTTCGCGAGCGCGGGTGATCACATCGTTCGGCACACCGGCCAGTTGTGCCACGGCCAAGCCGTAACTCTGGCTGGCAGGCCCCGGCAACACATGGTGCAGGAACACGATGCGCTCGTTGTGCTCGGTGGCGTTCAAGTGCACGTTGGCCACCAGTGGTTCGCTTTCCGGTAGAACGGTCAGTTCGAAATAGTGGGTGGCGAACAGCGTGTAGGCGCGCAAATGCGCTAGGCGCTCGGCCGCCGCCCAGGCCAGGGACAGGCCGTCGAAGGTGCTGGTACCGCGTCCCACTTCGTCCATCAATACCAGGCTGCGTTCGGTGGCGTTGTGCAAAATATTGGCGGTTTCGCTCATTTCCACCATAAAGGTCGAACGGCCACCGGCCAGGTCATCGCTGGAACCGATCCGGGTGAAAATGCGATCAACCAGTGACAGCTCGCAACTCGCGGCCGGGACAAAACTGCCGATATGTGCGAGCAACACAATCAAGGCGGTCTGACGCATATAGGTGGATTTACCGCCCATGTTCGGACCGGTGATGACCAGCATGCGGGTGTCGTCGTCCAGCGACAGGTCGTTGGCGACGAAGGGGGTGGTCAGCACCTGCTCTACAACAGGGTGGCGACCTTGCACGATACGCATGCACGGCTCGCTGACAAAACGCGGGCAGTTCAGGTCAAGGTTCAGCGCACGTTCGGCCAGGTTGCTCAGCACGTCCAGTTCGGCCAGGGCGGCGGCGGTGTCCTGCAGCGGCGCCAGTTGGCTGATCAAGTCTTCCAGCAACGCTTCGTAGAGCATTTTTTCCCGAGCCAAGGCGCGGCTCTTGGCCGACAGCGCCTTGTCTTCGAATTCTTTCAGCTCCGGCGTGATAAAACGCTCAGCACCCTTGAGGGTCTGGCGACGTTGATAGTCGATAGGTGCCGACTCGGCCTGCTTGCTGGGCAACTCAATAAAGTAGCCATGCACGCGGTTATAGCCGACTTTCAGGTTGGCCAGGCCGGTGCGGGCTTTTTCGCGGGCTTCCAGGTCAATCAGGAACTGCCCGGCGTTTTCGCTCAGGGATTGCAGTTCATCCAGCTCGCTGTCGTAACCGGTCTTCAATACGCCACCGTCGCGGATGATCGCGGGCGGGTTGTCGATGATGGCTTTTTCCAACAGCGTCGCCAGTTCCGGGTAGGTGCCAGCGGTTACCGCAAGCTGTTGCAGGTGCGGCGTATCCAGTTCAGTCATCGCTACTTGCAGTTGCGGCAAGGCGCCGAGGGCATCGCGCAGACGCGCCAAGTCACGCGGGCGCGCGTTGCGCAGGCCGATCCGCGCCAGAATGCGCTCTATATCGCCGATTTCCTTCAACTGCGGCTGCAGCTTTTCAAAGCGATAGCCGTCCAGCAGGCAGGTAATAGACGACTGACGCGCTTGCAGCACGCTCAAATCCCGCAACGGACGGTTCAGCCAACGGGTCAGCAAACGGCTGCCCATGGCGGTCTGGCAACGGTCAACCACCGATTGCAGGGTGTTATCGCGCCCGCCGGCCAGGTTGGTGTCCAACTCCAGGTTGCGACGGCTCGCACCATCGAGCACAACGGTGTCGTCCAGACGCTCATGGCGCAGGCTACGCAAATGCGGCAGGGCCGTGCGCTGGGTTTCCTTGGCATAGCCAAGCAAGCAACCGGCGGCACCAATGGCCAGGGTCAGGGTTTCGCAGCCGAAGCCTTTGAGGTCCTGCACCGAGAATTGCTGGCACAGACTTTTCAACGCCGAGTCACGCTCAAAATCCCACGGGGCACGACGTTTGGTCCCACGACGTTTTTCCGCTGGCAGGTCCTTCGGCCAATCATCCGGAATCAACAACTCCACCGGATTGATGCGCTCCAACTCCGCCAGCAGATTCTCCCAGCCCTTGATCTCCAGCACAGTGAAGTTGCCACTGGTGATATCCAGCACCGAAAGCCCGAACAGACGCTCATCACCCAGCACCGCGGCGATCAGGTTATCGCGACGCTCATCCAGCAGCGCTTCATCGCTCACCGTCCCCGGCGTAATAATGCGCACCACCTGACGCTCAACTGGCCCTTTACTGGTCGCCGGATCGCCGATCTGCTCACAGATCACCACCGACTCGCCCAGTTTCACCAGCTTGACCAGGTAGCCTTCCAACGAATGGTAAGGAATCCCACACATTGGAATCGACTGCCCCGCCGACTGCCCGCGCGCGGTCAGGGTGATGTCCAGCAATTTGGCGGCCTTTTTCGCGTCTTCGTAGAAGATCTCGTAGAAGTCGCCCATGCGATAGAACATCAACTGATCAGGGTGCTGGTTTTTCAGGCGCCAGTACTGCTGCATCATGGGGGTGTGGGAGGACAGATCGGAGGTGTTTTTACTCATTAGGTAATAGGCAAATTCGTTGAAAGTGATAGGGCAAAGGTGGGGCGCTCGGCCCAGCTGATTTTGCAATGGGCGCAAGGTTAACACGCGAGGTCGGGGGTTCGCAGTCCACATCAAGATAGGTAGGTCGGACTGGTAAATGCATGATTTATGCATAAGAATGCAAATTAGCATTTGCCAGCCCCAAAAACTCCCGTCACTATCCCCGTTATGCAAAAACGCAACGTTTCTATCGTCTTACGCGAGCTGCTGGACCGCGACCGGATCTCCCCCACGGAGCTTCACCGGCGTACCGGCGTGCCTCAATCCACGTTGTCCCGGATCCTCAGCGGCAAGATCGTTGATCCGTCGGACAAGCACATCTCGCGCATCGCCGAGTACTTCCGCGTGAGCACCGACCAACTGCGCGGCCGCGCGGCGGTGGGGGCTTTGCGCGATGACGGGCGCGACCCGATGCATTCGGAACTCAAGGACATAAGCCTGTGGGACGACGACACGCCCGTTAATGATGACGAGGTGTCGATCCCCTTTCTGCGCGAGGTTGAATTGGCTGCTGGATCAGGAAGATTCGTCATCGAGGAAAGTGAGAAGGCCAGCCTGCGATTCGGTAAGCGCAGCCTGCGGCATAACGGTGTCCAGTTCGACCAGGCCAAGTGTGTGACGGTGCGCGGCAACAGCATGTTGCCGGTGTTGCGTGATGGCGCGACGGTTGGGGTGAATGCGGGCAAGAGTGGCATTGGTGACATCATCGATGGCGACTTGTATGCCATCAATCACAATGGCCAACTGCGCGTGAAACAGCTCTATCGCCTGCCTTCCGGGATTCGCCTGCGCAGTTTCAACCGTGATGAGCATCCGGATGAGGACTACAGTTTTCAGGATATCCAAGATGAGCAGATCAGCATTCTCGGCCATGTATTCTGGTGGGGCATGTACGCCCGTTAACCTCCTCACGTAAGACGAAGCCCGCCAATGCGCGGGTTTTTTTTCGCCCGTAGAAAATCCCCAAACCCTCGGTGTGCAAGGCTGAAAATGCATTAATGCATTTTCATGCTAAAAATAAATGCATTTGTGCATTGACTGTATATGCATACATGCATATTCTCCATCTCAAGCCAGCCAACAAGGCCTGGTGGAGGCGGCAAGGATGCTGCCAAGGAAGACAAGGACGGCACGCAACATCGGCAAGGATGCCATCTGAGCGATGGCAGGGACGCCAGGTAACACCGGCAAGGATGCCGACGCTCTTTAGTTTCACCGCATTACAAGAACAGGCAGCGATGAACCGGCCTCAACGGTTCAGAGGGTTGGCAACTGACCCGGGTGTGCAGCGTAAAGCACCAGAAGCAGTTATCCGGCAGACAGGGATCGTGGTCGGAAAAAAATTGAGGAAAGAACCGTACCGCGCCAGTAGCGCCGACAGTTCGAAGCGGGACCGCATTACTGAAAAGCCCGGGCAACCGGGCTTTTTGGAATGCCTACCTATAAATGGATTTACCCAGAAACCGGCCCTTTGCCGGCAGGCTCAGCCAGGAGGCGTGACATGACAAACGAGCAGCAAGTGTTAGCGGAAATGCCTATCTGGCTGGTGATCGCACTGGCCCTGGTGGGTGGGGTGTCCGGCGAAATGTGGCGCGCCGACAAGGAGGGCGCCCGCGGTTGGTCGCTGATCCGGCGCCTGGCGCTGCGGTCCGGGGCGTGCATGGTCTGCGGGGTCTCGGCATTGATGCTGTGCTACGCCGCCGGCATGTCGATCTGGACCGCTGGCGCCATTGGTTGCCTGACCGCCATGGCCGGCGCGGACGTGGCCATCGGCCTCTATGAACGCTGGGCGGCCAAGCGTATTGGGGTCAACGAGCCCCCGAACTCTCGTCCGGATCAGCAGTAACCGCTGCAAGGATGCAAGCAGATGACTCTTCTCGAAAAACCTTCCCAACTGCCGATGGCAATTGGGATTGCACTGAAGAGCGCGTCCCCGCAACTACGAGTAGGCAATCACCAGGACTTTTCCGGCACGCCGGATAACACCGGCGTTTTGATCAGCGTAGAGCGCAACGGTCCGGGCGTTCGTTCCCTCGCAGGGCGCAAGGCGCATGCGTTGTCGATCTCGCTCAGGGCCATGGTCGCCAGGGCGTCGGCACCGTTTGACGCCTGCGACCTGGCCAGCCAATTGATGGACCTTGCCTTGGGTAACCGCTGGGGTCTGCCAACCGAGCAGTGCGACCTGCCCTCCGCCATTGTCGCGGCACCTTCCGCACTCACCGGTGCGGAAACGGACTACGACACCTGGACCGTTTCCTTCACCCAAAACCTCTATCTCGGCCCGTCACTGCTCGACGATCCCACCGGCAAACCGCTGTTTGCCCGCACCTGGGAAGTCACGAATATCGATGATCCGGATCAATACCGCCCGTTGCAGGAGTAGTCCATGCATTGCTACGGGATAGCCTCGGCCTGGTCTCGATACTGCCAGATCGCAACAGTAGCTTCCAAGCCAGCCAAGGCCCTCACTGCTCGCGCGAGCGGGACGGAGCCTAGCAGATAAATAAACGGACTTGCAGATGTTGAACGAATTCAGATGCGGTAACTGCAAAAGACTTCTCGCCCGTACGGGTGGGTTTACAGAGCTCCAGATCAAGTGTTCCCGGTGCGGGACGTTGAATCATGTGAAGGCCACGAGCCTCGAGCAATCGCCCATGAGCGCCATACGCCCAATACAGAGGCCTGAACTTAAATCAGCTAAGTAACGGAGTTTAAAATGGAAAACGCAAACTCGGCGTCTCAAACCTTGCAAGATCTTTGGACTCAAGTACAACCGGTGGATAACACCGGCATGCTTAGGCGCGTGGTTTTTGCCGAAGGCAAGTTTTATGCGGCTGGTGGCAACGGTCTTCCCACAACCACTCAGCTTGTCAGCGGAAACGCAACTGGTACAGCGTGGACCAAGCTTAAGGGCGTCGTCACCTCTGATAGCGGAAAGGTCCTCAACGACCTGTACTGGAACGGTCTTGGGACACAGCTTCAAGCCCTTTCTCAATCCGGCAATGTGGCCTACGGCAGCACAGCACGCCCTGAAAGGGCTTGGACAGACATTACGGCAACTGTTCGCGCGTCCGGAGACTTGCAAGGCGTTGTGTATTATCAGCCAATTTACGGCATTGACACGACCTGGATACTGGTTGGGTCTAATGGTAAAGTCTTTTCCCGTTATGGCGATTGGTCAGGCCAGGTGGAGCGCACTACGACCTTCAACTCTAGCGAGACTGTGTACTGCGTCAACGTCATTGGCAGTTTTGTGTTGGTTGCGGGATCGAATGGGAAGCTGCTTAGCGCTGTGAAGATTGCGACGGAAAATCTGCAATCATTCACGACCAGAACCAGCACCTTCGGCACTAGCACCATCCTTTCCATGAAGCTTTGCAACGGGAAAATGTTTATCGTTGGTGCGGATGGCAAGATGGCATATTCATCCGATGGGCTTACCTGGACTGCTGTTGGAGATACCAGTTTCGGTGGAACCATCATCCGCGACATTGCTTACGGTAATGGCAAGTATGTAGCTGTCGGCGACGGCGGCAAGACAGCCGTTTCCGAGGATGGGATCGGCTGGGTTCAGCAAGCCAACACTTTCGCAGGAACCGATATCCGGAGCGTCGCCTACGGCAACGGCAATTTTGTAGCTGTTGGTGCAGGCGGCAAGATTGCTTACTGGACTCCATGATCTTCTATCTCCTTGCGTAATAGAGCCCAGCCGTCGCGCTGGGCTTTTTCATTTCTGATTCAGACTCGCCACAGCCAGGGTGGCCCTTGAGACTGGCCGGCTGGAGCTGACCCTCAATATCGAGGGGCTGGACGGCCTGCCCACGCTGAACGGCAAGATCGGCTTGCGTGTCGGTTACCTGGAATCGGGGTTGGTGGAGAAGGGCGAGTTTGTCGTCACCCAACGCACCCCGGTGCTGTTTCCCATGAGCTTGATGATCATGGCCACCGCAGCGCCCTTCAGCGTGGTCGATGCAACGGGTTACCGCCAGCGTCGATCCGCCAGTTACGGTCCGACCACCCTGGGCGCGCTGTTTCGCTAACTGGTCAGTCGTCACGGCTATTCACCGCGAGTGGCGCCGGCGCTGGAGGGGATTGCGATCGCGCACATCGACAGTCCAACGAAAGTGACATGGCGTTCATTTCGCGCCTTGCCCGACTCTATAGTGCGGTCACCAAACCGTTTAACGAACTCTATGTGTTGGCCGAAGCCGGCCGAGTCAAGTCGCTCTCCGGCCAGCTATTGCCGCAAGTGAAGCTGTCGGTGACCGATTACAACCGCCCCGGTGAACATAGCTTCATCACCGCCAAGCTCGACGAAAACTCCCGCTCGAAATACGAAGGCTGCCGCGCCAGTTGGTGGGATACCTCCGCTGCTAAGCAGCGCGTGGTTCAGGTGGGGAATGCCCCGTTCAAAACCTTGCGCCAACGCTACTAGAACGAAGCCCAAGCCCGCGCCGTTGCCGAAGGCGAACTGCGCCGTGTGGGGCGTGAAAATGTGAAGTTGCTGATCGATTGCCCGGGCAATCCATTGTAGGCCGCGGAAGGGCTGTTAGTGCTGGATGAGAGCTGGCCGTCCTATATGCAGGGACGATGGTCGATAAAGCAGGTGGTTCATGTTGGCGATCCGGCGACGGGATACCGCAATTCGATCAAGGCGGGTGGGTTGTCGATATAGATACTTTTCGAGAGTAAAACCAATGGTGATAACACTCCCTCAGCTGCTTGGCGTTATGCCGGATGCCCGCCTTAGAGCGGGCCTTTTTTTAACGCCCTTGAATGCGGCTTTCGTTCGCTTCGAGATTAACCGTGCGAAGCGCATCGCCGCCTTCCTCGCCCAGATCGGTCACGAATCCGGCGAGCTGCGTTACGTCCGTGAACTGGGCAGCGATCACTATCTGAGCAAATACGACACCGGCAGCCTGGCCGCGCGCCTGGGCAATCGCCCCGAAGCGGATGGCGATGGTCAGTTGTACCGGGGCAGGGGGCTGATCCAAATCACCGGTCGGCGCAATTACCTGGCCTGCAGTCAGGCGTTGTTTGGTGATGATCGTCTGTTAAGAGATCCCATGTTGTTGGAGCAACCGCAGTGGGCGGCTGAGTCGGCCGCCTGGTTCTGGCAGAGCAATGGCCTGAATGAGCTGGCCGACGAGGACCAGTTCACCACCATTACGCGGCGCATCAATGGTGGGCTGAATGGGCTGGAGGATCGATTGCGGCTATGGGCGCGCGCGAAGGCGGTGTTATGCGTTTCCTAGTGGCCTGCCGCTTGATTGGCGTTTGCCTGTTGGTGGCGGCGACTTGGCAGGTACAGGCCTGGCGGTTGGGTGCGCAGCTTGAGCGCCAGGCTTCTGCCCATGCACAGGCACTCAGCCAGCAAAGGCTGGCGGCTTTGCATCAACAACAGGCTGAACAGGACAAACGGCTGGCCTTGGAGCAACAGCTCAGAGCCAGTGACCAACACCATGCTCGGGAGTTAAGCGATGCGCAACGTAACCGAGCTGCTCTGCGCGACCGCCTGGCCACTGCTGATGTGCGGTTGTCAGTCCTTCTCGACGCCGCCGAACCCGTCAGTGGCGGTGCAGTGCCAGCCGCCACCGCCACCGGCAGCCTGGTTCATGCAACCCCGCGAGCCCGACTTGACCCGGCGCATGCTCAGCGAATTATCGGCATCACCGACGATGGTGATAACGCCCTGATCGCCTTGCGCGCCTGTCAGGCGTACGTGCGCGCCGTCGCCCGCTAGCTTCTTGAGACAGTTCGTCACTTGCGCGTGCGATTGGCTCCTGTAGGGTAAGCAAACCCCCGCCTACGTCTGGAGACGACCGTGAATGAAATCACTCAACTGGCTGCTGAACTGGGTCGCCGTCTACAGGTGCTGAACGCCCATATCACCGCTGCCGAGTCCTGCACCGGCGGCGGTATCGCGGAAGCTATCACGCGTATTCCGGGGAGTTCGGCCTGGTTCGAGGCGGGTTATGTCACTTATTCCAATCGGCAGAAGACGCGGCAATTGAATGTGCCGGAAACGTTGTTTCCAAAAGTTGGCGCCGTCAGCCAGGAAGTGGTGGAAGCAATGGTGCGTGGCGCGCAGGAAAAGAGCCTGGCGCGATTTGCTGTCGCGGTCAGCGGTGTGGCGGGGCCGGATGGCGGTTCGCCGGACAAACCGGTGGGCACCGTCTGGCTGGCCTTTGGCGTGGGTGAGGACGTCACGGCCGAACTCGAACACTTTACCGGCAACCGCGACGAGGTCCGCCGACAAACGGTAAAAGCCGCGCTAGAGGGTTTGTTGCGACGAGCTGCAGCAGAAATAGAAAATCAGGGGTAGGCGATCTCCGATCTTTGTGGAACAATACTGTCTACTTATACAGGTGTTGGCCGCCCCGGCCTTATTGATTACGTGAGGACTTTAATGGACGACAACAAGAAGAAAGCCTTGGCTGCGGCCCTGGGTCAGATCGAACGTCAATTCGGCAAGGGTGCCGTAATGCGTATGGGCGATCACGACCGTCAGGCGATCCCGGCTATTTCCACTGGCTCTCTGGGTCTGGACATTGCGCTCGGCATTGGCGGCCTGCCAAAAGGCCGTATCGTTGAAATCTACGGTCCTGAATCTTCCGGTAAAACTACCCTGACTCTGTCAGTGATTGCCCAGGCGCAGAAAATGGGCGCCACCTGTGCGTTTGTCGACGCCGAGCACGCACTGGACCCTGAATACGCCGGCAAACTGGGCGTCAACGTGGACGACCTTCTGGTTTCTCAGCCGGACACAGGTGAGCAAGCCCTGGAAATCACTGACATGCTGGTGCGCTCCAACGCCATTGACGTGATCGTGGTCGACTCCGTGGCTGCCCTGGTTCCCAAGGCTGAAATCGAAGGCGAAATGGGCGATATGCACGTGGGCCTGCAGGCCCGTCTGATGTCCCAGGCGCTGCGTAAAATCACCGGTAACATCAAGAACGCCAACTGCCT
Source organism: Pseudomonas sp. RA_15y_Pfl1_P11 (assembly GCF_963970975.1). NCBI lineage: Bacteria > Pseudomonadati > Pseudomonadota > Gammaproteobacteria > Pseudomonadales > Pseudomonadaceae > Pseudomonas > Pseudomonas sp. RA_15y_Pfl1_P11. The sequence continues at coordinate 17,372 of NZ_CAXAOY010000035.1, forward strand.
GGTGATCTTCATCAACCAGATCCGTATGAAGATCGGCGTGATGTTCGGCAGCCCGGAAACCACCACCGGTGGTAACGCGTTGAAGTTCTACGCTTCGGTCCGTCTTGATATCCGCCGTACCGGCGCGGTGAAAGAAGGTGACGAGGTTGTGGGTAGCGAAACCCGCGTTAAAGTCGTGAAGAACAAGGTGGCCCCGCCTTTCCGTCAGGCCGAATTCCAGATTCTCTACGGCAAGGGTATCTACCTGAACGGCGAAATGATCGACCTAGGCGTGCTGCACGGTTTCGTCGAAAAATCCGGTGCCTGGTATGCCTACAATGGCAGCAAGATCGGTCAAGGCAAGGCCAACTCGGCCAAGTTCCTGGCAGACAACCCGGACATCGCGGCCACGCTTGAGAAGCAGATCCGCGACAAGCTGCTGACCCCTGCGCCAGACGTGAAAGCTGCCGCCAACCGTGAGCCGGCTGAAGAAGTGGAAGAAGCCGACACTGATATCTGAAGCAAACGATGACAGTTGTACTGGATACACTCGTCGCCGTTCGGCGCACCGCGATGGACCTGCTCGCTCGACGCGAGCATGGTCGAGTCGAGCTGACGCGTAAATTGCGTCAGCGCGGCGGGGAACCCGAGATGATCGAAACTGCCCTCGACCGTTTGACGGAAGAGGGACTGCTTTCGGAAGCCCGTTACCTCGAAAGCTTTGTCTCCTATCGAGCCCGCTCCGGCTATGGTCCTGCGCGTATTCGCGAAGAACTGAGCCAACGTGGCTTGCAGCGTGCGGATATCGATCTTGCCCTGCGTGAGTGCGGTATCAGCTGGCAGGCGCAGCTGGAAGACACCTGGCGGCGTAAGTTTTCTGGCCATCTTCCGATCGATGCCAGAGAGCGTGCGAAGCAGGGACGCTTCCTGAGTTATCGCGGGTTTTCGATGGAGATGATCAGTCGCTTGTTGAGCGGTCGGGATATGGACGACTGAACGCAGTTGGTCTAGTTAACGGGCGCTGCAACGATTCGACAAGCCCGCTCACTACAACAGTGTGTAGATACCTAAGCCGCCATAAGAAAGGCCCACTATGAAAATAGTGGGCCTTTTTTTTGGTTCTTCACGGATTGCCGGGAAAGACACTCTTGATCTTCATGAAGAAGAACTCGCTGTCCCGGTAACCGTACGCCATTCGTTTGATGACCTTTATTCGATTGTTTATTCCTTCCAAC
>NZ_CAXAOY010000036.1:0-17803 GCF_963970975.1 Pseudomonas sp. RA_15y_Pfl1_P11
CGCCGTCATCTTCGGCGAGCGCTTCATCAGGGCCATGGCGGCGTAATGTTCAACCGCCCGCCCACACACGGAAATCCTGACAGTGCCAGGGCAAGTCGATCAAGGAGATCGCCTTGCTATCGTGATCGAACGATCCTGCGTGCGTACCGGCGCCAGGGTCAGATATTACAACACGATTGACCTGGTGAACCGGCTCGAGGCAGAGACGCGCGCCGGGCGGATCGCTGAGCATCTGTCGCGGCTCGATCTCGTGATCCTCGACGAACTCGGCTATCTGTCGTTCGCGCTGTCGGGCGGTCAGCTGCTGTTCCACCTCGTCAGCCGCCTTTACGAGCAGACCTCGATCGTGGTCACCACCAACCTCGCGTTCGGTGAATGACCGACGGTGTTCGGCGACGCACATGCCGACGTTCCTCAGCCCCATCATCAGGCTCGACATAGCGGGGTCAATGTTGGGCACCGATCGGGGGTCAAGATTCCACGCCGGTTGACATCGATGGGGAACGGACGGACATAACGGCCCCAATAGACGAGCAGGCGGACGGACGAAAGCCAAAGCCAAGGCCAGGCGAGCCATTGACCTGCCTAAGAACCTTGTTTAGCGCGCTTGCTCATCTGATCGTGCTCGATGCATATCATACAGGTTAGTTGTTAATGCTGAACGGCGCGAAGCAGCCTCGGGATCTGAACGGGCCTCGAAAAATAACGGTGATGTCGAACGCCGCGAATACGTTGATCCGGTTTCGTGGGCATCTGCTGGAATTACTGGTTCGGCGGGGGCACGATGTTCATGTGCTTGCTCCGGAATATAATACTGAGCAGGCGAAACACCTGAAAGACATGGGTGTTACTACTCACACCTATCATATCGACCGCGCGGGGCAGAATCCACTATCCGATCTGCGCACGCTGCGCGATCTCACGCGCTGGTTCCGTCGTGAACGACCCGACGTCAGCCTGACATTTTTCATCAAGCCGAATATATACGGCGGGCTCGCCGCAGCATTGGCCCGTGTATCGCGCCGCATCGGCATGGTGGAGGGCCTGGGCTACCTATTCATTTCGAGCGGCCCGGACGGGCTGGCCAAGCGGGCATCAAGAACTCTGGCCATCTCCTTGCTGCGCGCCTCGTTTGCCCGCGCCCATCGTGTCATCTTTCTCAACCCGGATGACCGCGCAGAATTTGTCGAGCGACGGATTGTTGCGCAGGATTGTACCATGTTGCTTGGCGGAATCGGCGTGGACCTTGACGAATTCGTCGACACCCCCGTCCCAGCCGGCCCGCCCTCGTTTCTGCTGATCGCGCGCATGCTGCGCGAAAAAGGCGTGCTGGAATTCGTCGAAGCGGCCGGCGTGCTAAAACGCGAGTTTACCGACGCACGCTTTCGTCTGGTCGGCGGACTTGATCCCAGCCCCGGAGGAATTTCCGCCGATCAGATGCGCGCCTTTGCCGCCACGGGCTCGGTGGAATGGTCGGGCGAACTGCCCGACGTGCGCCCCGCGATTGCAGAGGCGCGCGTCTATGTCCTCCCTTCCTACCGCGAAGGCGTGCCTCGCAGCACGCAGGAGGCGATGGCGATGGGCCGTGCGGTCGTCACATCGGATGTGCCGGGATGCCGCGAGACGGTGGTGCCCGGCGTCAACGGCTTCTTCGTGGCCCCGCGCGATGCACAAAGCCTGGTGGACGCGATGCGCCGCTTTTGTACCGATCCCGACCTTGCGGTTTCAATGGGCCGCGAGAGCCGGTTGATCGCCGAGGCAAGGTTTGACGTCAAGAAAGTGGACGAACGCCTGTACGCCACGCTCATGGGTGACGATCAGGCTTAGGGGTTAGGTGTTGGCGCTTGCAATCGTAGCGGTGCCTGCTCGCAAACGAAGCGGTTTTCTGCTCGGATTATCTGACAATGGGCGGAGCGTTCTGCTCACGCTATCCGCAAATGTGCTCGCCATCATCCGGCCCTGCTCGCAGTCATGGTCGCCTGCTCACATTATCTACCAGCGGGAGTGGCGTCAGCGTGGCACCCGGATGGAGCCGTCCGCGATCCCTTCGGCGACGTTTGAGAGCATGACGGCGTAGCGGTGCAGGCCGGGGAAGCGACCAGCGTTTCTCTCGATCTCTTCGCCGTATCCGGCATCGAGCAGCGCCTTGAAGTCCGGCATCACGTCGAACATGCCGCCGAGCAGATCGATATCGGAAGCACCGATCAGCAGCAGGGCATTCGCATGGGCGTCTAGGCGTTTCATCGTCTCCAGCATTTGGGTTTTGGTCATCACACCCTCTCCGCTTGCGTGGTGTCATCGCCTATTATGCGCTGGCCCTGTTCGCGAAAACCTTCCTTTCTGACGATCCTGCCGGCGCGTTAGAGCGGTCACGCATTTCTGCGGCATCTTGTTTGTCAAAACTGTTCTGGAAACCAGCTTCGCAAAACGCTATGCCTTCGACGGGTTTGGAGAAGGTCGAGGGGTCATGCGGGTCGGTTATGCCAGGGTCAGCACCAGCGACCAGAACCCCGACCTGCAACTGGATGCATTGCGCCGCGCCGGGTGCGAGCGGGTCTTCACCGAAAAGGCATCGGGTGCCCGCGACGACCGCCCCGAACTCGCTCGCATCCTGGGCGAGGTACTACGTGCCGGCGACACGCTCGTGGTGTGGAAGCTCGACCGCCTCGCCCGCTCGCTGAAGAAGCTGATTGCTTCTGCGGAAGAACTGGAGCGCGAGAAGATCGGGCTGGTGTCGCTGACCGAGAATATCGACACCACCACGCCGGGCGGCATGCTCACCTTCCACGTGTTCGGCGCGATCGCCCAGTTCGAGCGCGCCTTGATCCGCGAGCGTACCACCGCCGGGCTTGTCGAGGCGCGCCGGCAAGGTCGCAAGGGCGGGCGTCCGCCCTCGATGCGTCCGGCCGACGTGACGGCCGCGCGCGCGATGATGACCGAGGGGTCGCTGCCGGTGCGGGATATCGCCCGGCGCATGGGTGTGTCGGTCGCCACGCTGTACCGCTATGCCGGCAAGCGCGGGCGCGCCGCTGCCGTGAAGGAACCAGTCGCGGCACATGGCTGACGCGCGGAAGCGACCGCCCGGTGAGGCATTGGTCGAGCTTCGCCGACGGCTATCGCTATTGTCTCCGCGTGATCCGGGCCGCACCGAAATCGTCGCCCGCGCGGCCGAGGCTTACGGCATCTCGGTCTGGACGATGTACCGCGCGCTGCGCGAGTTCAATCGGCCCAAATCCGTGCGGCGCAGCGACCATGGCGCGTCCCGTGTCGCGCCGCAGCCGCAGATGGAGCGCTACGCCGAGATCGTCGCGGCGCTGAAGATCCGCACCACCAACGGCAAGGGGCGGCGCGTGTCTACGGCGCGCGCGATCCAGTTGCTGGAAGGCGAAGGGGTCGAAACCCCCGAAGGTCTGGTGAAGGTCGAGCCGGGCCTGTTGAAGCGGGCGACGATCGACCGGATGCTGCGCGCGTCGGGGCTGGACCATGCCCGGGTAACGCGCCCCGGTGCAGCGGTACGCTTCCAGGCACGACGTTCGAACGAACTGTGGCACTTCGATATGAGCCCGTCCGACCTCAAGCAGGTGGAGGCACCGCTATGGATCGAGGAAGGACGCGGTCGGCCAATGCTGATGCTGTTCTCGGCGGTGGATGACTGTTCCGGTGTGGTCTATCAGGAATATCGCGGTGCCTATGGCGAGGATGCGGAGTCGGCCCTGCGCTTCCTGTTCAATGCGTTCGCCGCCAAGCCCGAACCCGAGTTGCCGTTCCAGGGCCTGCCGGTCACGATCTACATGGACAATGGCCCAGTCAGCCGGTCGAGTGTCTTCCAGTCGGTGATGGGCAGTCTCGGTATCCGCGTCCTGACGCACCTTCCACCCAAACAGGGCGACCGTCACACTGCCGCGCGCGCCAAGGGTAAGGTCGAGCGCCCTTTCCGCACCATCAAGGAGGTGCACGAGACGCTGTACCACTTCCACAAGCCCAAGGACGAGGAAGAGGCCAATCTATGGCTGCGCCGCGCGCTGGTCACCTACAACAATGCCGACCATCGCTCCGAGCCGCACGCCCGCATCGAACACTGGCTGCGCCATCTGCCGCCCGAAGGCGTCCGGGCGATGTGCTCATGGGAGCGGTTCTGCGCCTTCGCGCGCCAGCCTGAGCGCCGTAACGTCGCCGGTGACGCGACCGTCTCGGTCGAGGGCACGACCTATGAAGTCGAGCCGCATCTCGCCGGCGAGACGGTGACGCTGCTATGGGGGTTGTTCGACCAGGCGCTGTTCGTCGAGCACGACGGCAAGCGCTTCGGCCCGTTCGAGCCGTCGCGCGGCGCGGTGCCGCTCTATCGCTACCGCAAATACCAGAAGAGCCGGGCGGAAGAACGGCTCGACAAGGTGGTGCGGCTTGCCGACCAGCTCGGTCTGCCCCGTGCCGCGATCACGGGTGGTGACCGGCCCTTGCCGTCGCTGCCGCCTACCACCTCAGGGCTTGCCGTGCGGCGCACACCCTTTCCGGACCCGGTCGTCGAGACGGCCCATGCCACCGGCCTTGCCGCCCGACAGGCGATCGTCGAACAGCTCCGACTGCCGCTGGGCTCGCTGCCAGAGGAGGATCGTGCCTTCATCGACGCATTGCTCGGCGAGACGTTCGACAAGGCCATCATCGCCGATCGCATCCGCGACCGGTTCCTGTCACGACGAAGGACCAGTTGATGCTCGCCGACGTGCAATCCAGCTACGGCCTCGCCCGCCCGTTCCAGGGCGCGGGCAATTTCGAGACCGAGCATCAGCGCGTCATCGTACGCGAAGTCTGCGCAGCGGTGCAGACCGGACGGCTGATCGTCGTCTCCGGACTGGTCGGTTCGGGCAAGACGCACCTGCTGCGCCGCATCGAGGACGAACTGGCGCGCGCCGGCAAGGTCGCGGTCGCCAAGTCGCTGGCGGTGGACAAGCGGCGCACCTCGCTTACCTCGCTGATCGAGGCATTGTTCTACGACCTGTCGTCCGGCGACCGCGCGCAGGTGAAGATCCCCAAACAGGCCGAACGGCGCGAGCGCGACCTTCGTGATCTGATGCGCAAGGGCAAGCGCCCGATCGTGCTGGTGGTCGATGAAGCGCACGACCTGCACCACAAGACGTTGACCGGCCTCAAGCGGCTTATGGAAGTGGTGGCCGATGCCGGCGTGCTGCTGTCGGTCCTGCTTGTCGGGCATCCGCGCCTGCGCAACGATCTGCGCCGCCCGCAGATGGAGGAGATCGGCTACCGGACCACGACCTTCGACTATGAGGGGATCGGATCGGCACGTCGGGATTATGTCGCCTGGTTGCTCGGTGCGTGCGCGGCAGAGGGGGTGAAGGTCGCCGACCTGATGGACGAGGACGCGATCGACCTCATCGCCGAACGCCTGCGTACTCCGCTCCAGATCGAGATGCACCTGACGCTTGCCTTCGAGCAGGGTTTCCGGTTGGGCGCAAAGCCCGTCACCGCCGGGATCGTCGAGCAGGTGCTGTCACGTGCGATCGACGACCTGGAACCGACGCTGACCCGAAACGGCTACGATGCCGTCACGCTTACCGCCCACCTCGGCGCCCGGCCATCCGATGTCCGCTCCCTGCTCGCAGGCACGCTCGATCCCGAACACACCCGGGAACTCACCGAACAACTACGCGCGGCCGGCGTCCCGGTGTGAACCGTGCGAAACCTGTCAGTCATATCGAAAGGATGAAATCCGTGTTCGCCAAGACCATCACCGCAGCAGGCGTGATCGTCGCGCTGTATCTCGCATACCACCATGCTTGGTCCGGCATGGTCATCGCCGGCCTTGTCGCCATCCTGGCCGCACGGTGGAGCGAGTTGTCCCGCATGCGTCGCATCTGGCGCGGCGATCGTGCTGCCCGGGAGGTCCAGTCGTGAAGTTGCCGGGCTGGGCCTTTGGCGCTCTCACCGGTGTCCTCGCCGTCGCGCTGGGTGCGCTGATCGAAGGCGTCTTCGTCCATCCCTGGCCCGAGGTGCTCCACAACCTGTCGATCAAGACGGCGATCATGGTGCCGGTATTCGCCCTGACCTACCATTTCCTGTTCGGGAGGCAGCGTGGTCACTGATCTCGACACTCTCGTTATCGTCGATGGCATCTGGGCTTGCCGGGCATGATCGGGCGAAACTGGACCAGCAAAAGCGCTGTTGTGCGCTTATCATGCTTGCTGCCTGTGCTCGCCGGCATGGTCCTTCCGGCAATCAGTAGGCGGTTCCACTGGTCGATCGGCATCACACCGAGCTTTGTAATGCTGACGTTGGCTATAGGATGGACCGGTTTCGTCGTCTGGCGAACAACCATGAACGCTCATCAACGCGGCGACTATTTTGGCGATATCGGCCCCTGACACCATGGCGATGCCGTTGGCAGATAATGTGAGCAGGTGATTATGATGGCGAGCAGCGCTGGATGTTGGTGAGCACATTGGCAGATAGCGTGAGCAAATCGTTTTGCTCATTGTCAGATAATCCGAGCAGAAATCCGCTCCGTTTGCGAGCAGATGCCGCTACGTTGGCAAGCGCCTACAGTTAGGGCTGTCAGCCTATGGCAAGCGCCCTAGGTGTTTAGTCGGCATCTGGTGGATTGGATTGACGATGAACCGGTCTGGCTCTGAGGTCCAGATTTTGGCGATGTATTCGTAGTGTGTGAGGCCGCTCAGCGCCTTGAGCCGGCGAGCGAAGTTGTAGGCGGCCCTGAAGTCGGCGAGGTGCGTTCGTAGCTGGTCATGGCTGTCATAGTGGAAGCGTTTGACGGTCGCCTCCTTGGGGTCGGTTCCGGTTGAGGGCGAAATGACACCCTAAGCGTGGGGCACGAAGCACGTGGTCTGAGTTTATGGTCGAGCCGGCCGTTCATCGGGCATTCGCGCCGCGATGCGGTTTCGCCGCTGCCGGCACTGTCAGGATTTCCGTGTGTGGGCGGGCGGTTGAACATTACGCCGCCATGGCCCTGATGAAGCGCTCGCCGAAGATGACGGCGAACTGGGCCTTGGCCATGGACCACTCCCGTGGCGGCATTTTCCACTCTTTCTCCGATCGGTTCAAGATCAGATAGAGCAGCTTGGTGGCAGCCTCGTCGCTGGGAAAATGGCCCCTGGCGCGGACGGCGCGTCTGAGCTTCGAGTTCAAAGCCTCGATCGCATTTGTGGTGTAGACGATCCGGCGGACCTCGTCGGGGAACGCAAAGAACGGGATCACTTCGCCCCAGGCGCGCCGCCAGCTTTGGCCGATGGCAGGATAGCGTTGGCCCCAGGGGCCGGCCTCAAACGCGCTCAGCGCCTGTTCGGCCGCCTCTGCGCTGGGCGCGCGGTAAATCTCCTTGAGCGCGCTGGCGAGGTTCTTGCGGTCTTTCCAGGACACGAAGTCCATCGAGTTCCTGAGCAGATGCACGATGCACGTTTGGACGATCGCGTCGGGGAAGACGGCGGTGATCGCCTCGGGGAAGCCCTTGAGGCCATCGACGACGGCGAGCAGGATATCCTCGGTGCCGCGGTTGCGCAGCTCGTTCATTACCCGCAGCCAGAACTTCGCACCCTCATTCTGCTCGAGCCACAGGCCGAGGACCTCCTTCGCGCCGTCGGCGCGAACGCCCAGCGCGATGTGAATGGCTTTGTTGCGAACTATGCCCTCGTCGCGGATCTTGACCCGGATCGCGTCGAAGAAAACCAGCGGGTAGATCGGATCGAGCGGCCGCTGCTGCCACGTCGCCACCTCGTCGAGCACGGCGTCGGTCACCGTGCTGATCAGATCCGGCGACACGTCGATCCCGTACAGATCGTGGAGATGCCCGGTAATCTCGCGGGTGCTCATGCCGCGCGCATACATCGACACGATCTTGTCGTCGAAGCCGGGAAAGCGGCGCTGATACTTGGCGATCAACTGCGGATCGAAGCTCGCCTGACGATCGCGTGGCACGTCGATCGCCAGCTTGCCGGTGTCGGTCATCACGGTCTTCCGACCGTAGCCGTTGCGCGTGTTGCCGGCACCGTCCTGGCCGGCCAGGTGATGATCCATCTCCGCGTTCAACGCGCGCTCGGTCAGCGCCTTCTTCAGCGAATCGAGCAGGCCACCTTGGTCAAATGCAGCACTCGCGGCACCGCCCGCCAGCAACTGGTCGAGAAGCTCATTCGGTATCGCAGGTTCTTTGCGTCGGGACATATGGGATCTCCTCTTTACCCATTATGCCCGCCCACACACGGAAATCCTGACAGTCCCCCGCTGCCGGATCTTCAGCGGCACCGCGACCACAACGAACAGCCCCGCAGCACAGTAGAACCAGACCAACCCTGTATCGCGTTGCCGCAGGGCAATGCAGATGAGACAGGAAACCGCGACGATCGGGGTTATCTTGGTCACCCACCACAAGGCCGATCCCCATCCGGGTTGATCGCGCATGTCCTTGTTTACTATCAGCACGATCAACGTCGCCGCGACCTTCAGGCCGATGGCAAGAGCGGCGATCCAGCTCAAAAAGTCGATCAGGGTGGAGAAGCCGAACGTCAGCATCACATGATGATGCGACGCAGCTTGTTGCCGGGCAACCTGTAATCCGTCCTGGATGGTAAGGGACAAAGCCGGATCATATGTCGGTGAGGTCTTCGGGGTAACGCCCACCAAGCTGGCAGAACAGGAACCAGGTTTCCTGTCCCCGTCCGGTCAGGAGCAGGTGTTCCGGCCGATCTGGCGCATGATCGAGCAGGTTCAGGCGGACGAGCGGCCTGATGTTGCGTTCACCGATCAACCTGCCAGGGTTGCGACCTTGTGCGATGATGGCCCAGCCCGGCGTGCCGCGTTCAGTGATCGCAGGTGCCAGATGGCCATCGCGCGACCGGCTGCCGTCACCGCCCAGGATAGCCAGGCAGGTACTCCAGAAGGCTTCGCGGGGGCGCGGCGGGATCAGCGCCCATTCGACCGGGCCGGTATCGGACTGTTCCGGCAACGGGGTCGATGCTGCGGGACCGTCCCGCACGCCGTCCCGATATGCGCGCTCCAGCGCTTGGGCGATGGCACCGGCGGTATCGACGGTAAGGCCGTACTTCCGATCGGAGCGGTCCTTGGCGACGATCGCGCGCGCGATTTCACGAAACCGCGCCTTGCGCCGAGGATCCGGCGGGAATTTTCCGGGAAGTCCGGTCATGCCGCTTCCTCGACCGACGCTGCATCCACCCGTGCCCGTCCGACGATAGCGGCGACAGTATTCTTGCTGAGGCCGAGGTCGCGCGCGATCCAGCGATAGCTGCGACCTTCGGCGACCAGCGCCAGCACCTTGGGGGCGAGCCGGTCGGACTTCGGTCGGTCGCCCGCCTGCCGACCGAGTGTTCGACCCCGTGCCCGCGCTGCGGCGAGACCGGACCGAACCCGCTCGCTTAGCATGTCGCGCTCGAACTGGGCGATGCCGGCGAGCATCGTCGCCATCATCCGCCCGTGAGGCGTATCGACCTCGAACGTCATGCCACTCATCGCGACGACCGACACGCGCCAGCCCGACAGCCGGTTGAGCGTATCGAGCAGGTCCTGCGTCGAGCGTCCCCAGCGGCTGAGTTCGGTGACGAGGACCGCATCGATGTGACGCGCCTGCGCCAGCTTCATCACCTCGCCGCGCGCCGAGCGGTTGGCCTTCATCCCCGAGGCGGTTTCGCGGAAGACCTCGACCACCTCATAGCCGCCCCGTTCGGCGAAACCGACGAGGTCGCGCAACTGCCGCTCGCACGACTGGTCGGCGGTCGAGACGCGGGCGTAGATAGCGGCGCGTTGTCCCAATTGAACCTTCCCGAACACCGGCCCCGAAAAGCCTTGATTTGCGCGGGGTCAGTGTTGTCCAAAACAGACTTCTGTTCAACCGGGACAAAGCCGCATGCCGAGACGCCATATCCTGAGCGCCCGGCAGCGGTCGTCGCTGCTCGACCTGCCGACCGACGAAGCGTCGCTGCTACGGCATTACATCCTGGCGGACGACGACCTGATCCACATCGACCGGCGACGCCGACCGGAAAACCGGATCGGCTTCGCGCTGCAACTGTGCGCGCTGCGCTATCCGGGACGAATGCTGGTGCCGGGCGAGGTGATCCCGCTCGCGGTATCCGCCTTCCTCGGCGCCCAGCTCGGCATCGCCGGTGACGTGCTCGTCCGCTACGCCGTCCGGCACCAGACCCGCCAGCAACATATGGAGGTGCTGCGCTCCATCTACGGATACAGGACGTTTCCCGGTCAGGGCGCGCCGGCACGGACGTTCCGTGACTGGCTGTTCGCCGAAGCCGAGCAGGCACACTCGAACGACGATCTCGCCCGGCGCTTCATCGCCCGCTGCCGCGATACCATGACCATCCTGCCGGCGATCACGACGATCGAGCGCCTGTGCGCGGATGCGCTCGTCGCGGCCGAACGCGGCATCGAGAAGCGCATCGCATCGCGCCTTGATCTTGTCGCCTGCACCCGGCTCGACCGGCTGACGACCGAAATGCTGCCGGGGGCAATCAGCCGCTTCATCTGGCTGCGCCGGATCGAGCCGGGCAACAATTCCGCCGCGGCAAACCGACTGCTCGACCGGCTTGAGTTCCTGCGTGCGATGAACCTCGATGCCGGCCTGCTCGGCGACGTCCCGCCGCATCGCGTCGCCCGGCTGCGCCGACAGGGCGAACGTTACTTCGCCGATGGCCTGCGTGATCTCGGCACCGACCGGCGTCGCGCCATCCTCACTGTCTGCATCATCGAGTGGGCCACCTCGACTGCGGATGCGGTGATCGAGACGCATGACCGGATCGTCGGGCGCACCTGGCGCGAGGCAAAACAGTTGCATGACGCACGTGCCGCGGAAACGAGAGGCGGGGTCACAGCGACGCTGGACGGCTTCGCCGCGCTCGGCCAATCGCTCATCGAAGCGCATGGCGACGGCGCGTCGCTGGAGGATGCGGTCGCGCGTGCGGCGGGATGGGACCATCTCACCCGCCTCGTCGCGACGGCCAGGGTTCTGACGGACACGCTTGGCGATGATCCGCTGGCGCATGTCGATCAGGGGTATCACCGCTTCCGTCGCTATGCCCCGCGTATGCTGCGCTGCCTCCATCTCCAAGCCGCGTCGGTCGCGCGACCCTTGCTGGACGCGGTGATCGCCATCGCCACCAAAGACGCGCTCCCGGCGACCGACGATTTCCTGCGCCCACATTCCAAATGGCGGCGTCAATTGCGGGCGAAGGGCGACGATGATGCGCGCCTCCGAGAAGTCGCGGTCATGTTCCATCTGCGCGACGCGCTGCGCTCGGGTGACATCTGGCTCGACCGCTCGCACCGGTACGGTGACCTTCGCAACGTCCTCGTATCGATGGAAGTCGCGCATGCTGCGAAGCTGGCCGTACCGTCCGATCCGCATGTCTGGCTCGCGGACCGCAAGGCCCGTCTCGCCGATGGCCTCGCCCGGCTCGGTCGCGCCGCGCGCAACGGTACGATCCCGAAAGGCAGCATCGAGGACGGGACGCTGCGCATCGATCGCCTGACCGCCGATGCGCCGGACGGGATCGATGACCTGGTGCTGGACCTTTACCGTCGCCTGCCGCCCATCCGCATCACCGACCTGCTGCTCGAAGTGGACGCCGCGCTGGAGTTCACCGACGCCTTCACCCATCTGCGCACCGGCATACCGTGCGGCGACCGGATCGGCCTGCTCAACGTCCTGCTCGCCGAGGGATTGAACCTGGGCCTGCGCAAGATGGCCGAGGCGTCCAACACCCATGATTACTGGCAACTGTCCCGTCTCGCACGCTGGCATGTCGAAAGCGCGGCGATCGACCAGGCGCTGGCCAACGTGGTCGCCGCGCAAGGCGCGCTGCCGATGGCGCGGGTCTGGGGCATGGGCACCACTGCCTCGGCCGATGGCCAGTTCTACCCCGCCGCGCGGCAGGGCGAGGCGATGAACACGGTCAATGCCCGCTACGGCAACGACCCCGGCATCAAGGCTTATACTCACGTCAACGACCGCTTCGCGCCGTTCGCATCGCGGACCATCCCCGCAACCGTCAGCGAGGCACCCTATCTGCTCGACGGGCTGACGATGAACGAGGCCGGGCGACGGATCGAGGAGCAGTACGCCGACACCGGCGGGTTCACCGTTATGTGGACAGCTTGGCGACGCGGCAGGTTGCCTGTGCTACCATCGCGCAGCTGCCATTTCCGTGAAGGAGGCGGGCCATGTTTGTGGTCAAGCATAGCCGCTCGGGCGGCCCTCTGGTCGAGCTTGTCGACGGAGTCGGCGCGCCTGTGCCACCCGTCCGCGACTATCTCGCCTATCTGGCTGCGCGCGGCTGCTCACCGCATACCGTCAAAGCCTATGCCTATGACCTGCGGCATCTCTTTACCTTTCTACACACCGAGGCGCTCGACTGGACGGCGCTGACGCCGGCCCGCGCCGTTGCTTTTCTCCTGCATCTGCGCACCACGCCGGCACGCGGCAGACACCCTGCCGGCACGGCGCAGGCCGCCGATAGCCGTTTGGCGCCGGCCAGCGTCAACCGCGCGCTGGCGTGCGTGTCGTCGTTCTATGATTGGGCGCTGCTGGCCGGATGCACCAGCGGCACCAACCCGATCGTCAAGGTCGAGGCGCGCGCCGTGCTACGCTCGGTCGATCGGCACCGACCGTTCCTGCAGGGCATCGCATCGGGCGCACCACTCCGCCAGGCGCTCGCCGTCAAGATGGTGCGCCGGGTGCCGCGGCCGCTGTCGGACGAGCAGGTAGCGACGATCGTAACCCTGCTGCGCTGCCGTCGTGACGTAGCGCTTGTCCGCCTCATGCTTGATGGTGGCCTGCGGCCGGGCGAAGCGCTTGCGCTCAAGCTCGAGGACGTCGCCTACGGCCGCAGGCGGATCGTGGTGCGCCAGCGCGACGACCATCCGCGCGGCGTGCGCGCCAAGGGCTGGCGCGAGCGCGTCGTCGACCTGCATGAGCCGGCGACGCTTGCCGCGATCGCCGATTACGTGACCGCCGAGCGCCCGCGCGACACCGGCAGCCCCTACCTCTTCCTCGTCGGCGGCAACGGGGCGCGCCGGGCTGAGCCGCTCTCCTACGCCGCGCTGGCCAAGCTTTTCGCCCGATCCTGCGAGCGGGCCGGCATACGCGAGCCCTGGATGACCCCGCACGCCTGCCGGCACACGCACGCGACACGCATGTGGGAGGGCGGCATGCGCGAGCTCGCCCTCATGCGCAGGCTTGGTCACGCCTCCCCCGAGTCCACCCGCATCTACACGCGCGTGTCCGACCCGGCGGTCGTCGCCGAGTACCGCCGCGCGCTTGGCCTCGATGTGTCAGCGCCATGAGGGCCGGACCGATCTCTGCCGCCGCAGCAGCGATCGGCGAGCACCCGGCCGCACCAGTGATCGCTCAGCACTGCGGCGAGGCAGAGTACGCCGCGCACGTCGCGGGTGTGGATATCTGCGATATGTACAAGCGCCAGCTGCGGCAGATCCACCGCCGCTTCCGCACACAGTGGCCCGATCTTCGCGACTGGCTCGCTGCGCCACTGCCCGAGCGCGTCGGCCGCCTCGATGGCGAGCGGCGGCAAGCGTCGAGCCACAAACTTTCCTATCAAGCGCGCCCCTACATCCACTTTCTCGCGTTCACCGACAGGCTGCGCATCGACTACCCATGGCTGCTCGCCGTTGGCAAGACACGTCCGTCGGTTGTGCTCGACCGGCTGTGCATCGACCTCGGCATCGACCGCCTTGCCGACGAGGGTGAAGCCCTCGGCTTTAATCGCTCGTCGATTCGGCTTTCCATGACCTGGATGCTGCCGCGCATCGCCATGCACGAGGGCGTGCGCTCGCCCGACCTGCTGCGGCCCGAGCATATCGACCGGCTGCTCGCCGCCGTCCGCGACTTCGCCTCGCATCCCGACCTGCCGGTCTTCTTCGGTGCGCGCGAGCGCTACGGTCCGCAGTTCGCCAAAAGCTGGATCACGCATGCCAGCCAGCTCGGCACCATCCTCTACCATCGTGGCCAATCGAGCCGGCAGCCGCGCAAGTTCATGCCAGCCTACGCCTCGCACCCGCTGCTGCCGTCTGCGATGTGGGCACTCGTCCAGCGCTGGCTCGCAGCGCGCGCGTCGCAGCTGCGCCCCAGCACGGTTTACCACCACGAGATCGCGCTCAGGCGCTTCCTCGAGCACCTGGGTCGCGTCGCGCCCCAGGTCTGCCGCTTCGAGGATGTGACGCGCGAGCACGTCGAGAGCTTCTTTCGCGCGATGATCGACGAGCCGAGCGCAGGCAGCGGCGTGCCCTTGTCTCTCATCACACGGCGCAACCGCACGAACTCGCTTGCGCTGTTTTTCCGCGATACCGTCGCTTGGGACTGGGAAAGCGCGCCGCAGCGCCAACTCGTCGATTGCCGCGACAAGCCGCCGCACCTCGAGCGCGTGCCCCGCTATATCCCCGAGGAAGAGCTAGCCCGCGTGATGAGCGGCATTCGTGCGCTGGTTTGCCCACTCCAGCGTGCGGCGCTGCTGACGCTGCGCTGGTCGGGCGCTCGACGCGGCGAGGTGCGTCGCCTCGCACTCGATTGCCTCGACCGCTACCCCGACGGCACCGCGCGGCTGCGCATTCCTGTCGGCAAGACCGGCCGCGAGCGGATGGTGCCGCTCCATGAAGAGGCGGCCGACGCGCTCCAGGCCGTGGTGGAAGCACGCCGGAGAGGGCGCGACCGCGCAATGGTCGACGAGCGGACCGGTGACCGACTACGCTTTCTCTTCGTAGATCACGGCAAGTTGTTATCCGAATACTACCTCTTTGAAACGCCGCTGGGCGAGGCGTGCCGGGCGGTTGGCTTGGTCGATGCACGAGGCCGCCATACCGTCACTGCACACCGCTTCCGCCACACCCTCGGAACGCAGCTCGCCGAGCGCGGCGCGAGGCTTGATACGATCATGAGCGTGCTCGGCCACGAGAGCCCGGCGATGTCGATGGTCTACGCAAGGATCTCCGATCCCGAGGTGCTGCGCGACTACCGTGCGGTGCTCGGGCCGGGTGCGGTCATCGCCGGACCTGGCGCCGAGGCTCTGCGGACCGGGCGGCTGACAGCGGGCGCGGTCGATTGGTTGCGCACCAACTTCTTCAAGACCGAGCTCGAACTCGGCCACTGCCTGCGTCTGCCCGAGGAAGGCCCTTGCGAGTGCGACCTATATCTCACCTGCTCGCGGTTCGTCACTACGCCGGCCTATACGCCTCGACTGCGCGAGCGTCGCGCAGTCGAGCTTCGCCTAATCGAAGATGCCCGCGAGCGCGGCTGGGGACGCGAGGTCGAGCGGCACGAGTGTGTCGTCCGCCGGATCGATACGCTGCTCGTCGATCTCACCCGTAGCTCCTCGGGATGCTGATTTTGAGGCGGGTCGTCTTCCGCCTGCGGCGGTTGCGCTCGATGGCATGCGAGGAAACCTCGCATGCCATCGAGCGCCTGAATAGTATCTTATAAATGGCCGGGTGGGATTGATTGTCCAGATAACCACCGCGCCGCCTGTGTCGGTATAATGCTCTTCGATCGACAGCCCTGTCTGGTGGTACAGCAGGCCATCGAGGACATAGGGGGCCTCGCCTGCGGTCGCGGCAATCACCCGCGAGCCGAACGGGTCATACTGATCCGAGATATGCGTGTAGAACGACACACCGGGTTCGTTGCCGTTGCGGGCGTTGATGTCGCTGATCGCGGCACCACGCCCACCTGCGTGGAATTGCTGCCCGTCGCTCGATGAGCTGATGCCGCTGCCCCATAATCCGGCGAGCGGTGTTGCGCGATGCGCCTCGATGAGTCGCCCCAGCGCCTCGCCATAGGCGGCTTCGCTGATGTGCCAGTCATGCAGATGGGCGAGCTGGCGTAAGCTGGCGCCTCGGCAACTGTCCGCCATGCGCGTCAGCCCAAGATTGATGCCGTCGGCGAGTATGACAGTCAGCAACGCATTGCGGTCGTCGGCCGGACGGCCCGAGCGCCGATGGGTGAAGCAGTCGCCGAAGCCGGTCCATGCATCCACATCGAGCAGGATATCCGTGATCTTCACGCGGGGGAGACGGTCATAGGCAGTGCGGCGCGCGGCTTCGGCTACGGGCGGCGTAATCGCCTTCAGCGGCGAGATCATCAAACCGTTTTCGTCGAGCCGGACCTGGGGCAGTTCGCCTTGCCGGGCCAGCACTGTGACCCGCTCGATTGCACGATCGAACCGCACGCGTTGATCTTCGATATGACGATCGAACCCGGTCTCAATTGCTAGCGGAAGCGGCCCCTTCCCGCGCAGCGCCGCGAAGGTGGCGTGCGGAATGAGATAGCTGTCGAAGTCGCGATACTGTCGGCTGCCCGCCACCCAGATATCGCCGGCCCGCAGCCGATCGCGAAGCTGGGAAAGCGCGCAGAGTTCATAGGCCGCACGATTGACCACACCATCGCGGATCACGAACGGACGCCAGCCCGCCGGCGCGAAGTGCAGCGGCACCTTGTCGGGCAGGCGCCGTTTGCCGGTGTGGTAGAGATCGGCGATGATGGTGAGCGCATCAAGGATGCCCTGGACCGGTCCGGCACCGCGAAACGCGAACGCCCGCAGGAATTGCCCGGCGAACAGCTTCACCGTGCGATGCAGCTCAATCAGTTCGGCCGTGCGGTCGATCGTCTCGGGACGGACAAGTATCTCTGCCTGAGCTACAGCGGAACTGAACCGCTCCCAGTCAAACCGGCCGATACGCGCAAGGGAGTCAACGCTCTTGGAGTGCGCGTCGATCAGCACGCGGCAGCTATCGGTTAGAGTACGTAGATGCCCCTGCATCTCGCGTACCGTCCTCATCGCCTTGTCGCGCGTCCGGTTTTC
Source organism: Pseudomonas sp. RA_15y_Pfl1_P11 (assembly GCF_963970975.1). Taxonomy (NCBI): domain Bacteria; kingdom Pseudomonadati; phylum Pseudomonadota; class Gammaproteobacteria; order Pseudomonadales; family Pseudomonadaceae; genus Pseudomonas; species Pseudomonas sp. RA_15y_Pfl1_P11. The sequence goes on from NZ_CAXAOY010000036.1 coordinate 16,854, forward strand.
TGCGCGGCGCACCATGCTGCCAAGCAGCTTGTCGAACATGGTGAGCGCGGCGTCGGTCAGGCTTTCCTCGATCCTAATGGCTGCAGCCGCGAGCGTCGCGTGGCGGCGCATGGTCGCCAACTCGCCGAGATGTTGCGGCGTGATTCGCACTGCCTCGTCGGCTAATCGATCGAATGTCGCCGATGGGATCATTGCGGCGCGCGACGGATCGAGGCCGAGCGTCCGCACATGATCGAGCCGTTCGAGCAGGCGCAGGATGTTGCGCGCTGCCGGCGACTGCGGCGCGTTGCGCAGCCATGCCAGCCATGTCGTTCCCTGATCTGGTCGCCGAGCCAGCAAGGCGTCCAGCGCCGCCAGCTTGTCCGGCTTGATGCCGCTGGTCAGTATTTCATGGGTGAGATGTTCTGCCTGCTGGCGCGCGTGTCTGACGATCGCTTCGATGACAGCCGATGGCGGCAGCAGCACTCGTCGCCGTCGCAACTCGTCGATCACCGTGCCGGCGAGTAGGAGCGGCTGGGCAACAGTCTGCGCAACCGGCATCGCGAACGCCACGATCGCGCGAAAGTGGTTCCGGTTGAAAGCGGTATAGCCGAACCGCTGCATGAGATGGGCGAGATGCGCACGGCGTGTTTCATCGCGACGGGCGTAGTCGTCGAACGCCGTTGCCGGCACCTCGATCTGATCGGCGACAAAGGTGAGGATAGCACCCGGCGGTTTCTCACCGGCCTCCAGCACGCGGCCCGGCCAACGCATATACAGCAACAGCATAGCGAACCCGAGCCGGCTCGATGCTCCTCTCCGTTCGCCGACAAGATCGAGATCCTCGCAGCTGAGGGTGAAGTGGCGGGCGATTTCCCGCTCGTCGGTCGGGGGATCGTAATGTGGTGCGAGCGTCTCACTCGTCAGCAACCGCCGCCTTGCCATGCACCACGACCTTTCCACTCCTGTCC
>NZ_CAXAOY010000037.1:0-13763 GCF_963970975.1 Pseudomonas sp. RA_15y_Pfl1_P11
CTCCCACTCGGGTGCTGACACACCAGTGCTGGCTACGGCCTTTGCCCCGCACGCGTTCTATAACCTTACGATGAACCAGTTTGATGCGCGACAGCGCTACGTCGAAGATGTAGTGGGGCCTCCCACACTTTGACCGAGGCGTCCTTTGAATTACAGACGCAGCAAAGTCTTCCAGGCACGGTTCTGATACACCGCAATCGCCTGATGCATCCGCGCATCCAGCGACTCATCGGTGATCGGCTGATTGGCCAGTTGCGCCAACTTGTTCAGCTCGCCATACAGGCGGTCCAGCTCCAGAAGGTCGACCACGTTACGCGCATGGTGCAGCCAGGCCTGGATGCGTTCGATACGCGGCAGTTGCTCAGCCAGGTCTTCCGGTTGCTGCTGGTAGCGCGGCAATTGCAGGGCGACTGCATCGTCGGCCAGCAGGCGTGGCAGCCAGTTGGTGATTTGCGCAGCGCCCTGGCGGTTGCCACGCACATTGCGGTCGGCGGTCCAGGTGCGAGCCAGCAGCCAGCGCGAGGCGTTCAGTGAGAACTGGCCCCAGCGCAGGTCTTCCAACTCTTCGGCGAACTGCTCAGGCGCAGCTTTGCGGATGTCTTCATCGTCGTCACCGGCTTGTACCAGTGGGCGCCAGTCTTCCAGCAGTGCATCGAGTGCGCTGCGCAGTTCGCTGGTGGATTGACGCGGTGCGGCCTGGCCGAGGCTGCCGATCAGGGCGCGCAGTTCGCCGAGGGTGTCGACCCAGTCTTGCAACAGGCGCCAGTGGCCATTGAAACGGTATTGCTCGGCCAGGCGTTGGCTGCTGCCGAGCAGGTGCCACATGATCGCAGCGAAGGCATCGTCCAACGGCATTTCGGCGTGGATCTGCGGCGCTGGCAGGCTCAACGAGTAGCTGCTGGCGTCATACAAGCGGTAGCCACGTTCGGCCTTGCTGATGTCGCAAGGCATCAGCGCCAGGGTCGCAGCCAGCTCGGCGGCGAGTTCCAGCAGGGCAGCCGGTTCGCCTTCGCGCAGTTCCAGTTCCAGCTCGCAGATTTCTTCTTTCTGCTTCCCAACCACCACGTGTCCCAGGTCCAAAGCGGCTTCGATCACCACCTTGGCTTTGCCACGGCCCCAGGCGATTTCGGCGCGTTCACGCACAAAGTCGGTGGTGAAGATCGGCTTGAGGGTCTTTTTGTCCAGCTCGGCCAGTTGCTCCGGCCAGCATTCGCCGTCGAGTTTCTTCACGTCGAGCTTGGCTTTGGGCAGGTCCCAGTTGTATTCGTTACGTTCCGACAAGCCGGCGACGCTCTGACCGCGGGTCTTGAGGGTCTGGATGATATCGTCACCGTCCTTGCGCAGGCGCAGGGCGACTTTGGCCTGGGCCAGGTCGCGTTCGGGGGTGTCGAAATACTGGTTCATCAACTCACGGCGTTCCCAGCCACTTTTGTTGCGTTTTTTCAGTAGCGGGTGCTCACGCAGCGCGGCGAGTGTTTCGCGGCTGACGCGGAGCTTGATTTCGGTTTCTTTCTGCATGGCCGGAAAATCCAGGATCGGGAGCGCAGCCGGGAAAAAGAGTGGCTGCCAAGGTCGTGCAGTGTACAGGACTGAGCCCGGCAACGTGCCGCAACGGTTTATTGTGTCGTGTAGATGCCTTTATAGTGGGACTCATCCGGGAAGTTGGGAGACCGCGAATGCCATTACCGTCCATGAAAGAGCAATTCGCCGCATTGGTTGCCGCGCCGTCGGTCAGTTGCACCCAAGCGTCTCTCGACCAGACCAACCGCCCGGTGATCGACCTGCTTGCCACCTGGCTGGGCGATTTGGGTTTCGCCATTGACATCCAGCAGGTCAGCCCTGGCAAATTCAACCTGCTCGCCAGTTTCGGCAGCGGCCCCGGTGGCCTGGTGTTGGCCGGCCATAGTGATACCGTTCCTTATGACGCCGCGCTGTGGAAGACTGATCCGCTCAAACTGACGGAAGTCGACGGCCGCTGGGTAGGACTGGGCAGTTGTGACATGAAGGGCTTTTTTGCTCTGGCGATTGAGGCGGTGCTGCCGCTACTGGATCAACCGTTCAAGCAACCGCTGCTGATTCTCGCCACCTGCGATGAAGAAAGTTCCATGTCCGGCGCCCGCGCGCTGGCCGAGGCAGGGCGCCCGTTGGGCCGCGCGGCGGTGATCGGTGAACCGACCGGGCTCAAGCCGATCCGCCTGCACAAAGGCGTGATGATGGAGCGCATCGACATCCTCGGCCAGAGTGGCCATTCGTCGGACCCAAGCCTGGGCCACAGCGCCCTCGAAGCCATGCATGACGCCATGGGCGAACTGCGCGGGCTGCGCCTGGCCTGGCAACGTGAGTACCGCAATCCGCAATTCAGCGTGCCACAGCCGACCCTGAATTTTGGCTGCATCCATGGCGGGGACAACCCTAACCGCATCTGCGGCCAGTGCTCCCTGGAGTTCGACCTGCGGCCCTTGCCGGGCATGGACCCGCAGGTGTTGCGCGCGGCTATCCGGCACAAGCTTGAACCCTTGGCCGAGCGGCACAAGGTCAAGATCGACTACGCGCCGTTGTTCCCCGAAGTGCCGCCGTTTGAGCAAGCCGAAGACGCCGAGCTGGTGCGGGTTGCGCAACGATTGACCGGTCATCGTGCTGAAGCAGTGGCGTTCGGCACCGAAGCGCCTTATCTTCAGCGCCTTGGTTGTGAAACCCTGGTACTTGGCCCTGGCGACATCGCTTGCGCCCATCAGCCGGGCGAGTACCTCGAAATGTCACGCTTGACGCCTACAGTGCGTCTATTGCGGGAACTGATCGAACATTACTGCCTGAAACCTGCATAAATTAACCTCTGCCCATTCGTACATAAGGAGAGTGAGCGTGTCGCCAAGCCTGTTCCGACGATAACCATCAGCCCGCTGTGCGCTTTCACGATTCATCCTTTTTCGGCTGCTTTTTATTACAGGCCCAGGTTCTATGCCCGACTACGTTAATTGGCTTCGTCACGCGTCCCCTTACATCAACGCCCACCGCGACTGCACTTTTGTAGTCATGCTGCCCGGCGATGGTGTGGAGCATCCGAACTTCGGTAATATCGTCCACGACCTGGTGCTGCTTCACAGCCTGGGGGTGCGACTGGTGCTGGTGCACGGTTCGCGCCCGCAGATCGAAGTGCGCCTCGAAGCGCGTGGCCTGACCCCTACTTACCACGAAGGCATGCGCATCACCGATGCGGCGACGCTGGAGTGTGTGATCGACGCGGTCGGCCACCTGCGTATCGCCATTGAAGCGCGCCTGTCGATGGACATGGCCTCGTCGCCGATGCAGGGCTCGCGCCTGCGCGTGACCAGCGGCAACTTCGTGACCGCGCGCCCTATCGGCGTATTGGATGGCGTGGACTATCACCACACCGGCGAAGTGCGCCGGGTCGACCGCAAGGGTATTAATCGCCTGCTGGACGAGCGCTCCATCGTGCTGTTGTCGCCGCTGGGGTATTCGCCCACTGGTGAGATCTTCAACCTGGCCTGCGAAGACGTCGCTACTCGCGCCGCCATCGACTTGGGTGCCGACAAGCTGCTGCTGTTCGGCGCCGACTTGGGCCTGATCGATGAAAATGGTCGCCTGGTGCGCGAACTGCGCCCGCAACAAGTGCCGGCCCACCTGCAGCGCCTGGGCAGCAACTACCAGGCCGAATTACTCGACGCCGCCGCAGAAGCTTGCCGGGGTGGAGTAGGGCGCAGCCATATCGTCAGCTACGCCGAAGACGGCGCTTTGCTCACCGAGCTGTTTACCCGTGACGGCGGCGGTACGTTGGTGGCCCAGGAGCAATTTGAACTGGTGCGCGAAGCGGCGATTGAAGACGTGGGCGGCTTGCTCGACCTGATCAGCCCGTTGGAAGAGCAGGGCATCCTGGTGCGCCGTTCGCGGGAAGTGCTGGAGCGTGAGATCGAGCAGTTCAGCGTGGTGGAGCGCGAGGGCATGATCATCGCTTGTGCAGCGCTGTATCAGATCGCAGATTCGGATGCAGGTGAGCTGGCGTGCCTGGCAGTGAACCCGGAATATCGCCACGGCGCGCGGGGTGATGTGTTGTTGGAACGCATCGAAACCCGAGCGCGGGCGCAAGGGTTGAAGACGTTATTTGTCCTCACCACCCGCACCGCCCACTGGTTCCGTGAGCGCGGTTTTGTGCCCAGCAGCGTGGACCGTCTGCCCTCGGCGCGGGCTTCGCTGTACAACTATCAGCGTAATTCGAAGATTTTTGAGAAGGCCTTGTAGGCCCGATTTCGGCGGTCAAGCAGGCCAAAGTGTAAGAGGGGGCTTGCTCCCGATGGCGGAGTGTCAGTCGATAGTACTTGACTGGCTCACCGCTATCGGGAGCAAGCCCCTTCTCATTTCTATCACTTCAGAAGTATTGATCAGAGCCGATACGATGGTAGGCACACCGTTGAACCAGCGGCTTTGACATCAAAAGAAAGTATTAGAGATACAAAAACTGTAACAAATTGACGGGAGGATGTGCGCTTCGCCATCATGGCGTCGCTTTTTTGATCGTGAGTGACGTATGAAACAGTACAGTCAGACTAAACGGTCTAAAAGTGCGCTGGTAAATACCCTTTAGGAATAGCTTTTGTAGCGTTCAGCCAACGTAGACTGGCTCATATCACGAAAATTTTTATTCCTTAATCGTATAAAAAAGAATGAAGCAATTCTTTTTGGGTGTATGGAAAACTCATTACCCTGCAGGGACCAAATCAACTGCGGTTAGACGAAGGTAGTAGACACACAAGGTTACGATTGACTTGTCAGTCACTATGCGGTGCTAATCGCGCATCTGTGGATCGAGGGCGTCAGACCCGAGACCAAAGAACTACAAAAATTAGAAATGAGAGGAGCGTTACATGAAGAAGTCCACCTTGGCTTTGGCTGTAGCTTTGGGCGCCATCGCCCAGCACGCAGGCGCTGCCGGTTTTATCGAAGACAGCAAGGCAAGCGTCAGTTCCCGAACGTTGTATTTTGATGGCGATGCGCGTGATGGTGGCGCGGATCAGCGCGAAACAGCCACCGGCTTGAAGTTCAACTACCAGTCTGGTTTCACTCAAGGCGTGGTTGGGTTTGGGATTGATGCACAGGCACTGGTGGGTCTCCACCTGGACGGCGGTCGTGGCCATCACCCAAACAGCAACTCCTTCGTTCCAAGCGACACCGACGGTTCTGCCGTAAGCAGTTGGAGCAGCGCGAGCGCCAACGTCAAGGCCCGCTTCTCCAAGACTGAAGCGCATTTGGGTGGCGCACTGGCTCCAAACCTGCCGATCCTGATTGCAAGCGACGGCCGTCTGCTTCCGCAAACCTTTGAAGGCGGCACCATCACCTCCAAAGAAATCGACAATGTGACCTTCAACGCCGGTCAACTTGAGCACGCCACTGGCCGTGCTTCGAGCAACAGCACCGGTTTGGCTGTCAACGGCGGTTCGAAGGCAACGAAGGAAAGCAACCAGTTCCGTTTTGGTGGCGCAGACTGGAAGGTCACCAAAGACCTGACCCTGCAGTACTACTACGCGAATCTGGAAGACTACTACAAGCAGCACTTCCTCGGTCTGGTACACGTTTACCCGATCAGCGAAGGTCAATCGTTCAAGACCGATCTGCGCTACTTCGACAGCAGTTCCGATGGCAAGAATGGTCAAGCTGGGTACGGCTTCAACAACAATGGTGGCTACGCTAAGAACACTGGCGAGGTTGATAACAAAACCTGGAGTGCCATGTTCACCTACGCCTTGGGTGGCAGTGCTTTCATGGTCGGCCATCAGCGCGTCAACGATGACGGCGGTTTTGTTTGGCTGAACCAAGGTAGCGTCGTTGACGGTAACGGCCGTAACGAGGGTGCTGGTGGTTCAAGCTTCTATCTGTTCACCGACAGCATGATCAACTCCTTCGTTCGCGCGGGTGAAAACACTACCTTCGGTCAATACTCGTATGACTTCGCTGCGCTGGGTGTTCCAGGTCTGAAAACCTCGATTTCCTATCTGCACGGTGACAACATCAAAGCCAGCAACGGCAGCGGTGATCAATCCGAGTGGGAACGCGACATGCGTATCGACTACACCGTTCAGCAAGGCGCGCTTAAGGGCTTCGGTACCACGCTGCGCCACGGTGCTTATCGTGGTAGCGGTACAGGCATCCAGGATCAGGATCAGACCCGTCTGATCTTCAACTACACTTACAGCTTCCTGTAAGACTAAGTGAAGTAGTTGAAAAAAAACCTCGCGCTCGCGCGAGGTTTTTTGCTTTTTCTCAAGGCGGGCTCACCCCCGTAAGCCCTCCCTGAATTCCCTCTTTAGTACAACGTCTCAAGGCCTTCTCGAACCTTGAAATCGATGTTGCTCCTCGCTCGTCACGACGTCCAATGAACAGATTTTTAATATTCTTTTAAAGTAATCCGTAACCCATGCACAGTGGGCTCCATAGCACTCACTAGGAGCCACACCATGAGCCTAAGACTGGGCGACATCGCCCCGACTTCGAACAGGACTCCAGCGCCGGCACGATTTGTTTCCACGAATGGCTGGGCGACAGCTGGGGCGTGTTGTTTCCCCACCCGGCGGACTTCACCCCGGTGTGCACCACCGAGCTGGGCTTCACCGCCAAGCTCAAGGGCGAATTTGCCCAGCGCGGCGTCAAGGCGATTGCCCTGTCGGTCGACGCGGTGGACTCGCTGCAGCTGACCGACAACCACGAGGTCGCCACCCCGGCCAACTGGCAGGACGGTGATGAGGTGGTGATCGTGCCGTCGCTAAAGGACGAGGAAGAGATCAAGAAGCGCTTTGCGAAGGGGTATCGCGCGGTGAAGCCGTATCTGCGGCTTGCCCCTCAGCCGAATCGTTAACGCAGGCCCAATGTGGGAGCGGGCTGCATTTCAAGTCTCACATAGCAGGGGTTTACAGGCCGTTTTTACGGCCTTTTTTTCGCCCGGAGATTTATAATCTTCATATGCATTTAAAGAATAAACAAATGAAAAAATAAGATTTAAAGATATATAAATCTGCTGATAAGGTCTGTTCCATCTTGGCGCCATCGCCACACAGCGAACCGCTGACACCTGCTCAAGGAAATCCTGCATGTTGGTCGTAACACTTGGAGGCAGTCCCAGCCAGCGTTCCCGCTCCGGGGTGTTGCTGGATAAAACCCGTCAGTGGTTGCAAGACAAAGGCGTGGAAGTGGTGAGTTACCAGATACGGGACTTCCCGGCTGAAGACTTGCTGCACGCTCGCTTCGACAGCCCCAAGGTCATCGACCTGCTGCAACAGGTGGCGAATGCGGATGGCCTGGTGATTGCCACGCCGGTCTACAAGGCTTCGTTTTCAGGCGCGCTGAAAACCGTGCTCGACCTGCTGCCCGAACGCGCCCTGGCCCACAAGATCGTATTGCCGATGGCGACTGGCGGCAGCATCGCCCACATGCTGGCGGTGGACTACGCCTTGAAGCCGGTGTTGTCGGCGCTGAAAGCCCAGGAATTGCTCCACGGCATTTTTGCCGAGGACAGCCAGATCGCTTATGCCGAAGGCAGCGTCCAGGCGCAGTTGGTGCCGGTGGTAGAACACCGTCTACACGAAGCCCTGGAGCAGCTTTACAGCGCCATGGCCCGTCGCCCGAAACCGCTGGACCCGCATGTATTGAATGAACGTTTGCTGAGTGCTCGCTGGAGCATTTAAGCGGTACCCGACATCAAGTCACACTCACCTTACTCAGCCGCCAACGGCCAAGCAGGTGCAGCCAAAACCCTATTCGCACATTTGGAGAGAGCGCCATGCGCACTGTCATCTTGCGTCGTGGTCTGGTCGCACTGTTTGCTGCGGCTGTGTCCTTCGGCGCCATTGTTCAAGCTCAAGCCGCCGAGACCTTGCGTATCGGTTACCAGAAGTACGGCACGTTGGTGCTGCTCAAAGCCAAGGGCACCCTGGAAAAACGCCTGGCCGCCCAAGGCGTGAACGTGCAATGGACCGAGTTTCCCGGTGGGCCGCAATTGCTCGAGGGCCTGAACGTCGGCTCCATCGACTTCGGCGTGACCGGCGAAACCCCACCGGTGTTCGCCCAGGCGGCCGGTGCCGACTTGCTCTACGTGGCCTACGAGCCACCCGCGCCGACCAGCGAAGCGATCCTGGTGCCGAAAGACTCGCCGATCAAATCCGTGGCCGAGCTCAAGGGCAAGAAAATCGTGCTCAACAAAGGCTCCAACGTGCACTACCTGCTGGTACGTGCGCTGGAAGACGCCGGCCTGAAATACACCGACGTGCAGACCGTGTTCCTGCCGCCCGCCGATGCACGTGCCGCCTTTGAGCGTGGCAGCCTGGATGCGTGGGTGATCTGGGACCCGTACCAGGCCGCCGCCGAGAAACAACTGCAAGCGCGCACCCTGCGTGACGGTACCGGCATCGCCGACAACCATCAGTTCTATCTGGCGACCAAGCCGTACGCTGAAAAAAATCCGGAAGTGATCAAGGCTTTGATCGAAGAAGTGCGCGCCGTGGGCGAATGGTCCAAGGCCAACCCGCAGGAAGTGACTGAACAAGTCGCTCCGCTGCTCGGCCTGCCGGCTGACATCACCCTGACCTCGATGAAACGCCAAGGCTACGGTGCGCTGTTCCTGACCCCGCAAGTGGTCGCTGCCCAGCAGAAAATCGCCGACACCTTCTACCAACTCAAATTGATTCCCACGCCCTTGAGCATCAAGGACGTGATCTGGACGCCACCCGCCGCCGTTGCCAAAGCGCCGTAATCCGATTTTTCAGGAGACAACTCCATGAGCCTCACTATTTTCTGGTTCCTGCCTACCCACGGTGACGGCCATTACCTTGGCACCGCCGAAGGCGCTCGCGCCGTCGACCACGGTTACCTGCAGCAAGTGGCCCAGGCTGCTGACCGCCTGGGGTTCGGTGGGGTGCTGATCCCTACCGGTCGCTCCTGCGAAGACTCGTGGCTGGTGGCTGCCTCGCTGATTCCGGTGACCCAGCGTCTGAAATTCCTTGTCGCGTTGCGCCCCGGGATCATTTCCCCGACGGTGGCCGCGCGTCAGGCCGCGACCCTGGACCGCCTGTCTGGCGGCCGTGCGTTGTTCAATCTTGTCACCGGTGGTGACCCGGAGGAATTGGCCGGCGACGGTCTGTTCCTCAGCCATGAAGAACGCTACCAGGCCTCGGTGGAATTCACCCGCATCTGGCGCCGCGTGCTGGAAGGCGAAACCGTGGATTACGACGGCGAGCACATCAGCGTCAAAGGCGCCAGGCTGCTTTACCCGCCGATCCAGCAACCACGCCCGCCGCTGTACTTCGGCGGTTCCTCCGAAGCCGCCCAGGACCTGGCTGCCGAACAAGTGGAAATGGTGCTGACTTGGGGCGAGCCACCGGCTGCCGTCGCTGAAAAGATCGAACAGGTACGGGCCAAGGCCGCGAAGCTCGGGCGCACTGTGCGCTTTGGTATTCGCTTGCATGTGATCGTGCGTGAAACCAACGATGAGGCGTGGAAAGCCGCCGACAAACTGATCGCTCATCTGGACGACGACACCATTGCTCGTGCCCAGGCCTCCTTGGCGCGTTTCGATTCCGTCGGCCAGCAACGCATGGCTGCCTTGCATGGCGGCAACCGCGACCACCTCGAAGTCAGCCCCAATCTGTGGGCCGGCGTCGGCCTGGTCCGCGGCGGCGCGGGTACGGCACTGGTGGGCGATGGCCCAACGGTTGCGGAACGTGTGAAGGAATACGCAGCACTCGGCATCGACACGTTTATCTTCTCTGGTTACCCACACCTGGAAGAGTCGTATCGCGTCGCCGAGCTGCTGTTCCCACACCTGGATATCGAGCGTCCCGAGCTGCCGAAAAGCGCTGGGTACGTCAGCCCGTTCGGCGAGATGGTCGCCAACGACATCCTTCCCAACGCTGCGTCACAGAGCTGAGGCAGCGCCATGAACTGTGAAAAACTAAGCCATCGTCTGGCGCCCTGGGTACTGCCGATTCTCTTGCTGGCGGTGTGGCAGTGGTCGGTGTCGGCGGGCGGGTTGTCGACGCGCATCCTGCCGGCCCCCAGCGCAGTGATTGCAGCCGGCGTCCACCTGGTGGCCAGCGGCGAAATCTGGACACACCTGGCCATCAGCGGCTGGCGTGCGGGCCTGGGTTTTGTGATCGGCGCCAGCATCGGTCTGGCCCTGGGCTTTATCACCGGCCTGTCGAAGTGGGGCGAACGCCTGCTGGACAGCTCGGTGCAGATGATCCGCAACGTGCCGCACCTGGCGCTGATCCCGTTGGTAATCCTCTGGTTCGGCATCGACGAGACGGCGAAGATTTTCCTGGTTGCCCTTGGCACGCTGTTCCCGATCTACCTCAACACGTATCACGGCATCCGCAATGTCGACCCGGCGCTGGTTGAAATGTCGCGCAGCTACGGCTTGTCCGGGTTCAGCCTGTTCCGTCAGGTGATCCTGCCCGGCGCGCTGCCGTCGATTCTGGTGGGGGTGCGGTTTGCCCTGGGCTTCATGTGGCTGACGCTGATCGTGGCGGAAACCATCTCGGCCAGTTCCGGTATCGGTTACCTGGCGATGAACGCCCGTGAATTCCTGCAAACCGACGTGGTGGTACTCGCGATTGTGATGTACGCGATCCTCGGCAAGCTCGCCGACCTGGCCGCGCGTGGCCTGGAGCGTGTGTGGCTGCGCTGGCACCCGGCGTATCAAGTGAATAAAGGAGGTGCGGCATGACCGCTCAACAACCTCCGCGTCTGCTGAAGGGGATTCCCCTGGCGGTGCGCAAACTGCGAAAGGCTTTTGGTGCGCGCGAAGTGCTCAAGGAAATCGACCTGCACATTCCTGCCGGCCAGTTCGTAGCGGTAGTCGGTCGCAGCGGTTGCGGCAAAAGTACTCTATTGCGCTTGCTGGCTGGCCTGGACAAAGCCAGCGGCGGCGAACTGCTGGCCGGCTCTGCGCCGCTGAGCGAAGCGATTGAAGACACGCGGTTAATGTTCCAGGAAGCACGCCTGCTGCCATGGAAAAAGATCATCGACAACGTCGGCTTGGGTCTTAAAGGCAACTGGCGCCACAAAGCGTTAGACGCCCTGGAAGCAGTCGGCCTGGCCGAACGTGCCAATGAGTGGCCGGCGGCGCTGTCTGGTGGGCAGAAGCAACGCGTGGCCCTGGCGCGCGCCTTGATCCATCAACCGCGCCTGCTGTTGCTTGACGAGCCCTTGGGCGCGTTGGATGCCCTGACTCGTATCGAGATGCAGCAACTGATCGAAAACCTCTGGCACAAGCACGGCTTTACCGTGTTGCTGGTAACCCACGACGTCAACGAAGCCGTGGCCATTGCCGACCGGGTGATTCTGATCGAAGACGGCGAAATCGGCCTCGATCTGATCGTCGACCTGCCACGCCCACGGGCCCGCGGCTCGCATCGCCTGGCGGCGCTGGAAGCCGAAGTGCTCAACCGTGTGTTGTCGTTACCCGGTAGCCCGCCGGAACCCGAACCTGTTTCACCGCTGCCTACGCAATTGCGTTGGGCGCAATAACTCACTTGTCCCCTGAAGGAAAAACAACATGACTATTAAAGCCATCAACGTGCGTAACCAGTTCAAAGGCACCATCAAGGAAATCGTCGAAGGCGACGTGCTCTCGGAAATCGACGTGCAGACCGCGTCCGGCATCGTGACGTCGGTGATCACCACCCGTTCGGTCAAGGAGTTGGAGCTGGTGATCGGCAGCGAGGTGATTGCTTTCGTCAAATCCACCGAGGTGTCGATCGCCAAGTTGTGATCGATGCTTTGCAAGAAGCTCTGAAGGTAAATACCGGTCGGGGCTTTTTTTGCCCTGACGTTTATGTTGCGAGACGCCTCCTTCGTTGTTTTCGGACCCTTCCCACGATAGCCAAGCCGATTTTTTAAGTAATGTTTGGACTGGCTATGAGCTTCCTGATACGGAGGCTTTTTTGTATCCGAAACAAGGAAGGCTTATGGCAAGCAATCAAGGCCTTGGCCCGATGCCTAGGGCGCCGCGGCCGGCAAACAAAAATTATCTGCCCGGCAAAGCTCCCAGGCAGCCTGTACCTGCATCGGCGGCTCCAACTCGTGAATTCATTGCACCTGTGGAGACTTTCCCCGAGCCGCTTCCGGCACCGATCGGGTGCGTATTTGCCAAGTCCTGTAACCTGCCGAACTCCGTTATCGATTACCGCTCACCCCTAGGTTTCGTACCCACCGACAGCCTGAAAGCCTACGGTGATCTGGTGTTGCTCGGCGGGCGTGAAGTCGATGAGTTGGGGCGTATGCCACTGAAAAAAATCAGTGGCACCGCACTGCCGGTCGGCATAGGTGGACTCGCCCTGAGCGGTACGGCGCTGGGCTCTCTATCGGGCGTGGCGAGTGGCTTGCTGGTGGGGCTTGTGGCGTTGGTATGGCCCTCCAACCTGGGCGACAGCGCCCTTTATACCGAAGACCAACTGCAAACCCTCAAAAAAGCCCGCACGAGGATGCGCCTGCACGTCGAGCAGCAAACCGATGGCACGTTGAAAGGCTACGGCTACTACACCGGCACACACCGCAACTGGGAAATGATTGATGTCATCCAGTTTCAACCACGCGGCACACAACAGGTGGCGGATTTTGGTGACGGCGTCGAGCTGATCTGGACCCCGGCGGTCAACCCGGGCGATACCCTGGGCATCCCAACACTGGAAGCTGCGCCACAAGCCCCGCAAATCTGGATTTTTCCGCCGACCGATCAGGCGGACAAGATCATCGTAGACCCGATTCATCCGCCGGACTACAGGGATTTCATCTTGGTTTTTCCGGCCGATTCGGGGATAAAACCTCTATATATCGTGATGAATGTCCGGCTCGATCCGGGCGTCGTTACAGGCAGAGGGCAAGATGTAGATGGACTCTGGCTAGCTGGCGCGGGGGTTGGGCTGGGGGTGCCGATTCCTACGAGGATTGCGGATCAGCTGAGGGGGAAGAGTTTTGGTAGTTTTGATGCGTTTAGGACGGCGTTTTGGAAAGCTGTGGCGGTTGATTCGGAGTTCGGTAGACAATTTAATTCCGAAAATACAGACCGTATGTACGACGGCTTTTCACCCAAAACTAGGAGGCAAGATCATGTTGGGAAAAGACGTGCTTTTGAATTACACCATATCGATTTAGTGTCAGAAGGAGGGGCGGTTTACAATGTAGACAATCTGCGAGTTACAACCCCAAAAAATCACATTGATATTCATCGGAGATAGATCTATGAAATCGAGTATTTCAGAATATACAGAAGATCAATTCATTAGCTTCATGCAGGAAATATTTAAGGCAAACAAAGGTGCTCCAGATGAGGTTTTAGATCCTTTACTTGATGAATTTGAACGTATCACCGAGCACCCTGCGGGGTCGGATCTTATTTATTACCCCGAGGAAGGTGCTGATAATTCAGCGGAGGGCATTACTCGTACGATCAAGGCTTGGCGGACAGCTAATGGTTTGCCGGGTTTCAACGATGTTTGAGGGTTTTCTATGAGAAAGAAATCATATTGACTCGATTTCAGGCGGTGGAGAGGTCTGCAACGTAGACAATTTATGGATTAAAACACCCCGAAAACACATTGGTATTTATCGGGAGTCACCTCATGAAAAAGAACATTTGTAGTGGTCAACTGATCCCGGACACGACGTTAAGTTTTTTCTCAGCCTGAGCCGGTGGCAGCCCACCATTAAATTGGTGCGGTCGAATCCAGTTGTACCGGTGCATCAAAAAATGGCTGATATCC
>NZ_CAXAOY010000038.1:0-11325 GCF_963970975.1 Pseudomonas sp. RA_15y_Pfl1_P11
ATGCTGTCCGCCGCGTTCTTGAACGCCATGGTCTGCTCGCCGATTTGCAGCGTGCCGCTGTTGGGGATGTAGGCGCCGCCGAGGATCTTCAGCAGCGTCGACTTGCCCGCGCCGTTCTCGCCCATCAAGGCATGCACCTGCCCAGGGTGGGCGGTGAAGCTGATGCCATCCAGCGCCTTGACCGCGGGAAAGGTTTTACCGATGCCGTCAAAACGCAGACTGGCGCCGGCAGTGTGTTGTTGTTCATTGACTTGCGCGTGCATAACCACCTCATCACACCGATCAGGCAGCCCTGTTGCCGGGGCTGCCGAGGAAAGCGAACTGCCTTATTTCCACAGGCCGATCTTTTCCAGCTCCTGCTTGAAGTTTTCGCGGGTGATCAGGGTCACTTCGTCCATGGCGGTGTACTTCGGCGGCTCGGTGCCTTTGGTGACCCACTCGTACATCATCAGCGCGGTGTTGTAGCCCTCGATGTGCGGGCTAGGCAGCATCGAACCGAAGAAGCCGCTGTTGGCTTTCTTCAGTTCACCGATAGCGTCGGTGCCATTGATGCCGATGCCGATCACATTGGCGGCTTTGAAGCCGGCGCTTTCGGTCGCGCGTACGCCGCCGAGTACGGTGTTGTCGTTCATGCCACCGATGATCAGGTTTTTCGCACCGCTGGGCAGCTTGACCAGCGCCGAGTTGGTGGCGTCCATGCTGCCTGGTACGTCGAGGGTTTTAAGCGCAGCGGTGAGAATATGGTCGTCAGGAATGCCGGCCTCTTTCAGGGACTGTATCGATCCGTCGGTGCGTTTTTTACCGGTGTCGAGCTCGTTGAAGGTGTTGATCACCGCATAGGTGTCCTTCCAGTCCCAGCCGCGTTTTTTAGCTTCGGCGGCCATGGCCGCCCCCTGCTTCTGGCCGACTTCAAACGCAGCCATGCCCAGGTACGGCACGTCTTCCATGAAGGCGCCTTTGGCGTCGACGAAGCGGTCATCCACAGCAATCACTTTCAAGCCGTTGGCCTTGGCCTTGGCGACAATGGCCGGGCCCAGGGACACGTCCGGCGGGCAAATCACAAAGCCTTTGGCGCCGTTGGCCGCCAGGCTGTCGATAGCCGACAGGGTTTTTTCGCCATCGGGCACGGCGATCTTGATCACGGTGAAGCCATGCTCCTTGCCGGCTTTTTCGGCAAAGGCCCATTCGGTCTGGAACCACGGTTCTTCAGCCTGCTTGACCAGAAAACCGATCTTGACTTCCTCAGCGGCCAGCAGCAGCCCGCTCAGGCTCATGGCCGAAACCGCCACAGCGGCGCAGCACAGGGAACGCAAACCTCGACGACGATTCATACAGGTGACTCCTTGTTGTTGTTTTTAAAATCGGGATTTAGCCGGCAAAGCGGTGACAGGGCTTGCCTGGCACGTCAACCTCAATGGCCAGCACGGCGCCGTCCAAAGGGTGATCCAACGGGCTGGCGGCACTGGTGATATAGAGGGTGGTGAGGTTAGGGCCGCCAAATACGCAACTGGTGGGGCGGCTCACGGGCAGCTCGATGATGCGGTCCACCTCACCACCAGGCGTGAGGCGCAGCAGGCAACTGCCGTCCCAGCGCGCGTTCCAGATATAGCCTTCGACGTCCATGGCCGAGCCGTCCGGCCCGCCACGTTCATGGGGGCCGAACCAGACGTGCGCGGGTTCGAGTTGACCGTTCGGCAGAATCCCATGCCGGTACAGCGTGCCCTCCATGCTGTCGCCAAAATGCACGTGGCGGCCGTCATCGCTCCACAGCAAGGTGTTGGGAATGCCCAGGCCACTCAGCAACGGCGTGACCTGCGCATCGGCATCAATGCGAAACAGGCCGCCGGAGCGTCGGGTGATGGGCAGGTCTTCGCCCTGCTCGCCAATGTTGTTCTGCATAGTGCCCAGCCACAGACGGCCCTGGGCATCGCAGCGCGCTTCATTGCCACGATTGCCCGATTGCGGGTCGGCCACACACAGCAGGGTCAAGGCTTCGGTGACCAGGTCCAGGCGGTACACGCCGCTGCTCAAGGTCACCACGGCATCGCCGCTTTCACACGGGATAAACGCCGAGACATGCTCGGGCAATTGCCAGACCTGTAACTGCCCGTCCATCAGGCGCAATGCCTGTTTGCCGGCAATGTTGACCCAGTACAGGGCCTGGGTGGGCACGTCCCAGAACGGGCCCTCCCCCAATTGCGCACGGTGCGCGGTGACGGCACTCAGCGACATGAAACCTCCTGCTTCATTGTTTTTTTTACAGCGCGTCGCGTGAAGGCGTGCCATCCACGAGCCGCTGGATACGCAACGGGTTAGCGTTTTTCAACGCGTCGGGCAGCAGGCTATCAGGGTAATTCTGGAAGCACACCGGGCGCAGGAAACGGTCGATGGCCAGCGTACCGACCGAGGTGCCACGCGCATCGGACGTCGCGGGGTACGGCCCGCCGTGCACCATCGAATCGCAGACTTCCACACCGGTCGGGTAGCCGTTGAGCAGGATGCGCCCGACTTTCTGTTCGAGCAGTGGCGTGAGTTCGGCGAACTGTTGCAGGTCGGCCGGCTCGCCAATGACCGTCGCCGTCAATTGACCGTGCAGGCCATGTAAGGCGGCGCTGAGTTGGGCCTGGTCGGCGACTTCGACAAATACCGTGGTGGGGCCGAACACTTCTTCCTGCAGCACTTCATCGCCGTCGATCAACAGGCGCACATCGGCCTTGAACAATTGCGGGTGTGCCTGGTTACCGGCCTGAGCGCTGCCCGCGAGGTGCTGGATGCCGGGGTGCGCCAGAAGTTTTTCCAGGCCTTTGCCGTAGCTGCCCAGGGTGCCGGCGTTGAGCATGGTCTGCGCCGGTTGATCACCGATCAGTTGCGCAACTTGTTGAGTAAACGCCGTGAATGCAGGCGAAGCGATACCGATCACCAGGCCTGGGTTGGTGCAGAACTGGCCGCAGCCTTGCACTACCGAGGCGGTCAGGTCACGAGCAACACTTTCAGCCCGTGCTGTGAGGGCCTGGGGCAGCACGATCACCGGGTTGATGCTCGACATTTCGGCAAACACAGGGATCGGCTGCGCACGTGCCGCAGCCATGTCGCACAAGGCACGCCCGCCCTTGAGCGAACCCGTGAAGCCTACGGCCTGGATCGCCGGGTGCTTGACCAGCGCTTCACCGACGCCACCGCCGAAGATCATATTGAACACGCCGGCCGGCATCTCGGTGCTTTCGGCCGCCCGAATGATCGCATCGGCCACCCGCTCGGCGGTCGCCATATGCCCACTGTGGGCCTTGAAGACGACCGGGCAGCCCGCCGCCAGTGCGGCTGCGGTGTCGCCGCCCGCCGTGGAAAAGGCCAGGGGAAAGTTGCTCGCGCCGAACACCGCAACCGGCCCGAGGCCGATACGGTATTGGCGCAAATCCGGGCGAGGCATCGGCTGGCGATCCGGCAGCGCCTTGTCGATACGCGCGCCGTAGAAATCACCGCGACGCAGCACGGTCGCGAACAGGCGCATCTGGCCGCTGGTGCGCCCACGCTCGCCCTTGATACGCGCAGCCGGCAGCGCGGTTTCGCGGCAGACCAGCTCGACAAAGTCATCGCCCAACGCGTCCAGCTCATCGGCCACCGCGTCCAGGAACTGCGCGCGACGCGCCGCACTCATGGCACGGTACGCAGGGTAAGCCTGCGCGGCAGCCTTGGCGGCGGCGTCGACTTCTTCCGGGGTAGCCTGGTAGAAATCCTGGGGCAAGGCTTCGCCAGTGGCGGCGTCGACGCTTTGCAGTTTGACGCTGCCGTTGGCGCTGCGCTGGCCGCCGATGTAGTTGTGGCCGAGGAACTGGGTCATGGGGTTCTCCATTAAAGGGTGATGACGTGGCCGGGTTCGAATGCCGCATCGCTGCTGCCGACGCTGTTGATCAATGGCGCGCCGAACTCGGCTTGGCTGATCTCGAACACATCGCCCGGTTGAGTACGTATACCGTCGGCGAATGACAAGGTGGCGGTGCCGAAAAAGTGGACGTGCACATCGCCGGGCTTGAGGAACTGGCGGTATTTGAAGTGGTGATACTCGAGGTTTTCCAGGCTGTGGCACATATTGGCCTCGCCGCTGAGGAATTCGTTCCGCCAGATTTCCTTGCCGTTACGCAGGAGGCGGCTGGTGCCCGCCAGGTGCTGGGGCAACTCGCCCACGCGCAGCTCCGGGCCGTAGCTGCAACTGCGCAGTTTGGAATGGGCCAGGTACAGGTAATTCTTGCGCTCCATGATGTGGTCGGAGAACTCGTTGCCCACCGCGAAGCCCACACGGTAGGGCTTGCTGTCCGGGCCGATCACGTACAGGCCGCCGATCTCCGGTTCTTCGCCGGCATCTTCGGCAAACGGTGGCACCGGGAAGGCGGCGCCTGGACGCACGACGATGCTGCCGTCACCTTTATAGAACCACTCCGGTTGCACGCCCGCCTGACCCGCTGCTGGCTTGCCGCCCTCCACGCCCCATTTGAAGATGCGCATGGTGTCGGTCAGTGCAGTGTCATCGCCGGCCTGGTGCATTTTGTCCCGCGCCGAGGCGCTGCCCAGGTGGGTCAGGCCGGTACCGCTGATCAACATGTGCGCCGGGTCCGGGTGGTCCAGCGGCGGCAGGATCTTCAGCTCGGCCAGCAGTGCGGCGTAGTCGTGGCTATCGCCCAGACCGAGGCTGTTCACCTGTTGTGCCAGGCCGACGCCCGCTTCGATGGCGGCCAGGGCCAATTCGCGCACACTGCGCGCCGCCTGGACTTCGCGCAGGCTGTCGCCCTCTACAACGCCGACCCGACGCTCGCCATTGCTTAATTCGAACTGAACTAAACGCATGAAACTTCTCCCAGATTAAGTACGTGTGGCGCCACGAGCGCTGGCGGCGAATTGATCGGCGGGCAGTGCGTGCTTGCGCTCCAGCACGCGGTAGACCACGCCGGTCAAGACCAGCCCGAACACCATGACCCCGGACAGGAAGTACAAGCCCGAGGCGAGGTTGCCGGTGTATTCCTTGAGCGCACCGATCACGAACGGACCGATATAGCCGCCGAGGTTGCCCACCGAGTTGATCAATGCAATGCCCGCCGCCGCACTGGCGCCGGCAAAAAACCGACCCGGCAAGGTCCAGAACACCGCCGTGCAAGAAAACATCGCGAACGCCGCCAGGCACAGCGCTGTCATTTGCAGCACCGGCACGCTCAGCCATGCGCTGAAGAACAGGCCGATGGCACCGAGTACATAGAGCACCGCCAGGTGGCCGTAGCGATCGTTCAAACGGTCGGAACTGCGCGGGATGATCAGCAGGCCGATGATGCCGAAGATATACGGCACGGCGGAGATGAAGCCGGTGGTCAAATCACTGCCGCCGAACTGTTTGATCAACGTCGGCAACCACAGGCCCAGGCCATAAATGCTCAGGGTCACCGGCAGGTAGAACAGCGCCAGCAGCAACACCCGCTTGTCTTTCAAGGCATGCAGTGGGTTGCCGTGACGGGTCTGGCCGTAGGCTTGCAAGTCTTTGTTCAACTCGCCGGCGAGCCAGGCTTTTTCCTCGTCGTTCATCCATTTGACGTGCTTGGGGCCGTCCGGCAGGTAGCGCAGCACCGGCCAGGTGAGCAGGATCGCCGGGCTGCCGATCACGATAAACAGCCACTGCCAGCCGTGCAGACCAAGGATGCCGTCCATGCCTAGCAGCCCGCCGGATACCGGGCCGGTGATCATCATTGCGATGGGTTGCGACAGGATAAACAGCCCGAGGATCTTGCCGCGATGGCGCACCGGGAACCATTGGGTGATGTAGTAGAGAACGCCCGGAAAGAACCCCGCTTCCGCCGCGCCAAGCAGAAAGCGCATCACATAGAAGCTGTGTGGACCCTGCACAAAGGCCATGCCGATGGTGATGGCGCCCCAGGTGATCATGATCCGCGCGAACCAACGCCGTGCGCCGAAGCGGTCGAGCATCAGGTTGCTGGGGATCTCGAAAAGGAAGTAGCCAATGAAGAACAACCCCGCGCCCAGGCCATAGGCCGCATCGCCGATGCCGACGTCGGCGCCCATGTGCAGCTTGGCAAAACCCACGGCGGAGCGGTCCACGTAGGCGATCAGGTACAGCAGGATCAGGAAGGGAATCAGTTTCAGCGTGATGCGCCGAATAAGCCGCAGTTCCTGGCTCATGGGGTCGATCTCCGATTGTTGTTTTTATAGAAGCTCGGGGGACGCCTCTCGCGAAAATCCGCCAGGGTCATACCTCAGTTAAGCCAGACTATATAGTATGACTATTTACAAAACAACTCTTCCAAAGCATCGATTTTGCGCTTATGTTTAGGCGCAGATAGAACATATAGTCATACAATAAGAGAATCGATCATGTCTGATAAAAAGCCCGGCCTACGCTCCGCCCAGTGGTTTGGTACTGCCGACAAAAACGGTTTTATGTACCGCAGCTGGATGAAGAACCAGGGCATTGCCGACCATCAGTTCCATGGCAAGCCAATCATCGGCATCTGCAACACGTGGTCGGAGCTGACGCCGTGCAACGCGCATTTCCGCCAGATCGCCGACCACGTTAAACGCGGCGTGATTGAGGCCGGTGGCTTCCCCGTGGAATTCCCGGTGTTCTCCAACGGTGAATCGAACCTGCGCCCTACCGCCATGCTCACCCGCAACCTGGCGAGCATGGACGTGGAAGAAGCCATTCGCGGCAACCCGATTGACGGTGTGGTGCTGCTGACCGGCTGCGACAAGACCACCCCGGCCCTGCTGATGGGCGCCGCCAGTTGTGACGTGCCGGCCATCGTGGTCACCGGTGGGCCGATGCTCAACGGCAAGCACAAGGGCCAGGACATCGGCTCGGGCACCGTGGTGTGGCAGCTCAGTGAACAGGTCAAGGCCGGCACCATCACGCTGGATGATTTCCTCGCGGCCGAGGGCGGCATGTCGCGTTCGGCAGGCACCTGCAACACCATGGGCACCGCGTCGACCATGGCCTGTATGGCCGAGGCACTCGGTACTTCGCTGCCCCACAACGCGGCAATCCCGGCGGTGGATGCGCGGCGTTATGTATTGGCGCATATGTCGGGCATGCGCGCCGTGGAGATGGTGCGCGAAGACTTGAAACTGTCGAAGATCCTCACCAAAGAGGCGTTTGAAAACGCAATCCGCGTGAACGCCGCCATCGGTGGTTCGACCAACGCCGTGATTCACTTGAAAGCCATCGCCGGGCGCATTGGCGTTGAATTGGACCTGGACGACTGGACCCGCATCGGTCGTGGCATGCCGACCATCGTCGACCTGCAACCGTCCGGGCGCTTCCTGATGGAAGAGTTCTACTACGCCGGTGGCCTGCCCGCCGTGCTGCGTCGCCTCGGTGAAGCCAACCTGATCCCGCACCCGAACGCCCTGACCGTCAACGGCAAGACGCTGGGCGAGAACACCAAGGACTCGCCGATCTACGGCCAGGACGAGGTGATCCGTACCCTCGACAATCCGATCCGCGCCGACGGTGGCATCTGCGTGCTGCGCGGCAACCTGGCGCCATTGGGCGCGGTGCTCAAGCCTTCGGCGGCCAGCGCCGAGCTGATGCAGCATCGCGGCCGTGCGGTGGTGTTCGAGAACTTCGACATGTACAAGGCGCGCATTAACGACCCGGAACTGGACGTGGACGCCAACTCGATCCTGGTCATGAAAAACTGCGGCCCCAAGGGTTACCCAGGCATGGCCGAAGTCGGCAACATGGGCCTGCCGGCCAAGCTGCTGGCCCAGGGTGTGACGGATATGGTGCGAATTTCCGACGCGCGCATGAGCGGCACGGCCTACGGCACGGTGGTGTTGCACGTGGCCCCGGAAGCCGCTGCCGGCGGACCGTTGGCCACCGTGAAGGAAGGCGACTGGATCGAACTCGACTGCGCCAATGGCCGTTTGCACCTGGACATCCCCGACGCAGAACTGGCGGCGCGCATGGCAGACCTTGCGCCACCTGAAAAGCTTATCGTCGGCGGCTACCGGCAGTTGTACATCGACCATGTGCTGCAGGCCGACCAGGGTTGCGACTTTGACTTCCTGGTGGGTTGCCGTGGGGCTGAAGTCCCCCGGCATTCCCACTAATTGGGATGCTATGATGCCGCGAATTTAAGTCAGAGCATCCCTGTCGTTATGGATCACCAGCCGCCCAAGCCGCGCAAGAGCCAGCATGCCCAGATCGTTCAGGACTTGGGCATGCACATCGTTTCCGGTCGCTTCAAGCCCGAAGAACGGCTGCCCATGGAGGCCACGCTCTGCGAGGAGTACAAGGTCAGTCGCTCGGTATTGCGCGAAGCGACCCGGGTGCTCAGCGCCAAGGGCCTGGTGTATTCCAAGCCGCGCGTGGGCGCGGTGGTGCGGCCGCGCTTGAAATGGCACCTGCTCGACCCGGACGTGTTGTCCTGGTTGATGCAGTCCACGCCCCACAGTGAATTCTTCAATACCTTGGCCGGTGTGCGGCGCATCCTCGAACCGGAAATTGCCGCCATGGCCGCAACCACCGCCACCGATGACGACATCGCCACCATCGAAAAAGCCTACCAGGGCATGGAAACCGCGCAGACTCACGAACAGCTGTTGCAGGCCGACCTGGACTTCCACCGCGCCATTGCCGACGCCACCCGCAACGACCTGCTGGCCTACATGTGCAACATGCTGTCGCTGCCATTGCGCGAGTCGATCAACATCACCAACCAGCGCCCGGATATCCAGGGCCTGAGCCTGCCCCGGCACAAGGCGATCCTTACCGCGATCCAGAACCGCGACGCCCTTGGGGCGCGGCATGCGTCGCTGGTGCAGTTGGATGACACGCGAGTGGCGTTGGATACGGTGATGAATGTGCTCACGCCGCTTTAATGTGGGAGCTGGCTTGCCTGCTCCCACCGGGATAGGGTCCCGCTACTACAGGGTGTAGGAGATCCCCACCTGCACCGTGCGCGGCTCGCCGGGGTAGGCATAGAAGTTCAGGAACGAGCCCTCTTCGTACTCACGGTTAAACAGGTTCTTCACATCCAGGTTCAGCCGCACGTTTTCGTTGACCTTGTAGTAACCGAGCAGGTCGACCACCGTGTAAGCGTCCATGGTGAACGTGGAGTTGTTGGTCTGCCCGGCACGATCAGCCACGTACTTTCCACCGGCGCCAAGGCCCAGGCCCTTGAATGCGCCGTCCTGGAACTCATACACGTTGAGCAGGCTGAAGCTGTTGCGCGGGATGTTGGCCAGACGCGTTCCGCTACGCACTGTCGTGTCCTTGGTGACGGCGGCATCCACGTAGGCATAGCCGCCGATCATCCGCCACTCGGGCGTCAGGTTGCCGGCCACGTTCAGATCGAAGCCGCGGCTGCGCACCTGACCGGTCGCGACGTTGAAAGCGGAGTCGAGCGGGTCGACACCTTGGACGTTTTTCTTTTCGATCTGGTAGATCGCCGCGTCGACGCTCAGCTGTTTATCCAGCGCTTCCCATTTCACGCCCATCTCATAGGACTTGCCCTTCTCCGGCTCGAACCCGCCACCCTGGCGGCTGGCGCCAGTGTTCGGCTTGAAGGAGCGGGCGGCATCAGCGTAGATCGCGACGGTGTCGGTGAGGTCGTACATCACGCCGACGCGCGGGGTGACAGCATTATCGGCGGCGTTCCAGTCGCGCACGCCGGTTACGTAGGATTCGTACTTGTGCTCGAACCGCTCAAAGCGCGCGCCCGCGAGGACTTTCAAACGGTCGGTCAGGGCCACCTGGTCCTGGACGAATGCGGCGTAAGTCTTGAGGTTTTCTTTATCGTGGGTCGGCGTGCGCGTCAGCGCCGGACGCGGCTGGCCATAGACCGGGTTGAAGATATCGATCGGGAACGCAGCACTGGAACGCTGGATGATCGACTTGTAGTCGTAATCTTCGTATTCGATACCGGTGAGCAAGGTGTGCTCCAGGCCCCCGGTGGAGAAGTGCCCGGTCAGGTTGAGCTGGTAGTCCTTGTCGGTCCAGTCCAGCTTGCGGTAGTTGAAGTTGCGCTGCAGGGTGCGGCCGTCGGCCCCGAGGCTGCTGGCGTTGTTCGCCTCCACGCCATTGCCCTTCATCGTGCCGTCCAACCACTGGAACCCTCCGCCCAGGGTCCAGTTGTCGTTGAGCATATGCTCGAAACGCAACTGCGCCATGTTGTTATCGTTGTGCAGGTTGCCGGCGTATTTTTCGCCCCAGAAGGTGTCGCGCGACGGCGTGCCGCGCTGGTTGGCAAAGCGGGTCAGGCCGCGATCCAGCGGGTGATTGTTGCGTATGAAGTCGCCTTCGAAGATCACCTTGGTTTCGTCGGTGGCTTGCCAAGTGAGCACCGGGGCCACACCGTAGCGTTCGGTGGAGACGTGGTCGCGGAAGGTGTCGCCGCCCTCGCCCACCACGTTCAGGCGATAAGCCAGGCGGCCCTCCTCATCCAGCGGGCCGGAGGCATCCAGGGTGCCGCGCTTCATGCCTTGGTCATCCAACTGGCTGCCCAATGTGACCGTGCGTTCGGCCAGCGGCTGTTTGGTCACCACGTTGAAGGTGCCGCCAGGATCGCCACGGCCGTAGAGCATGGTGGCCGGGCCACGCAGCACTTCAAGGCGTTCGATCGTGTTGGCATCAGGCATGGCCGGGTAGCCGCGGTTTACAGGAAAGCCGTTGCGATAGAACTCGCCAGTGGTAAAGCCGCGCACGGTAAAAGTGGTCAGGCCCTGCCCGCCGAAGTTGTTGGCGCGGCCGACACCACCGGCGTAGTCCAGCGCTTCCTGCAAACGGGTGGCGCCGATGTCCTCGACCACATCTTTGGACACCACGGTGATGGACTGCGGCGTTTCATGAATCGAGGTATCGGTGCGCGTTGCACTTGCTGACCGTGTGGCGTGGTAGCCCTTGACCGGCCCCTGAGCCGTCTCGTAGTCCGCCTGTCCCGTGACATTGGTGGCTTGCAGCTCAAGACTGGCCTTGTCGGCAGAGACAACCTCTGCCCAGGTAAAAGGCGAAAAAGCTTGAAGCACACAGAGGGAAATCAGGGTACGACGCATGGATGTTGCACCTAGTGAATGAGCCAGATGGGACGGCAAACCTGCCAAGAATTCGACGCGCATGGTATATCAAAGAATTCTCGTTTGATATCTATTCTCATTCGTTATTTTTTGCGTATCCATTTTGTATCAATGCCGAGACAAAAAAAGGTTCTTCACGGATTGCCGGGAAAGACACTCTTGATCTTCATGAAGAAGAACTCGCTGTCCCGGTAACCGTACGCCATTCGTTTGATGACCTTTATTCGATTGTTTATTCCTTCCAACTGACCAGTG
>NZ_CAXAOY010000039.1:0-3642 GCF_963970975.1 Pseudomonas sp. RA_15y_Pfl1_P11
GACTCGCCGACACCAA
This sequence comes from Pseudomonas sp. RA_15y_Pfl1_P11, assembly GCF_963970975.1. Lineage (NCBI taxonomy): Bacteria > Pseudomonadati > Pseudomonadota > Gammaproteobacteria > Pseudomonadales > Pseudomonadaceae > Pseudomonas > Pseudomonas sp. RA_15y_Pfl1_P11. Next base: position 17 of record NZ_CAXAOY010000039.1, read on the forward strand.
GCGAGCGGCTGGCCTCAATGAAGCTGTAATCCTGCTTGATAACGAGGTCGGCAGCCTCGCGTTTGAATTCAGGGGAAAAGGTACGGCGTTGTTTGGTCATCTGACACCTCGTTCTGGCGAGCATTCTCGCCTAAATGGGTGTCCGGTTTCATTAGACCACTACAGAGAGCTTTCTTAGAAAGCTCTAAAAGCTCTTTTGGCATCAAGAAGGCGAATCGATCTTCGGCAGGGTACTCGATCATCGCCTCCATTGGATCATTCATTTGATCAAAGCGGGGAGCATACAAATAGCTGCTGAAAATAGCGTCCAGTTCTCTTTTGACCAGGTCTGAACCCAGTGGGCGATATCGGTAGAGCGATGTTGGGCGGGTTGGTTTATTTTCTGAAACCATGGAGGGGCACCATCTATAAAAAACTTCTGAATTTAAGCTACGGTGACTTTTCAGCGGCCTAATCAGTCCTCAAGCGAATGGGCATTGATGCACTGATTTCCATGCAAAGTGAAAGCGTGGAAAAGGTTTCCCGCTGTGGGGCAGCCGTTGGCCTGGTATACACTCGCTGTGCGAAGAAAGGATGGCGAGCCTTGCTCGGGCTCGCCCGTTGTTTTACTTGTTGAAATAGTCACGCACGTGGTGCGACCAGGTGCCGACCGCCGCAACCGCGTTCTTGAGCTGCGTTTCTGTGCATCTGAACGAAGCACACCAGTTTCTGACCTCGTTAGGATCATTGACGTCTATCCGCTTAGCGTCCGCAGGGTGGGTGATGTGCTTGTTATCCGACATGATGACTATCCTTAATCATTGATGGCTAATTGACATCCACTTAGATCGGGTCGGAGCGATAGATTTTCAAGGCTGGCCTTAGCGACTTTAGGTTCATTATTTGCTCGGGATCCTGCGATGAAGCTGGAAGGCGCAGGTAGGTGGATGCCAGGTAATCCAGGAAGTGACGTGTGCCGTGCAGGTACAGTGCGAGCAATACCGCACCTTGGTTGGGTCGCAACTTCCGGCGTGGTCTACCACGGCGGCTGCTATCACTTCCCTGGAGCTTGAACGACATGAACGAGAGTGCTTGTCGTTCAAGCTCCTCTCACCGACAGTCATGCTATCAGGTCATCCCTTTGAGAGCGTGCGCAGGCTCTGATGCTGGTCCGCTGCGTACGTTTCGTCGCCCCAATGGGTACCCAATCTTACCTCGCGCGTGCTTAGGACATCCGCCCTCCCCGCAGCTACGCTTTCGACTCCTTCATTGGAGTCGAAACAATGTCCATTGAATATGTCATTGAGCGGCTGTACCAAAACCAGATCGCCTTAGAGGCGGCCGTAATGGAGTTGACGCTGAGGGCTGAACGCTAGAGAGCGCCGGACACATCAAACCAGGCTTGGCCAAACTGAAGGCCAAAGGCCTACACTAATCAAGCTGGCTACGACGTCCCGCTGCGACAGCCCTTTTTTGACTTTGTGCGCATGCTACAAAGGATGACCCCGTACGACACAGTTCGTCAGATTCAAATCCCAAACTATGTGCACCCAGACAAAATGGCATAATATGCCAATGATCGAAAGATACTGTTTGTCGAAAGTTGGAGCTTATTATGGCGACGCGAAACGTTGTGCTCACCCCTCATCAGGAACAGGTTATCCATGACCTGGTGCAGTCTGGCCGCTATCAGAATGCCAGCGAAGTGATGCGGGAAGGTTTGCGGCTATTGGAACAGCGTGTCGCCGAAGACACTGCCAAAATTGAGGCCCTGCGTCAGGCGACCTCAATCGGCATCATGGATCTTGAGCACGGGCGCTTTACTCAGGTGAACGAAGGGGCTCTGGAGCACTACCTCGAGGGCTTGAGCCTGGAGGCAACCCTCCCCGCGAGAGAGAAACACTGAGCATGCCGCAGTATCGGATTTCCAACCCGGCGCGTGCCGACATTGTCGACATCCTCAGGCTCTCCCAGACGCAGTTCGGCGATCAAGCTCGCCAGCGCTACCAGGAGCTGATCCTCGCGGCGCTGAAAGCGCTTGCCGACACGCCCTATCGCATTGGCAGCCACGACCGCGATGAGCTTGCACCGGGCCTTCGCAGCTATCACCTCATCTATTCACGCCAGCAGGCCAAACAAACCCATGGAACGGTCAAAAGCCCACGCCATATCGTGTTCTATCGTGTGGCAAACGACGACGTGATCGAGGTCGTCAGACTCCTTCATGACGCCATGGAAGTGCAGTTGCACTTGCCTAACGACTGATCAGCGACCTGGCCCAACGGCTTAACTGGCCAGAAATAGCGAAGGTAAGGCGCCTCCTCTATATCTCAACCTGAGCGCCCTCGTTGTCAGCCGACTTGGCGGCCAATCGAAGGGGGAGGTTCTGGGTCCAACCGGGCTATCGAGATCCACGACCAGAAACACTATGTTCAACTTTGCGTATCACTTTCAATGCAGAACAACCGCTTCTTAGGCGTTTTCCGTGACCAACCGCCTAGCATTACGCTCCAGCTGTCGATGGACACGCGGATCGATGTCCCTAGCGACCAGAGCCCTGGCAACATCACGCAGAGCACGAGCATCTCGCGAATCAATTCAGGATAGGTGCAGAAAGACAGACCCGACAACGCCACTTAAGGATATCGACTCATTACCCATTCCCTCTTCCGAACGACCAAGGGTTTGCCAGATACGGGTTGCTCATCCAGTATACGGAGGCGCACTGAATACCAGCCACTGCCATACTGGAGTCCGTCGGAGATCGCCATTCGCGATCACTCGCACATTCGGTGCGAATGGGGGCAAAAATGGGGGCAAACAAAAGCGTTATCGACCTGAAAACATTGTCCTAGAGCCCAGTCAAAATGTTTTTTGGCGACCCGGAGAGTCTTTAAGGATCGTCTGGAAGGCCGTTCGGCCGATCAACGCTACCTCCATGCTCAGCCGCAATCGCGCCGGGGATGGCAAAGGCCTTGAAATTCAGTTGCAGAGGCAGTTCGATCGCCATCAGCGCGCCGCCCAACAGCGGGCCGACAATCGCGCCATTGCGACCGATGCCGGACGCCCAGCCCACGCCTGTGGTGCGAATCGACAAGCCTTAGAGCTGCGCAGCCCCCACTCGCGCATGAGTGACGGCAGGACCACGCCTTAAATAAACAAGTCATAGCCTTCAAAGGTCAACAGCAAGGCACACAGGCTCACGATCAACCAGTGGAAGCGGTTGAACGGGGCATTATCGATAATCGAATGGCCATCATGGCTACGCATGGCAGTGCTCTCTTTATTGTTGTTGTGAGTCAGTGTCAGCAGATGGAAAAAGCCTTAGCCGAGGTCGCCGCCGCCTACCGGCAAGGTCACGCCGGTGATGTAGGAGGCCTCGTCGCAGGCCAGGAACAGAATCGCGCCAGCTTGTTCGTCGATGCTGCCGTAGCGTTTCATCGGGCTGCTGTCGAGGGTCTGGTCGACGATCTGCTGGTACCACACACGCTCCTGCTCGCTCTGCGGCTGGCTGTTGCGCGGGATGCGCCGTGGCGGTGCCTCGGTGCCGCCGGGCGCGGTGGCGTTGACGCGAATCCCGCTGCCGGCAGTCTCCAGGGCCAGGCAGGCCGTCAAGGCATTCACGCCGCCCTTGGCCGCGCCATACG
>NZ_CAXAOY010000040.1:0-3363 GCF_963970975.1 Pseudomonas sp. RA_15y_Pfl1_P11
TGCTCTCGCCGATCAAAGACGTACGGGCAGGAACGGTGGTGGATATCAAGCACAAGAAATAACGGAATGTCGCATCCTGAACGGTTCACCTTTTTTTGAATAGGTGGGGTTTATGGATCAGTTACGATCGAACACTGCCACTTTGATATCCAATTCAACCAGGGCGGCGAGGCCGTCGATGGATTTTCGGAAGTCGACAGGCCTGGGGTAGAGGTAGACTTTTCAACTTTGGCGTCGGGGCGCATCATAACTGCGGGCTCCTGATGGGAATCGGGAGCACAGCATCAGGCTTCAACGGGCAGTTTTGAATGTGTACATGGTGGATCGCTTACGTTCATACTCACTCCCGCGTCCAAACATCAACCAGATATGCAAGGAATGGTAGACCAGCCTCCCCGGGGCTGGTTTCCACGCTGCGAAAAAAAGGCCCCCACGCCTGGGCCAGGTGTGGGGGCCGATTGAACATAGGCTGGAATTCAACGTACCCATCTTCGAAGCCACTATCGGTCAATACTTGGCCGCCGCGCTCATTGCTTCGTCAAGCACAGCGTTCGAAGCAATCGATCCGTAGATGTAGGAGCTATGACGCCCGGGGATCAACCGCGCAAAATGCCATACTAAATGCAGGAAATTAAGAAACGTCCTATATCGGTGGGTTCTTAGCGTATACTAGTATGCTGCAGATGAAAAATACAAATTCGACAATTAAAACCGTGATCATGGCGCTGTCACTCTATTCTCAAGGTGCGTTTGCAAAATGCACCTTGAATTCAAATTCAACCCAAACTCAAACAGTTAATGTTGGCGCAAACTTGGCTTCTGCCTTGAATATTCCTCGAGACACACCGAACGGCACTGTCATTTATGAAGAGACTGGAGCGACAAATCAAAAATTCGCTTTCGTTTGTGATTCTCAAGCAAGCATCGGGATTAAATTAAATCCATCATTAGGCGTAGTGCCCGAAGGCAGCACTATATTCCCTCTAGGTAATACAGGACTCTCATTTCGCCTGCGCGACGCAGCTCGAGGTTACTATCCATCTGTCCACCCTATACCTAGTGGATCTTGGTATCTCTTAGGCGAACCTGTGCGATTTGAAATTATAAAAACAGGCAAGCTGTCGCCTCAACCTATTGTACTAGCGGGTTATTTGGGGCAACAAATAGCAGATGAACTGGTGGCTATGAACCTATACTTAACAAAACCGATTATAGTGAATGCCTCCGCTTGCCAAACCCCAGCAGTGTCCGTTCAAATGGGCGATGATTATCTTCTTGACGAGTTCGGCAACGCGGGAGATACATCAAGGTTGATAAAGTTCAATATTGCCCTTAACGAGTGTCAGAGTGGGATAAAAAAAGTCACTTATTCCTTGAAAGCTACGTCTCAAATAATAGACCAGCAGCAGGGGGTTGTGGCACTGAATTCCGACTCAACAGCGAAAGGAATCGGATTGAAACTGATGAACGAATCAGGTCAACCCCTCGCATTGGGAACCACCTATCCCTTTACTAGTTTCAACTCAACGAGCACTGACTTCAAAATACCCCTCTCCGCGGCTTACTACCGCCTGCCTGACAGCAAACTTAAAGCCGGCACCGCAAACGCTTCCGTAACGTTCGTTGTGAATTACCTATAGCCCACATCGATTGAACTAAGCCAGACGCAATCGCAAAATCGCTTCTGCAATCGCTTTTGCGTTTGTATCCAAGGTTTCTATCGCCACGGTCGCGCTCACTGCTGCCGTCTCATCGCCATTCTTTGAAAGCCATTTTATGACCTCCTCTATGGCTGCCCCTAGCGCGTGATGGTTGTGCAGGAGCAATGTCAGCGCATCTGCAGTGGCAATGTTCGAATCTGAGTTGTTTGGCATAGCAGCCTTCCCTGGAGTTCGGTTCGCATAAGCCTAGTTCATCGAATTGCTGGCGGTGGTGAGTCAACCATTCGGCGGCAGCCATTTCCGCACCAAAATAGCGCGCCAGTCCCATCTCAGTCCCATATGGCCATTTTTCGCATGCCAAAAACCACAAACCCCCGACTTTCTCTAGGAAAATCAGGGGGTTTGCGTTTACTGAATGTGGCGGTGAAGGAGAGATTCGAACTCTCGATACAATTTCTTGTATACACACTTTCCAGGCGTGCTCCTTAAGCCACTCGGACACTTCACCGTATCTCGTCAAACCAGTTCAGTCTGTCGAGGCGCGCTAATGTAGTCGAAAGCCTTTCTGATGGCAAAGGTTTTTTTCAGAATTTTCATGCGGTTAGCCGGTTATGCCTGGACGCATCCGGCGAGGGGTGGTGATTGTGCCATTCTCAGGCATCAGCGGCGCGCGTCTGGGGCAGTCATTGAGCCCTGCCCCAGGCATTCCAGCCGCCTGTGTGCGGGAAAAGTCTGACTGGCCAGTCAGTCACAGTGCTTTACCGGCGCGTGCGTGGTGGGTAACGTCTGCGCATGCACCTCTATTAACAAGCCCTCTATAACAAATCCTACAAGGAACCGCGTCATGAGTGAGTTGATTGCCTACCACCTCGAAGACGGTATCGCGACCCTGACCTTGAGCAACGGCAAGGTGAATGCCATTTCTCCTGCTGTGGTCAGTGCCTTTAATGAAGCGCTGGACCAGGCGGAGAAGGACCGGGCGGTAGTGGTGATCACCGGCACGCCGGGGATTCTGTCGGGTGGTTATGATTTGAAGGTGATGACTGCCGGCCCTAAAGAAGCAATCGGCCTGGTGACGTCGGGTTCGACGTTGGCGCGTCGTCTGTTGTCGCACCCGTTTCCGGTGATTGTGGCGTGCCCTGGGCATGCGGTGGCCAAGGGCGCGTTTTTGCTGTTGTCGGCGGATTATCGGATTGGGGTAGAAGGCCCGTTCAGCATTGGCCTGAACGAGGTCGCGATTGGCATGACCATGCACCACGCGGGTATCGAGTTGGCGCGGGATCGGCTACGCAAGTCGGCGTTTCACCGTTCGGTGATCAATGCCGAGATGTTCGATCCACAGGGTGCACTGCAAGCAGGCTTCCTCGATAAGGTGGTCGCACCGGAGGAGTTGCAGGCAGCGGCGCTGGAAGCGGCGCGTCAGTTGAAGAAGCTTAATATGAACGCCCACAAGCACACCAAGTTGAAGGTACGTAAGGAACTGCTGGAGGCCTTGGACGATGCAATCATCCACGACCAAGGGCATATCCTGAGCTAAACCCCTACATCTGATACGCCAGAGCCCGACCTTGAGTCGTAATGCTGTTCACTTAAGCGGAGCAGCCTTACGATTCACCGGAAACCGGGTCTTTGATATCTTCACCGTCCTGGGTCTCGAAGGCCTTGGACGGTGGTTCAGAAACATCCCTCCAACACCCGCCCT
>NZ_CAXAOY010000041.1:0-3168 GCF_963970975.1 Pseudomonas sp. RA_15y_Pfl1_P11
AGCGTCCGGCGAACTCACGGCAAAGCGAAACTGACGGACAGTGTATGCGTGCGTCCGTTTCGCTGGCTTTGTCATGACCGAAGCAAGCAAGGCGTGGACTTTTCTTCAGTCCCATACCCAGAATCAAAAGTCAGTCAGGCATGCACACGCGTAATCGATGACCATCGGGATCAAGTGCAACGAATGTCAGTCCAAATACAGCATGGTGGAGCGATTGCTCAATGTCGAAGCCCTTAGCTGTCCATTGTTGATGGAGACTCTCGACCTGGACTTCCGTCTCAACCAGAAAGGCAACTTCGCTACGATTACCGCTGCCTCCACTTTTGAAGTCCTTGGCGCCAGTCGACCAGAGGCCCAGAGCTGTACCATTATCAAGCAGAAATGATACATAACTGGGGAATGCAGATTGCGCCTTCCGGTCAAGCAAACTTTCGTAGAAAACGCGGCTTTTCTGAGGATCTTTTACATACAACAGGAACAAGTTTGGGCTTTTCATGAGATGTCCTCGAATGTCGAAGCTCACATGCTATTCGACTCTGCTGACAAAAAATGTCAGCATTGATGCATGACCCGCACTGAACGGCTTCTTTCCCTTGTACAAATTTTGCGCGCATGCCGTCATCCAGTGACCGGAAGGAGGCTTGCGCAAGAGCTGTCAGTAAGTCTGCGTACGGTGTACCGTGATATGGCCACGTTGCAAGCCCAAGGCGCCGACATTCGGGGTGAGGCAGGCATTGGATACATCCTACGCCCAGGGTTCATACTTCCGCCTCTCATGTTCAATGAACAAGAACTTGATGCACTGATGCTCGGCATGCGTTGGGTAGCACAGCAACCTGATACATCGTTAGCTCAAGCGGCGCTCGATGTGCTGTCAAAAGCAGAAGCCGTACTACCGCCATCCGTTGCTGATAGATTGTTCAAAACGGCATTATTCGCTGCATCCCGTAAATCTCGCGATGCATACGGTTTCGACGCTAAGCGCTTACGCGATGCCATACGGCATGAGAAAAAAATTCGCATAGTTTATGTGAGTAAAGAATCCGTCGAGACGGAGCGTACCGTCTGGCCAATGGGTGTTGGCTACTTTGAAGGCATGGAAATCCTAGCTGCATGGTGTGAATCTCGCAGAGACTTCAGGCACTTCATATTGAATCGAATTCAATCCCTGATACTCCTCAATGATGGCTTTAAAAACCAAGGAGGTTGGCTGTTGGCTATGTGGCGAGACTCGCATTTGGATGTAGCCCCGTGACCAATATTGGTGAATTAGGCTTTGATAAATCAGGCCAGCCCCACTGATGCGGGAGAGCAGTTGCCCAATCTCACTGGCTCGCTGCGTAACGACCCTGCGAAGAGCCAGTTCTTACGTCCAAGAGCCCACGGGCCGACTTGGTTGTCGGGTAGTCAGACGCGGTTACCCGCGTCCAACCCCCCTAATAACCGTGCATGCGAGTTTCCCAGCACACGACTCAAGCCTCTACAAAGGCACTTTTAAGTACCCGGCTATACCTCTTTGACATTGGCGTACTGCTGATCTCTGGGGCAACGCAGATGGTAGATCTCAAGATTGACTGCGGCGTCCGTCCGTAAGCGCCCGGCGAAGTCACCTACCAATCCCCTGCAATAAGGGCGATGTTCTCCACTTAAAAATACGTGGACACCATTGCCCTAATCATCAGGATCGCCATGCGCCAAAGAACCTCTGTAAGCGTCTGCCCAACTCACGTTGCGTAAGTCAGACAGATACCCACTGATGCGGCAGCAGTTGGTCGATCTCACTCGCCCGTTGCGTCGGCATGCGCGCCGCAAGTTCTTCGACTTGCATATCGCCAATAAAAGCCAGTTGGCGGAACAGGCTCTTCACTCGATTGGCGGACTGTACGAAGTCGAGCGAAACGCCAAGGAAATGAGCGACGAAGATCGCTGGCGATTACGCCAGGAAACAGCGGTGCCCATCGCCGAAAAACTGCATGAGTGGATGCTGGCCCAACGCGAACTTGTGCCCGAGGGTTCGGCTACGGCCAAGGCTCTGGATTACAGCCTCAAACGCTGGATAGCGCTGACGCGCTACCTGGAAGATGGTGCTGTGCCCATCGACAACAATCAAATCGAGAACCTAATCCGGCCGTGGGCTCTTGGCCGCTCGAATTGGTTGTTCGCAGGCTCGCTACGCAGTGGCAAACGTGCCGCAGCGATCATGAGTTTGATCCAGTCTGCGCGACTCAATGGGCATGATCCATATGCATACCTGAAGGATGTACTTACACGCCTGCCGACGCAACGGGCGAGTGAGGTTGATCAGTTGTTGCCACATTGGTGGACGCCTACCTAACCACGTAAGTGGATTTAGGTAGGCGCTATTCCGCTAGCTATAGGATCCGAGACGGATCAGATCCAATCTAGCGTCCAGCGGATTCAGCTTTGGCAGAATCTTATCCGATTACCGAAAGGGTCATAAACCTCCAGAACCTGCCCCCATCCCTGCTGGACAATATCCGGACGACCGTATCCGTACCGTTTGCCAAGTAGCTCATCACGAAGCATTTCGATATTTTGCATCGGAACAAATATCGTCGACCCTGGACTGGCATCACCATGATGTTCGGACAAGTGGAGCTGTAACCCGTTTCGATTGATCCCTAAATACAGCGGTAGATCCGCTTCGAATCGGTGCTCAAACTCGACGCTGAAGCCCAGAAAATCAATATAAAACTCGCGGGCCTTGGTTTCGTCAAATATTCGCAATATGGGAATTGCTTTGTCGAATGTTACAGCGGGTTGAGGATTTTCATCCGGAAGCATCGCTGATGCTACGTTCCAGTCCTTATAGCCCAGTTGCTGTGCCACCAGTTCGAGTGCAACGGAGTGCGACACTTCCTGATTGCGCTTCTCCAACGAAGCACGCAGGCTCTTGGCCATCTGTTTGGCTTTCTGGATTGAAGACATTATTTCTCCTGGAGTCGAAGCATTTTGGTGCTCGCCTTGCCAAACCTCGACCATCAAGAGAGATACGATGTGGTTTGTAAAAATATGCTTTCACCTTTCCTTTACGGAGCGAGCGGCTGGCAGCATCGGCCAGCCCTGATAATACACAACCACTAATAAAGGCGAAAGTTTGTGCCAGCAGGCCGCGTAAAATCACGCAAGGTGGGTTAACCGGGCGCA
>NZ_CAXAOY010000042.1:0-3095 GCF_963970975.1 Pseudomonas sp. RA_15y_Pfl1_P11
AGCTTTCGGTGTTTTCGTGAGATCGAACTTTCGGTTCTATCGTCTTCACACACCGCAATCTGATGCTCGTTAGAGTAGTCAAATTGCTTGGGTGTTATATGGTCAAGCCTCACGGGCAATTAGTATTGGTTAGCTCAACGCCTCACAGCGCTTACACACCCAACCTATCAACGTCGTAGTCTTCGACGGCCCTTCAGGGGACTCAAGGTCCCAGTGAGATCTCATCTTGAGGCTAGTTTCCCGCTTAGATGCTTTCAGCGGTTATCTATTCCGAACATAGCTACCCGGCAATGCCACTGGCGTGACAACCGGAACACCAGAGGTTCGTCCACTCCGGTCCTCTCGTACTAGGAGCAGCCCCTCTCAAATCTCAAACGTCCACGGCAGATAGGGACCGAACTGTCTCACGACGTTCTAAACCCAGCTCGCGTACCACTTTAAATGGCGAACAGCCATACCCTTGGGACCGGCTTCAGCCCCAGGATGTGATGAGCCGACATCGAGGTGCCAAACACCGCCGTCGATATGAACTCTTGGGCGGTATCAGCCTGTTATCCCCGGAGTACCTTTTATCCGTTGAGCGATGGCCCTTCCATACAGAACCACCGGATCACTAAGACCTACTTTCGTACCTGCTCGACGTGTCTGTCTCGCAGTCAAGCGCGCTTTTGCCTTTATACTCTACGACCGATTTCCGACCGGTCTGAGCGCACCTTCGTACTCCTCCGTTACTCTTTAGGAGGAGACCGCCCCAGTCAAACTACCCACCATACACTGTCCTCGATCCGGATAACGGACCTGAGTTAGAACCTCAAAGTTGCCAGGGTGGTATTTCAAGGTTGGCTCCACGCAGACTGGCGTCCACGCTTCAAAGCCTCCCACCTATCCTACACAAGCAAATTCAAAGTCCAGTGCAAAGCTATAGTAAAGGTTCACGGGGTCTTTCCGTCTAGCCGCGGATACACTGCATCTTCACAGCGATTTCAATTTCACTGAGTCTCGGGTGGAGACAGCGCCGCCATCGTTACGCCATTCGTGCAGGTCGGAACTTACCCGACAAGGAATTTCGCTACCTTAGGACCGTTATAGTTACGGCCGCCGTTTACCGGGGCTTCGATCAAGAGCTTCGCGTTAGCTAACCCCATCAATTAACCTTCCGGCACCGGGCAGGCGTCACACCCTATACGTCCACTTTCGTGTTTGCAGAGTGCTGTGTTTTTAATAAACAGTCGCAGCGGCCTGGTATCTTCGACCGGCATGAGCTTACGGAGCAAGTCCTTCACCCTCACCGGCGCACCTTCTCCCGAAGTTACGGTGCCATTTTGCCTAGTTCCTTCACCCGAGTTCTCTCAAGCGCCTTGGTATTCTCTACCCAACCACCTGTGTCGGTTTGGGGTACGGTTCCTGGTTACCTGAAGCTTAGAAGCTTTTCTTGGAAGCATGGCATCAACCACTTCGTTAACTAAAAGTTAACTCGTCATCAGCTCTCGGCCTTAAGATCCCGGATTTACCTAAGATCTCAGCCTACCACCTTAAACTTGGACAACCAACGCCAAGCTGGCCTAGCCTTCTCCGTCCCTCCATCGCAATAACCAGAAGTACAGGAATATTAACCTGTTTTCCATCGACTACGCTTTTCAGCCTCGCCTTAGGGACCGACTAACCCTGCGTCGATTAACGTTGCGCAGGAAACCTTGGTCTTTCGGCGTGGGTGTTTTTCACACCCATTGTCGTTACTCATGTCAGCATTCGCACTTCTGATACCTCCAGCAAGCTTCTCAACTCACCTTCACAGGCTTACAGAACGCTCCTCTACCGCATCACCTAAGTGATACCCGTAGCTTCGGTGTATGGTTTGAGCCCCGTTACATCTTCCGCGCAGGCCGACTCGACTAGTGAGCTATTACGCTTTCTTTAAAGGGTGGCTGCTTCTAAGCCAACCTCCTAGCTGTCTAAGCCTTCCCACATCGTTTCCCACTTAACCATAACTTTGGGACCTTAGCTGACGGTCTGGGTTGTTTCCCTTTTCACGACGGACGTTAGCACCCGCCGTGTGTCTCCCATGCTCGGCACTTGTAGGTATTCGGAGTTTGCATCGGTTTGGTAAGTCGGGATGACCCCCTAGCCGAAACAGTGCTCTACCCCCTACAGTGATACATGAGGCGCTACCTAAATAGCTTTCGAGGAGAACCAGCTATCTCCGAGCTTGATTAGCCTTTCACTCCGATCCACAGGTCATCCGCTAACTTTTCAACGGTAGTCGGTTCGGTCCTCCAGTTAGTGTTACCCAACCTTCAACCTGCCCATGGATAGATCGCCCGGTTTCGGGTCTATTCCCAGCGACTAGACGCCCTATTAAGACTCGCTTTCGCTACGCCTCCCCTATTCGGTTAAGCTCGCCACTGAAAATAAGTCGCTGACCCATTATACAAAAGGTACGCAGTCACCCAACAAAGTGGGCTCCCACTGCTTGTACGCATACGGTTTCAGGATCTATTTCACTCCCCTCTCCGGGGTTCTTTTCGCCTTTCCCTCACGGTACTAGTTCACTATCGGTCAGTCAGTAGTATTTAGCCTTGGAGGATGGTCCCCCCATATTCAGACAAAGTTTCTCGTGCTCCGTCCTACTCGATTTCATGACTAAGAGATTTTCGCGTACAGGGCTATCACCCACTATGGCCGCACTTTCCAGAGCGTTCCGCTAATCTCAAAGCCACTTAAGGGCTAGTCCCCGTTCGCTCGCCACTACTAAGGGAATCTCGGTTGATTTCTTTTCCTCAGGGTACTTAGATGTTTCAGTTCCCCTGGTTCGCTCCATACACCTATGTATTCAGTGTAAGGTAACCATCTTATGATGGCTGGGTTCCCCCATTCAGACATCTCCGGATCAAAGTCTGTTTGCCGACTCCCCGAAGCTTTTCGCAGGCTACCACGTCTTTCATCGCCTCTGACTGCCAAGGCATCCACCGTATGCGCTTCTTCACTTGACCATATAACCCCAAGCAATCTGGTTATACTGTGAAGACAACATTCGCCGAAAATTCGATAATACTCAATACAGAGTAACTCACAAATTTTACCTTAGCCTGATCCGT
>NZ_CAXAOY010000043.1:0-2541 GCF_963970975.1 Pseudomonas sp. RA_15y_Pfl1_P11
GGGATATCAGTCATTTTTTGATGCACCGGTACAACTGGATTCGACCGCACCAATTTAATGGTGGGCTGCCACCGGCTCAGGCCGAGAAAAAACTTAACGTCGTGTCCGGGATCAGTTGACCACTACAATTCAACCTTTAGGCGACGGTCAACAACCAAAAGATGTCATTCGGATGTGTCAACAAATTCGAGAGCGATTCAAATTACTCCATTTCAACCAGGGGTGATCGACCATTTTGTTTACATATGCTGGCGTGATATTCTCGCCGACGGCGGGCTGTGTGGACGGCGATTTGGAGACATTGAGCTGACAGATTCTAGATTGCTAGAACAAGGGGGTTCGACTCCTCCCTCGCCAACCCAATGAAGGTCTGAACCGTGTCTTACCACGTCGAATTAGGTTGGAAAATTTTCTCCAGCCTTTCCCCACAAGGGGATGAAAAAACTAAGCTGTCGAGCCCACTTTTCAATGTTAAAGGGGCAAACTCTTTTTTGCGTACGCTTGGAGGCAATCCACGCGCACCTTACGCGCCAATAACAGTTGAGCCGACAAAAAATTTCCATCACGCCTTACGGTCGTCGAAGAGCGAATTAGGTGTTGAAGGAAAGCAACTTTCTTTTACGATTTTTTTTGATCAAATACAACAGCGCCTTCAAGTAACCGTGGGGCTCAGAAGATACTTTTCTTGCATATGCGCCTCAGTAAGAGTTCAGACATTTAGTGTCGATAGTCTCGCTGCCATTGTCGACCTGCAAGATCTTAAATCCCATAAAGGATTTTTTAGATTCGTTTGTGAAATTCTTGCCATCACTACTTCAGGCACTATTAGCACAAGGAAGCTTTCCGAGCTTCCTAAGATCTTTCCAGTCATCCAGATTATGAACCTAGGAACCCAGACGGAAGATACATCGCATCGCCTGGTGGAAATCCTAACGCGTCATACTATCGAAGAGCGAGATATAGTAGATTCGGTCATCCAAAAAAACAAAACGCATCAAATCGATAAAACCTTGGTGCTAATAGATAGGCAAGGAATTCTTTCCTATTTACCACCTAACTGCAGCACTAATCAGGTTGAAGGAAATCTTCAACGCTTTAAGAACGCCTCCTCTTTGATGGAATTTGCAAACGCAATCAAACGAGATGTTAAGTCCGGCTTTATTTCCAGCGACCTTATTAGCAGAATTATCAATGATGCAAAATATTTTTTGCCAGATAGTATTTCTGCTCAGAGGATGTGGGGGCTATTGATGAGCGAATTTAGTATGCAGTATGAGTTTGAGCAGCGGAGTGAATCAAGCATGATTTCAACCACCCGCAACATCCTAGTTGTTACAGTAACCGACATAGAAACTACTGCGATCCTGAACGCTTTTAATGAAAAGACAGGTCACTCAGCCACAATACATCCAGTTGATGGGCATCCTTATCATTGCTTAGGTAAAGTTGGGGGGTTTAACATTTTTCTATCTAGAAGTGAAATGGGGACCTCTGGTATGGGTGGGTCTCAAGCAACTGTATCGCGCAGCATTAAAGCATTATCACCAGAATTTGTTATTATGGTCGGGATCGCATTTGGTATCGATAAAGATAAACAGGCAATCGGTCAAATTTTAGTTTCGAAGCAACTATATCTATATGAACTACAACGCATCAGCAAAGACAACTCTATTGCACTGCGTGGAGATAAGCCTTCTTCATCAACAAAACTGTTAAGTTGGGTAAATGCTGCGAAAGAAAGCTGGGGCGGGGCGAAAGTTGAGCCCGGGCTAATACTTAGCGGTGAGAAGCTTATAGATAATACTGATTATAGAAATCAACTTCAATCACTAGTCCCCGAAGCGATCGGAGGGGAAATGGAGGGGACAGGTCTCTATGTGGCCTGTCAAAGTGAAAAGGTTGATTGGATCCTAATTAAGGCTGTGTGCGACTGGGCTGATGGTAATAAAGGAAGGAATAAACGAGCGAAGCAAGAAGAAGCTGCAAAGTCGGCTAGTGCATTTACTGCTCATTTGATTAGTGTAATGAAACCTTAAATCAGCTACGATTTTAGATCAGATGTAATTGGCTGCGGCGCTGTCAATTGACTTTGGCATGCTTGAGAAGTCCACACCGAGGTAAAAGCTTGCTTCAAGCTCATAGGCGGATAGAGGATAGAGGATAGGGCAAAATGGAGGCTGCTATAAGCCGTTAGGAGTCTTGCAAGCGAATGGCTTTTCCCGACTTCAGCGGCCCACGAGCGGTGTGGAGTCGGGATGGAAGTGGTTCAAATCCCTATCTTAAGTGAGCAATATCTAACAGCCTCGATCAACCCAAAGCTACTTATCGAAGAGCTAGCATAACAAAATCTGCCAGCCCCTTGTCTGGCTTTGACAGCAGTGCGCTAATTGAAATAGAAATCGCTGTTCAAGAATCGAGTGCGATCCACAAACCCCACCTACCACAAGATGTAACCTCGGTTTACCGTGGCATCTGTGGCGAGCAGTTCCACGGCAGCAGCGCTTCGTAATCTTCTACTGACGAGGCGTGCGGCAATCGCTC
>NZ_CAXAOY010000044.1:0-2376 GCF_963970975.1 Pseudomonas sp. RA_15y_Pfl1_P11
TCGTAACTGATCCATAAACCCCACCTATTCAAAAAAAGGTGAACCGTTCAGGATGCGACATTCCGTTATTTCTTGTGCTTGATATCCACCACCGTTCCTGCCCGTACGTCTTTGATCGGCGAGAGCAGGTGCGGCGAGATATTCCAACGCTGCCCATTATCGGTGACCACGGTGACGCTCTTGCGGTTGAACTTCATAATGGTTCCAGACAGGCGCCCACTGTTGGGCGAGTCAAAGCTCACCCGCGCACCTGGATGGAACTGCATCATCGATTTGTGCGCTTCCAGCGACTCCAGCATCTTCAGGCGTTCGATGATGTGGTGATTCAACGCCACTAACTCATCAGCACTCAGGTGATCAATATTGATACTCATAATGTCTCCACATTCCACGGCAACAGCGCTTCAAAATCTTCTACCGAAACGGCCTGCGGCAACCGTTCCAGTACGTGGCGCAGCCACGTATAGGGCTCTTGGCCATTAGCCTTTGCAGTTTCGACCAAGCTGTAGATCTGCGCACTGGCCGTTGCACCCTTAGGCGTATCGCTGAATAACCAGCTCTTTCTTCCAATAACAAACGGCTTTATTGCGCGCTCGGCCTTGTTATTGTCTATGGGTAAAAACCCGGTTTCCACATAACGCTCCAACCGACTCCAGTTGTTCGCCAGGTAGTTGACTGCTTTACCCAAGGTGCTTTTCGGGGTGACGTGTTGCTGGGTTTTCTCCAGCCAACTTTTCAACTCGGCGAGTACCGGCAAGCTTTTTTCCTGCCGACCGATAAACCGCTGTTCATCGTTGGTGTCCTTGAGATCGCGCTCGATGCCATACAGCTTGTTGATCATCGCCAACGCAACATCGGCACGACCCACTTTGCCCTTGGGCTGGACTTTCTGTGCATCGACAAACTTGCGGCGTACATGGGCCATACAAGCCAAACGTTCAACGCCCGGTTGCAACGCTAAAGCGTTATAGCCCCCATAATCATCCGTCATCAGATAGCCGCGATAATCACCCAACAAGCGCAACGGCACCTCCTGCGCTCGGCTGGTGGTGTAGTCAAACAGGATGACGGGGCGCTCAGGCGGGCCGCTGGCTTGCACCCACATCCAGGATTGGCTGGTCGGGTCGCGATCAGGCTCTTTGAGCACCTGTACCCGCGTTTCATCGCAATGAATGACCGGACTTTCCAGTAACCGATCACGCATCAGATTAAGCAGCGGTTGAAAGTGTTCACAACATTGAATAACCCAACGCGCCAACGTTTGACGCGGGATATCGACGCCGTGACGCCCGAGAACTTTTTCAAAACGGTACAGCGGTAAACCATCGACGTACTTGGTCGTTAGCAGCATCGCCAAGACGCTGGGACTGGCCATGCTCTTTTCGATCAACTGGGCCGGCTTGTCGGCCATGACCGGCGCGGCTTCACAACCTCGGCAGCCGTAGACCTTGCGGATATGTTTGATCACGCGGATCTGCATCGGCACGATTTCCAGCTGTTCGCTGGTTTCTTCGCCAATGGCATGTTTGCGGCAGCCGCAGGCGCACGTCAGTTCGTGCTCAGGCAGTTCGTGGACAACTTCGATACGCGGCAAATCGGCGGAAAGTGGCTTGCGTTTGCCTCGGCGTTTGACGGGAGCGACGACTTCTTCAGCTTCTTCGTCAGCGTTATCGGCGATGGGTACAGCGACACTTTCGGCTTCATTAAACAGCACAAGTTGCGGGGTTTCAGGGTCGACGGTTTGTTCGGATTTACGACCGAACAAACGGTCGCGCAGCAACTTGATTTGCTCTTTTAGGTCAACGACCTGGCGATGGTGGGCCTGATTAATTTCTTGATGAGCACGACGTTCCGCAAGCATTATTTGCTTGAGTAGAACAGGGTCATCAGGGAGGTCGTCGGGCATCGAGATCATGCCCGGATTATACCCAACTAGGCGACAAATCGCGGCGTCAAAACCTGATGAGGACGATTGCGCCACAGATCAAAGCCGTCGAGCATCCAGTTCAGTTCCTGAACTGTCAGGACAATCGCCTCGTCGCTGATATCGGGCGATGTTTTGAAGCGTTCGGCTTCTAAGCGTTTGAGCCACAGGCAGAAGCCGTTGCGCTCCCAATACAACACCTTGATCCGATTACGGGTCTTGTTGAGAAAAACGAAAAGTACCGGGTCGAACACCGCGACTTTGATATCCAACTCAACCAGAGCGGTCAGGCCATCGATGGATTTTCGAAAATCCACGGGCTTGGGGTAGAGGTACACTTTTTCAACTTTGGCGTCGGGGCGCATCATGACGGCGGGCTCCTGAAGGATATCGGGAGCCCAGCATCAGGCATCAAATGGCAGCTTTGAATGTGTAGACGATGGATCGCTTAC
>NZ_CAXAOY010000045.1:0-1970 GCF_963970975.1 Pseudomonas sp. RA_15y_Pfl1_P11
GATGCGTCCCAATGCCAGCGTCGAAAAAGTCTACCTCTACCCCAAGCCAGTAGACTTTCGAAAGTCCATCGATGGCCTCACCGCACTGGTCGAACTGGACATCAAAGTCGCCGTGTTCGACCCCGTTCTTTTCGTCTTCCTAAATAAAGCCCGTAACCGCATCAAGGTGTTGTACTGGGAGCGCAACGGCTTCTGCCTTTGGCTCAAGCGCCTGGAAGCCGAGCGTTTCCAAACTTCGCCAGACGCCACCGATGACACCATTGTTCTGACTGTCCAGGAACTGAACTGGCTACTCGACGGTTTCGATCTCTGGCGCAACCGTCCGCATCAGGTTCTGACACCCCGTTTTGTTGCTTGACCCGGTATAATCCGGGCCATGATCTCCCTGCCCGACGACCTTCCCGATAATCCTGTTTTGCTCAAGCAACTGCTGCTTGAGGCACTCAGTCGCCAGGAAGAAGTGGCCCAGGCTTACCAAACCCACATCGTCGACCTGAAAGAACAGATCAAGCTGCTGCGTGACCGCTTGTTCAATCGCAAGTCCGAGCAGAGCATCGATCCGAATACACCTCAACTGGAGATGTTCAACGAGCCGGAAAGCGAACCACTGCTGGCCGTGGTGGACGATGCGGACGAAGAAGTCGTTGCTCCGCTCAAGCGTCGAGGCAAACGCAAACCGTTGTCGGCAGAGCTGCCACGTGTCGAAGTCATCCATGACCTGCCCGAGCACGAACTGACCTGCGCCTGCGGTTGCCGCAAGCATGTGATCGGCGAAGAAACCAGCGAGCAGCTCGATATCGTGCCGATGCAGATCCGCGTGCTCAAACACGTGCGCAAGGTCTACGGCTGCCGTGGCTGTGAAACCTCGCCGGTCACCGCTGACAAGCCGGCCCAGTTGATCGAAAAGAGCATGGCCAGCCCCAGCGTGCTGGCCATGCTGCTGACCACCAAGTATGTCGATGGCTTGCCGCTGCACCGTTTCGAAACGGTGCTGAGCCGGCACGGTATCGAGATCCCCCGGCAAACGCTGGCACGCTGGGTGATCCAGTGCAGCGAACACTTCCAGCCATTGCTGAACCTGATGCGTGACCGGTTACTGGAAAGCCCGGTGATCCACTGCGACGAAACGCGCGTGCAGGTCTTGAAAGAGCCGGATCGCGATCCGACCAGCCAATCCTGGATGTGGGTGCAAGCCAGCGGGCCGCCTGATCGACAAGTTGTGTTGTTCGACTACACCACCAGCCGTGCGCAGGAGGTGCCGTTGCGCCTGCTTGAGGGGTATCGCGGCTACGTGATGACCGACGATTACGCCGGTTACAATGCGTTGGCGTTGCAGCCCGGCGTCGAGCGTCTGGCGTGCATGGTTCATGCGCGACGCAAATTCATCGAGGCGCAGAAGGTGCAGCCCAAGGGCAAGACCGGGCGTGCCGATATCGCGCTGGCGATGATCAACAAACTGTATGGCATCGAACGCGAACTCAAGGATGCCAGCGATGAGCAGCGGTTCATCGGCCGCCAGGAAAGAAGCCTGCCGATTCTGCGCCAGTTGAAAAGCTGGCTGGATAAAACGCAGCCCCAAGTCACACCGCAAAGCGTGCTGGGCAAGGCGGCGCACTACCTGGCGAACAACTGGAGTCGGCTGGAACGCTATGTTGAGGCCGGCCATTTGCCGATCGACAACAACCTGGCGGAACGTGCGATAAAGCCGTTTGTCATCGGGCGCAAGGCGTGGCTGTTCAGCGACACGCCCAAGGGCGCCACGGCCAGTGCACAGATCTACAGCTTGGTCGAGACCGCCAAAGCCAACGGCCAAGAGCCTTATACGTGGCTGCGCCATGTACTGGAGCGGCTGCCGCATGCCTCGTCGGTCGCCGACTATGAAGCACTGCTGCCGTGGAACTGCTCGCCAGAGATGCCACGGTAATCGGTTACCCAAGGACTGGATAGGTGGGGTTTATGGATCGCACTCC
>NZ_CAXAOY010000046.1:0-1913 GCF_963970975.1 Pseudomonas sp. RA_15y_Pfl1_P11
GGTCGCGGTAGGGACGGCAATTACCTGCCGCCCCCCGCACAGATCCGTACGTGCGGAACTACCGCATACGGCTCCTGCCTCGGGTATGTGACGCGAAGCGATCCTCAGGGTAAGGATGTGCATTTCTGGGGCTAGGTACATAGAGGTCGGCAAGGCGTCCGTAGCGTGACCACTGAAGCCGGTTACGCTGGCTGCGTCGCTTGAGAGCTTGCCGCCATAGACGACATACCGCCAAACGAAAACCGCCAAGACGTATTAGGTTTCCCGGCACCGCGTGGTAATTGAAATACCCACTGACCACTCGGTTTAGCCATTGCCCTTGAACCCGGATGGGCTCATGACGTCGACGTTTCAGCTCATCCCGAATGACCAGCAGCGTTGCACGCATTCGCTTCTTGACCGTCAGACGCAGTATTTGAAAACCACCGATCCTGTTGGTACTACAACAGTGTGTGAAGCCTAGGAAGTCAAACGTCTCCGGTTTACCCAAGCCTCGGTCTCTACGATTTCTCGTAGCGAAACGACCAAACTGAATCAGCCGTGTCTTCGAAGCATTAAGCGATAAACCGAACCTGGCCAGTCGTTCTCGTAATTGCTGCAAGAATTGCTGGGCCTGCGATTTCAACCTGAAACCCACAACACTGTCGTCCGCGTAGCGCACAACGATGACATCGCCACGGGCGTGGCGCTCGCGCCACTGCCTTGCCCACAGATCCAGCACGTAGTGGAGATAGATATTCGCCAGTAACGGAGATATCACTGCGCCTTGGGGAGTCCCCTTGGCCGCAGCCACCCTACGGCCTTCCTCCATTATTCCCGCCTGAAGCCATTTGCAGATAAGTCCGAGCAGGCGCCGATCTGCAATTCGGTGTCCCAGAAACATCAGCATCCATTCATGGTCGATCTCATCAAAGAACGACGTGATATCCGCATCCAATATCCAGTTCACCCTCTGGCCCTTGAGCGCGACCGTTAATGCATCCAGCGCATCGTGCTGGCTACGTCCCGGCCGAAACCCATACGAGAATCCTAGAAAGTCTTCTTCATAGATCGCATTCAGAACAGTGACAACTGCTTGTTGTACGATCTTATCCTCCAGAGAGGCAATGCCCAGCGGGCGCAGCCTACCGTCGGCTTTGGGAATATAGACCCGTCGCGACGGCGTTGCCCGATAGGCTCCACTGTGAAGCCTTGCGTGCAAATCGTTCACCCGCTGGAGAAGACCTTCCTCATACTCTCGCCACGACATGCCGTCCACGCCCACCGCTGCATCCCGGCGCAGGGCATAAAAGCTCTGCGCCAGTAATTGCGGTGTAACGTGGTGCAGCAAAGCCGTGAACTGCATGCCCTTATTCCTTCGGGCTGCTTCACGTACACCTTCAAGTCCCATCGACGCGCAACTGATCCGGCTCTGTGTCCGGGGCGCGGGGGAAGTGTTGGTGTTTCCCTTGGCTACGTCCCTTTCCTCCACCCTCTCCGCAGGGCTTGGCCCCTTGTTCGACGGTTTCTCAGGTACTACGGACGTATCCGACTTCTCAACAACGTAGACAGCAGGGTTACGGCTTTTGGCCTTTCCTGCTCCGCCCGGTGCTTGCGCACCGGGCATTGCCGAGATCTCCCAGTTTCTGTGCGAAGGACTTCCCGACGTGCACAGGGTCTCCGACCGCGCGGGATCAGAGCATGACTGGCGTATAACGCCATGCTCCGTATTGCCTTCTGCTTCGCATAACAGCATCGGCATCCCGGATTCCTGATTACGCGGCTCAATGGCTGGCCCATCGGTTTCCCCTGTCAACGCTTCACCCTGCACCTCACGGTGCAACATGCATGACTCGGGGTCTGGTTGATTCGCCATTTCTTACCAGTATCGAACTTTCATCGACTATCCTCCGCCAGCTTTAACTGGCGCACTA
>NZ_CAXAOY010000047.1:0-1909 GCF_963970975.1 Pseudomonas sp. RA_15y_Pfl1_P11
AACAGCCATGCCTTGGCCGATCCGCCCTGATAGGTTCCGAACGCCCGAAAAGCGTTGAGAAAGGCTTCCTGGACGATGTCCTCGGCCGCCGTCGCGTCGGCGGCAAGGTAGCGCGCGAGGCTATAGGCCGCATCGAGATGCGGCAGCATGACCTCGCGAAAACGCCGGGCTGTTGATTGCCGCTGAGAAGTGACCCGGGGAGGCCAGTAATTTCCACTGAGAAGTGACCCATGTTTGAACACGTCCCTGGCTTTGAGCGGGGGACCATGGAGTGTTGGACATGGCATTATTGAGCGTCATCCGGCGCTGGCATTATCGCGATCATCTATCGATCCGTGAGATTGCCAAGTGGACTTGCTTCAGAAAAGTGGAGAGTTTTCCTGAGGTGAAAGGCAAACTCGATGACGAAGCAACGACGGTTTACAAAGGAATTCGAGGACGAGGCGGTCCGGCTGGTGGCGACCAGTGGGCGCACGCAGCGTGAGGTTGCGGAAGATCTGGGGGTCGGTTTGTCGACGCTGGTTCGGTGGATCGGTCGTCGTCGTGATCGGTTGACGGAGATGCCGGGCGAAACACCGCAGGCAGATTTGGCAGCCGAGTTGAAGCGGCTCCGCCGGGAGAATGAGATCCTTCGACAAGAACGCGACATACTGAAGCGGGCGACCGCTTTTTTCGCCCGGGAGGGAAGTCGATGAGGTTTGCGCTCGTCGATCAGGCGAAGAAGGATTTCCCCGTACACCGCCTCTGCCAGGT
This sequence comes from Pseudomonas sp. RA_15y_Pfl1_P11, assembly GCF_963970975.1. Classification (NCBI taxonomy): domain Bacteria; kingdom Pseudomonadati; phylum Pseudomonadota; class Gammaproteobacteria; order Pseudomonadales; family Pseudomonadaceae; genus Pseudomonas; species Pseudomonas sp. RA_15y_Pfl1_P11. Next base: position 754 of record NZ_CAXAOY010000047.1, read on the forward strand.
GCTCGGCGTCAGCCAGAGCGGCTATTTCGCCTGGAAGGATCGTCCGGCCAGCCGGCGGCAACGCGATGACATGGTGATGCTGGCGCATGTCCGCTCGGCATTTGCGCTGTCGAACGGCACGTACGGCAGTCCGCGCATGACGCGCGAGTTGCAGGATGATGGCTTCGCCATCGGGCGACGGCGCACGGCGCGGTTGATGCGCGAGAACGGCCTGCGCGGTCGGCAGAAGCGTCGATTCAAACGGACGACCGACAGCGAGCATAGCTGGCCGATCGCGCCGAACATCATTGACCAGGATTTTACGGCGACGGCACCCAACCAGAAATGGGGCGTCGACATCTCGTATGTCTGGACGCGGGAGGGATGGCTCTATCTGGCGGTGGTCCTCGATCTGTTCTCCCGCCGTGTCGTCGGGTGGGCCGTCGGCGACCGGCTGCACCGCGATCTGGCGCTGGCCGCCCTGCGCAAGGCCCTCGTCATGCGCCGTCCGCCCGAAGGGCTCATTCATCATTCGGACCGCGGCAGCCAATACTGCTCTGTGGACTACCAGGCCGAGCTGCACCGCCACGGCATCCGTATCTCCATGTCAGGAAAGGGAAATTGCTACGATAATGCGATGGTGGAGACCTTCTTCAAGACGATCAAATCCGAGCTCGTCTGGCGCACCGTCTTCTATACCCGCGACCAAGCCGCGCAGGCCATTGCCCGCTATATCGACGGCTTCTACAACCCCGTCAGGCGCCATTCCGCGCTCGACTATATCAGCCCCGCGCAGTTCGAACGAACCGCGTCACGTTGAGCAAATGCCTCTCCACTTTTGCGGGGCAAGTCCAACGCACCTCGTCGCGGGGCTCGTAGTGCAACGACAGGAACAGATATTCCCGGATCAGTTCCCGCTCATCGATATCAGCGATGCGGTAGAAGCGGATTCGCGATTCATGGCCCTTTGCTGGCCTCGCGATGGCGCATTCCAGCAACCATTCATCGTCCCCGACGAGCGAGACGTTCTGCTCCGCGCGGCCGCTCACGACCATGTGGGGCGGGATCACCAGCGCCGAACGATCGATCCGCCAGGATGCCTCGGTGCGCTCCAGCAGCGGCCGCACGCTCAACTTCGGAGGAGATGTGGGGGCAGCGCCGGCGCGACAGCTGTGCT
>NZ_CAXAOY010000048.1:0-1891 GCF_963970975.1 Pseudomonas sp. RA_15y_Pfl1_P11
CGAGTGCGATCCACAAACCCCACCTACCACAAGATGTAACCTCGGTTTACCGTGGCATCTGTGGCGAGCAGTTCCACGGCAGCAGCGCTTCGTAATCTTCTACTGACGAGGCGTGCGGCAATCGCTCCAGTACGTGGCGCAGCCACGTATAGGGCTCTTGGCCGTTGACCTTGGCTGTCTCGACCAAACTGTAGATCTGCGCACTGGCCGTGGCGCCTTTAGGCGTGTCACTGAACAGCCACGCCTTGCGCCCAATAACAAACGGCTTTATCGCACGCTCCGCCAAGTTGTTATCGATCGGCAAATGGCCGGCCTCCACATAGCGTTCCAACCGGCTCCAGTTGTTCGCCAGGTAATTCACCGCCTTGCCCAGCACACTTTGCGGCGTGACTTGGGACTGCGTTTTCTCCAGCCAACTTTTCAACTCGGCGAGTACCGGCAAGCTTCTCTCCTGCCGACCGATAAACCGCTGTTCATCGCAGGCATCCTTGAGCTCGCGTTCGATGCCATACAACTTGCTCATCATCGCCAGCACGATATCGGCGCGACCGGTCTTGCCCTTGGGCTGTACCTTCTGCGCTTCGACGAACTTGCGTCGCGCATGGACCATACACGCCAAACGCTCAACTCCGGGTTGCAACGCCAATGCGTTGTAACCCGCATAATCATCGGTCATCACGTAGCCGCGATAGTCGCCGAGCAGGCGCAACGGCACCTCCTGCGCTCGGCTGGTGGTGTAGTCAAAAAGGATCACTGGCCGCTCTGGCGGGCCGCTGGCTTGCACCCACATCCAGGATTGGCTGGTCGGGTCTCGATCCGGTTCCTTGAGTACCTGGACGCGGGTTTCGTCGCAGTGGATCACCGGACTTTCCAGTAATCGATCACGCATCAGGTTCAGCAGTGGCTGAAAGTGTTCACTGCACTGGATCACCCAACGCGCCAGGGTTTGCCGTGGAATATCGACGCCGTGTCGACTCAGTACACTTTCAAAACGATGCAGCGGCAGACCATCGACATACTTGGTGGTCAACAACATCGCCAGCACACTGGGGCTGGCCATGCTCTTTTCGATTATCTGAGCGGGTTTGTCAGCGGTGACCGGCGCGGTTTCACAACTGCGGCAACCGTACACTTTGCGGATGTGTTTGAGTACGCGGATCTGCATCGGCACGATCTCCAGCTGTTCGCTGGTTTCTTCGCCAATGACGTGTTTGCGACAGCCGCAGGCGCAGGTCAGTTCGTGCTCTGGAAGTTCGTGGATAACTTCGATGCGCGGCAAGTCAGTCGACAACGGCTTGCGCTTGCCACGGCGCTTGGTAGGAGCAACGGCTTCTTCGTCAGACTCGTCGCAGACCGGAACAGCGAGACTTTCAGGTTCATTAAAGAGCGCGAGCTGTGGCGTCTGCGGATCGACGGTTTGTTCTGATTTACGCCCGAAAAAACGTTCACGCCATAGCCGGATCTGTTCTTTCAGATCAACAATCTGGTCTTTGTCCACCTGACGCTCACTGAGCATCTGCACAAGCATTTGCTTGAGCAGAACCGGATCATCGGGGAGGTCGTCGGGCATGGAAATCATGGCCCGGATTATATCCAACTACGCGACAAATCGCGGCGTCAAAACCTGATGCGGACGGTTGCGCCAAAGATCAAAACCGTCGAGCAGCCAGTTCAGTTCCTGAACCGTCAGGACAATGGCTTCATCCGTATCGTCAGGGGACGTTTTGAATCGTTCGGATTCGAGGCGCTTGAGCCAAAGGCAGAAGCCGTTGCGCTCCCAATAAAGTATTTTCACCCGATTACGGGGGCGATTCAGAAAAACAAAAAGCACGGGATCGAACACTGCCACTTTGATATCCAATTCAACCAGGGCGGCGAGGCCGTCGATGGA
>NZ_CAXAOY010000049.1:0-1812 GCF_963970975.1 Pseudomonas sp. RA_15y_Pfl1_P11
CTTGCCAGAAGAACTCGGTGGTTAGGCCGTCGATGGTTTTGCTGATGCGGCGGCCGAAGGGGTCGTAGCGGTAGCTGGCGGTTTGGCCGTTAGTTTTTTTAATACTGATCAGGCGGTGCTGGCAGTCATAGCGGTATTCGGTGACGAGTTGCTGGCCTTTGCCTCGGCGTTCACGGATCAGATTGCCGAAGGCGTCGTAGTCGTAATGGCGGTCACCTTGGATCATCAGGCGGTTGCCGGTGACGATGTCTGGGCCGGGGCGGTCTTGCATGAGCAGGTTGCCGGCCGGGTCGTGGCCGAAACGTTCGTGCTCGCCTTGGGAGTGGTCGGCGCGGGTGAGGCGGTTTAGTGGGTCGTAGTGGTAGTGGTGTTCGCCTTTGCGGGTGTCGATGAGGCGGGTGAGGTGGCCGGATTTGTCGTAGTCGTAGTGGCGGCGGTAGACAGTGCCTTCGGCATCGGCGATGCCTTGGTTGAACAGGCGCCCTTGGTCGTCGTGTTGGTAACTGCTGAGCAGTTTTCCTTGGGCACGTTGCTGCTCGCGGCCGGCGCTGAATAGGTGTGAGGTCAGTACCGCACCATTCAGTTCAACTGTGGAAAGGTGTCCGCCTTTGTCGTGATTGAAGGTGAGGCGGTTGTTGTCGGGCAGGCGCAGTTTTTGAAGTTGGCCGCAGGCGTCGTAGCCGTAACGCAAAGTGCCCCAGCCTTGGTGTTCGGCGGTCAGGCGGTTTTGTGGGTCGTATTCGTAGGCCAGCGCCCAGTGGCCGTCGTCGACGCTGAGGAGGTTGCCTTGGCGGTCGTAGGCGTAATCGACGATGTTGCCGTCGGGCAGGGTTTTTCTTACGAGTCGACCGGCGTGGTCGCGTTCGTAGCAAGTGACTAGCTGACTGCCATCGTCGCCATGTTCGGTCTTTTCTTGCAGGTTGCCGTTGAGGTCGTAGGCGTAGGCGGTGCGCTGGCCGTCAAACCCGGTTTCCTGCTGGATCAGGCCGTTGCTGTGGTACTGGAGTCGGTAGGTTTCGCCGACTTCGTTTTCGATCTCGGTCAGCAGTAGCCGGGCGTTGTCGTAACGGTAGTTGATCTGGGTGCCATCGGCGTTGATGCAGCGACTGATCAGGTGCAAGCCGTCCGCATATTCGTAACGGGTGACGTGCCCCAGTTCATCGCGTTCGGAGGTGATTTTTCCGTAGGCGTTGTAGCTGTATTCCCGCGTTGCACCGCCGGGCTGAGTCAATTTCAGTAAGCGGCCTGCTGCATCCCACTGATACTGAGTCAGCGCGCCATGTTCATCCTCGCGGGCAATCTGCCGCCCCAGATCGTCATAGCGATAGCGCTTAACTCCGCCATTCGGCAGATGCTCTTCAAGCAACTGCCCACGCTCATTCCACACCAGCCGCTGACAGCTGTGATCCGGGTACCAAACTTGCGTCAGCTGCCCGTATTTGTTGTAGCTGTAGTCCGTAGAGTTACCGTCTGGATCGGTCCTGCGCGTAACGTCGCCCTGATCATTGCGCTCGTATTTCCAAACCGCCAGACCCCGCCTTACAACCCGTACGAAGCCATTGTCATGCTCGTAGGAAGTCGGCTCATCATCCCCCGGAAACAGCGCCACCAACCGCCCAGCTTCGTCGTATTGGTAGGCTGTTATGGCGCCGAGAGGATCCTGCTCAACCGTCAGCCGGCCTTTCTCATCGTAGGACTTGAAATGCTCAGCACCATCGGGATCCACCCGCCGCACCAGCCGCGCCCGCTGGTCATGCACGTAGACTTCCTGGCTGCCATCGGCGTTATGAACCGTGACCTGGCCGTTGTCAT
>NZ_CAXAOY010000050.1:0-1629 GCF_963970975.1 Pseudomonas sp. RA_15y_Pfl1_P11
GCTCTTATCAAACAAAAAATAACTCATTGTTTTTGCTCTTAAAATTTAAGCCGCTTTAACCAGCTGCAATCCAAGTTTGCGTGCCTTGCGTTCCAAGGCGCGCATCTGCCGATCACGGCTTCTTTCTTCAAATGCTTCTATCCCTTTCTCAACGTAAGGCTGACCTTTAGTCAGCATTGCGTAAATCAACCTTGCCAGTTGATGGGCTGTCGCTTTGATTGCGCAACAGGTATCCATTCGGGTCAGGCGAGCACGATGACTGGCGCCGATAAAGCTCTTGTCATTGCGGGCGATTGAGGCTGCTTGCTTCAATGCCTGCGCAGCTCGATTAATTACCTTCACCGCTTTACCAGGCAGCGGTTTCCCTCCCGAAATCCTTGTGGGCGGAGCCAGGCCAAGCCAGGAACAGAAGTGTTGTGAAGTCGGAAATCGTGACAAGTCCGGTCCCAATTCACTGGCCAAGACCAAAGCCGTATCGATGCCGATGGTAGGAATTGCGGTTAAATCCACACCCATTATCTTGTTTAGCGCCCGATGCAAAATCAGTTGCTGCTCATTGGAACGGTGCGGGTTACGCAGTGATTTGCTGGGCGGGATAACTTGCGCCTGAAGAACCGGCAGCCGCTCAAGTGCATAAGCAATGGCTTGGTCGCACTCACCGATCTGTTTTTCCAGGAAGTCATAAGCCGCCAACTCCTGACTCAGCGCATGCAAATGCTCAGCTCGCCAGTTGCCGTGCAAGCTGCGAGCAACAGTGGCCTGATCGGCCTTAACACGCTTGTCTCTGAGCAGTGCAAGCACTTCGGGATCGCGCTCGCCATCAACGATTGCGCGCAAAATACTCATGCCCGTCACCCCAGCTATGTTGCTGATGACTTGGGCTAATTGGATGTTCATTTGCACCAAAGCCTTTTGCATCCGATTAAGGGCTTTGGCTTGGTCGCGAACTTTATTGCCACGCTGACGGACCAATGAGCGCAGTGAGCACACGTCGTCCGCAGGCCGAAAAGCGCCTCTCAACAGGCCGTGCGTCATGAGTTGAAGGATCCACTGACAATCAAGTACATCAGACTTGCGACCGGTTATCTGCCGAGTGGCGCGGGAATTAACGAGATAGACCTCAAAACCTCGTCTATCCAGTATTTCGAAGAGCGGGATCCAATAAACTCCAGTCGCCTCCATTGCCACCATCTTGACGCCCATGGACTCAAACCAATCGGCCATGGCATGCAAATCATCGGTGAAGGTTGAAAACCGCCTAACCGGGTCATCGCATTTTGTCGGATCAACAGCCGCCAAATGCTCACCAGCGCCCACATCAACGGCACCACAATCGGGATGGATAACCTCAAAACGCTTTTGGTTCTTGCGCGTCATGACAATTCCTCGCAGGATTGAACGACGCGGGCGGGGTACACGGTGGCGAGCGGATTCACTCTCTTATACGTGGTCACAGCTTGCTGTGCCGACAATGACTCCACGCCGATACCGTGCAGGCCACTCTCCCACTCGGGTGCTGACACACCAGTGCTGGCTACGGCCTTTGCCCCGCACGCGTTCTATAACCTTACGATGAACCAGTTTGATGCGCGACAGCGCTACGTCGAAGATGTAGTGGGGCCTCCCACA
>NZ_CAXAOY010000051.1:0-1566 GCF_963970975.1 Pseudomonas sp. RA_15y_Pfl1_P11
TCAGCGATCCGAACAATACTTCCTGCACCTATCAGGAAGCGCAACTGATGCAGGCTGCACAACAAGTCAGCGAATCTCTGGATTCGCTGACGCCTGATGAGGCCGACTTTCTGTATCGACACGGTGCAGAGATCGCCGGTTTCATTGGCCATACCTCAACCTGGCTCGGCGTCAGCGCTGTGGTGATGGAAAAGCATCTGAACAACCTGCGCGAGACGCTGCAGGCTATGGAGCGGCTGCATCAGGACAGTTATCGACAGCACGGACATCTTAGATCAGCGCAGTTCTTTGCTGATCGTCAGCGGTTGATGAGTCAGTTGGATGCGCATTTGCTCAACTCCACTCGCTTGCGCGGGCAGACCACCTTGGGTGATCACCCCAAGTTGAAAACCGCCCTGGGTATATCCAGTCGAAGTCTGGTACTTCACTGGGACAAAGCGGGCGGACCGGGGCAGATTCCGGGGTATGCCGCTCATGTGGAGGCGGTCAGTCGTGCCACGAAGTATATGAAGGCAGGTGGTTACATCGGTATTGGTCTTGGCGGTATCTCCTCGCTGCTAGCTATTGAGCAGGTGTGTAACGGGGATTCTGGGGCTGCGTGTGAGAAGGTTAAGTTTACAGAGGGAGGAAAGTTCGCTGGGTCAGCTGCAGGTGGTGCTTTCGGCGGAGGAATCGCCAAATATGCGAGTGGCCCGATCTGTGTAGCGCTAGGTGCTACTACTGGTATAGGGGGGATAGTCTGCGTAGCGACAGTAATAGGAGCTGGCGCTTGGGTGGGTACGACTTACGGTGGTGGAGGGGGCGAGTATTTGGGAGACAAGATTTATGAGGTTTCTCAACCATGACCAGTATCGACACTTGGTCACCTTGGATTGCGATACTTGTGACTGGGGGGCCAATTATTCTCGGGGTTCTGAGCACTGCATACACTCTTTACCTGAGCCACCGTCACTTGGATGCCATGAAGGAGGCCCTGAAGAATAGCCGCTACATTTATCTATGGGGGCCAAGTTTGGGGAGACGGGGCGTGATTTGGTCTCTTTTGGAAATAGCGAAAATCGCAGGAATGGTCACATGGTCAAAAGCATATATCCGAATTGGAGATGTAAACCCTGTTGATCTTGAAAACTTTCCACCCTACCTGAAACGTCTTTTGGTCATTGATGCGGCGATGAAAATCGTTGGTTTTAGCTGGATTATTGTCGTCGGCATATTGCTGAAACTGAAGTAGTGGGTGATTGATAAATAATGTGAAGTTCCCGGTAGCGAGGGTGTCCGGATCAACGTGGAATCAGTGTCCGGATGTTGGTGGAATGGGTGTCCGGATGGCCATGGAATCCCCAGTCAACGCCGGGGTTCCGCTTGTAGAAGCCCTCGAACACGCATCTCACGTGCTCTATTACGCAAAAATGCTCTCCCTTGAAGCTGCCATGGACCCCAGGGCCGAGAGGTTTGCGTTCGCCTCGCATTACTTGGGCGAAATGGGCAAAGCCATCATCGATGACCTGCTGCTGGCGATGCAGCCCGGCACTCCACCTGTGCAATAAGTAATACGCGCCCGATGTA
>NZ_CAXAOY010000052.1:0-1308 GCF_963970975.1 Pseudomonas sp. RA_15y_Pfl1_P11
GGTTCTTCACGGAATCACGGGAAAGACAGAAACAAGAACGCCGATTTGATGGATGATGTTCGTGCGAGCAAACACATCTAAAAAACCGGCGTTCTTATGCGTGATATTAATACTTTTCTTCCCTTTTGGGAGGGCTTTTCTGTCGTCACGATCAAACCTGACGGCGATGCCCTTCAAATCGACCTGATCCCCCAGGCCACGCGATTTCCCATCTGTGGTGGGTGCCAAAAGCTCTGCTCAACAACTCATGAGTACTGCGATCGAGTCGTACGGGACTTGCCGATTCTCGGTCGCGCAGTCCGCCTCAACGTGCAGCTCAGGCGTGTTAGTTGCCGTGATTGTGGCAAGCGCATGGAAGCCGTCAGTTGGCTGGATCGCTACGCCCGCATGACGCGCCGGTTGGCAGAGGCCGTTATTCGAGCCTGCGAACGCCTTCCTACACTGCATGTTGCGCAAATGTTCGGGATGCACTGGGAGACCGTTCGGTTGCTGGAGCGGCGCGCTCTGCAAGCGGCGTTGAGTGCCTTACCCAAGGCCCAGCCAAGGCGCTTGATAATGGATGAGTTCGCGTTATTCAAAGGTCATCGCTACGCCAGCGTGGTGTTGGACGCTGATACTCGACGAGTAATTTGGATCGGCGAAGGCCGTAGCCGAGCGGCAGTCAGACCGTTTTTCAAAGAACTGGGGCCAGAGGGGTGCGCCCGAATTGAAGCGGTAGCGATGGACATGAACACGGCTTATGACCTGGAAGTTCGCCAACACTGCCCAAAAGCACGGGTGATTTATGACCTTTTCCATGTGATCGCCAAATATGGCCGAGAAGTGATTGATCGTGTTCGCGTTGACGAAGCAAACCGACTGCGCCATGACAAGCCTGCTCGAAAGGTCATAAAGCAAGCACGATGGTTGCTATTGCGTAACCCGGAGAACCTGAAAAAGCCGGAACAGCAGGTTCATTTACAGGATCTGCTGGCCGCCAACCAATCGTTAATGACGGTCTACTTGATGAAGGCCGAGCTCAAAATGCTCTGGGCACCGAGCGATGCCTGGGACTGGAGATCAGCCTGGAAGCAGTGGCTGCGTCACGCTCAAGAAAGCGAAATACCCGCCCTGATCCAATTCGCAAAGAGACTAAAGGGCTACTGGCGGGGCATCGTGAGCCGGGTACGCTGGCCAATGCACACTGGTCAGTTGGAAGGAATAAACAATCGAATAAAGGTCATCAAACGAATGGCGTACGGTTACCGGGACAGCGAGTTCTTCTTCATGAAGATCAAGAGTGTCTTTCCCGGCAATCCGTGAAGAACC
>NZ_CAXAOY010000053.1:0-1262 GCF_963970975.1 Pseudomonas sp. RA_15y_Pfl1_P11
GAGCCGATGCTGTAGTTTCCGATGTCGAGAAACACCTCGTTCTTGCGCCAAATGGTGTTGAGCACATCCGAGGGTTTTTCACCGGTGGGAATGGGCAACGGCGCCAAGTAGTCATTGCGCGCAAACAGCCGTTTTTTCGTGGTGCCTGCCGGTGGCGTACTCATGCGCGGTCCTTGGGTTGCACGGCCAGTTCTGCTTCACGTTTTGCGATGGCTTCTTCCAACTCAGGGGAGCGCTTGGCCCATTGCTCGGGTGGTAGCGGCCTGGACCATTCGATGATGTCGGGGTAAAGCAGATCAGGCGGCGGGTTCAGTTTCCAGCGTTCAAGGACATCTATCAGTAGCGTATTAAAAATAAAAATCCCGCAGAAGCCTTCCCACAAAGCAGTTATTAACCAGCCTCTCAACTTCGCAGCCTTGATAAGGTCGTCCAGGTAGGTAGCCCATATTCCTTTAGATCTGTCGAAGCGTGCCGTCTGATCTTCAACAGCGTCCGGCCCAATCTCCATATAGCTACGCATGCACTCCCACAACGCCATGGCCGTGGTGCCGCCACCACAGTTAAACCCGAACCAAAAATGCTTGTTATCCTCCTTGGCCTGCGGGTCAGGATTGTCAAAGCCTATGATCAATAAGCCCATCGTAGCTTTACCCGCCTGACTCACCGACGACTGCTGCGTGGCCGCCGCCGTCACGCTTTCCCAGGGGACAATCCAGTACTCGCCATCCTCTCGTGGCACACACACTTCGCGGCGTTGCCGATTAAAACGCACCGGCAACGGCACCTCGCGAAATAAACCTTGGATAACAAACCAGATAGGAAGAAGCATAATAATTGAGCCCAAGATCAAAATATCTTGGCTGAAGTCAGAGTTAAGATTTCGGGTAAAGTAAGACATGGCTAATACTGTCATTATACTAGGCCAAATCACCATAACTGCTGAGCCGATGCTGTAATTACCGATATCGAGAAATACCTCGTTCTTGCGCCAAATGGTGTTGAGCACGTCCGAGGGTTTTTCACCGGTGGGAATGGGCAACGGCGCCAAGTAGTCATTGCGCGCAAACAGCCGTTTTTTCGTGGTGCCTGCCGGTGGCGTACTCATGCGCGGTCCTTGGGTTGCACGGCCAGTTCTGCTTCACGTTTTGCGATGGCTTCTTCCAACTCAGGGGAGCGCTTGGCCCATTGCTCCGGTGGCAGTGGTTTGGACCATTCGATGATGTCGGGATAGGGCAGGTCTGGCGGCGGGTACAGCTTTTTCC
>NZ_CAXAOY010000054.1:0-1251 GCF_963970975.1 Pseudomonas sp. RA_15y_Pfl1_P11
CCAACCAGCGGGTGGCCAGCCATCTGCGCTCGCCGCACAAAGGCCGCCACACCACCCAAACCGAGCACATGCCCAAAAGTCACCGCGAACATGCCGAATGGACGCCGCAGCGACTGATCCACTGGGCAGAGCAGACAGGCCCGAATACGGCCGGCGTCATCGCCTACATCCTCGAACGCCGGATCCATCCGCAGCAAGGCTTCCGCGCCTGCCTGGGCATCCTGCGCCTGAGCAAGCAGCACGGCGAAGCGCGGCTGGAAGCCGCGTGCCAGCGTGCGCTGGCACTGGGCGCGTGCAGCTACAAAAGCCTCGAATCGATCCTGCGCCAAGGGCTGGAAAAGCTACCGCTGTCCCAGCAAAACCTGCCGCTACTGCCCGACGAACACATCAACCTGCGCGGCCCTAGCTACTACCACTGACCTGAAAAAGGAGCACCAAAATGCTGCCCAACCCGACACTCGACAAGCTGCAAACCCTGCGCCTGCACGGCATGATCAAGGCGCTTGGCGAACAAGACGCAACGCCTGAAATCAACGATCTCAGCTTTGACGAACGCCTCGGTCTGATCGTCGACCGCGAGCTGACTGAACGTGAAAACACGCGTCTGAGCAGCCGCCTGAAACTGGCACGACTGCGCCACAACGCCTGTCTGGAAGACATCGATTACCGAAGTCCACGTGGCCTGGACAAGGCCTTGATCCTGCAACTGGGCAGCGGCCAATGGCTGCGCGACGGCCTAAACCTGATCATCGGCGGCCCAACGGGGGTAGGCAAAACCTGGCTCGCCTGCGCGCTGGCCCACAAGGCCTGCCGGGACGGCTACAGCGTGCGCTACTTGCGGCTGCCGCGCTTGATGGAGGAACTGGGCCTGGCCCACGGCGACGGTCGCTTCGCCAAATTGATGGCCGGCTACGCCAAGACTGACCTGCTGATCCTGGACGACTGGGGCTTGGCACCGTTTACCGCTGCGCAACGGCGCGACATGCTTGAACTGCTGGACGACCGCTACGGCAACCGCTCGACGCTAGTGACCAGCCAGATGCCAGTGGACAAATGGCACGCGCTGATCGGCGATCCGACCTTGGGCGACGCGATCCTCGACCGGCTGGTGCACAACGCTTATCGGATCGAACTGAAGGGCGAATCGATGCGCAGACGCGCAACGAAATTGACGACGACAGGGACTTCAGACTAACAATGCAAACCTGCGTCGCTGCGCTCCGACTGCCTGGCCGGATGAGCGTGGAAAGG
>NZ_CAXAOY010000055.1:0-1069 GCF_963970975.1 Pseudomonas sp. RA_15y_Pfl1_P11
GACTCACCGATGACTGCTGCGTGGCCGCCGCCGTCACGCTTTCCCAGGGGACAATCCAGTACTCGCCATCCTCTCGTGGCACGCACACCTCACGGCGTTGCCGATTAAAGCGCACGGGCAATGGCACCTCACGAAACAGTCCCTGAATTAAAAAAACGTAGGAACCCCAATGATGAAGGTAGTCATGATCGCAAATATGTGCATATCGTCATGATCATTTCTGAACAGATATCCCATGAATGCAAACAGCATCACCATCGGCCATAGCACCATCACCGCCGAGCCAATGCTGTAGTTTCCGATGTCGAGAAACACCTCGTTCTTGCGCCAGATGGTGTTGAGCACATCCGAGGGTTTTTCACCGGTGGGAATGGGCAACGGCGCCAAGTAGTCATTGCGCGAAAACAGCCGTTTTTTCGTGGTGCCTGCCGGTGGCGTACTCATGCGCGGTCCTTGGGTTGCACGGCCAGTTCCGCTTCACGTTTTGCGATGGCCACTTCCAACTCAGGGGAGCGCTTGGCCCATTGCTCCGGTGGCAGTGGTTTGGACCATTCGATGATGTCGGGATAGTCGAGGTCTGGTGGGGGTGATAACTTCCATGTTTGCAGCATCATTGCGACCGGGGCACCAAGGAGTAAGGCACCGATCACCAACCAAATTGCTTGACCAATTTCTTGAGCCATTAGGTGTTGCCTGATTCCATCAAGGTACTCAGAGCAAACGCCCCAAAAAACACTTCTACCGCGCAGTTTTTCTCTCCCCCCCTCAAAATCATTTGTAATAGGCAAAACCTCTGGCCCAATCTCCATGTAGCTGCGCACGCACTCCCACAACGCCATGGCCGTGGTGCCGCCACCACAGTTAAATCCGAACCAAAAATGCTTGTTATCCTCCTTGGCCTGCGGGTCAGGATTCTCAAAGCCAATGATCAATAAGCCCATTGTAGCTTTACCCGCCTGACTCACCGACGACTGCTGCGTGGCCGCCGCCGTCACGCTTTCCCAGGGGACAATCCAGTACTCGCCATCCTCTCGTGGCACGCACACCTCACGGCGTTGCCGATTAAAGC